>JBBDNV010000161.1:0-64159 GCA_040877415.1 Pirellulales bacterium
CCTCGATGGCGTAGTGCCGGTACAACTTTCCGACGAATCGCACGGTTTCCTCGTCTGCTAGAATCGACGTCCACCATTCCAGTCCACCCATGCCCGACATCGCCGGATGATTGGCCACGATATTCATCTGCTGGTCCATCCAGACGTGGTAATCGACGTTCGGTTGCTTGTTGATGCCGCCGGGAGGCATGGAAAACAGGCCGAACGCGATCACCATGTGCTCTTTGACTCCGGGCTCCTTGTCTTCCCAGTCTGCTATGCCATCGATAAACGTTTGCAAGACGTCTTTGGACGCTTTTTCGCTGGACACCTCGAAGATATAGCGTTCGAGAGCGATGCGATAGTCGCAGTCGATCAGCGTGCGCACGAAAGTCGGGCCGATCATCTCCTGGTTTAATTTTTTTCCGCTGCCGCCGACGTAGGCATAGAACGTCTTTTCCCGATAACGGTCATCAGCACGCATTTGTTGGATGGTCTCTTCAAAAACGCGGTGCCGTTGCCGCTCCTGTTCCATCCGCTCCTGACGCTGGGGGCTGATGGTCGTGCCCGGTCTTGTCGAAGGGTTGTTCACGATGAATTCATTGATAAGGATCCCGTCCAGGAACGGAGCCTTGTCCACAAAGGAGGTCCAGTACTTGAAATGATCGTCCGCTGTTTTGCCCTGAGCATGGATCCCGACTTCGGCGACAAACCTCTTCCCCAGGGCGTGCCAGGCGTCAACGACTGGCTGGGAAAGTTCAATGTTATGGGGGACAATCAAGGTGGTGACATTTGGCAGAACGTCCTTCTTGAGAAATTCCATGTCATAAAGACCGTAGGATTTGATCGCGGGATTGAAACCCAGCCCGCAGTGGATGAGCTCGGGTATCGCCTTCACGACAAGTTTGTCGACGCTGATTTCGCCCTCGCAGTCGACCTGGATCTGGTGCTCTCCCTTCGCCACATAACGCACCGCTTCATCAAGATTGCCCCCATCAGCGTGATGGGAAATGACCGCGTCACCGCCGGACGCCTTGTCGAGAACGATGCTGACCTTACCTTTTCCCTTGTACGCGGCGGAAATGAAAATCCAGCCGGCGCGTGGGCGTGCAAACGTAAACGCATTGCCGGCCTTCGAAATCGAAGCGGCTTCGAGCAGTTGGGAAACGAGATTGTTGAGCTTCGTTTCGCCCGCAAACAGAACGCTGCGGTCGATGCCTCCTGCGAAGCCACAAGCAAAGAGCGCTATCAAAATCGAGGCGATCGGGGTTGCTCTCATGGCCAGCCATCTTTCTTCGCGATCAATGTGTCTTACGCGTCTTACAGATTTGTCGCGGACGGGCCGATTATCGCTCTGCCGAGCTGCCGCGTCCAGCGACGCAGCTTGCTACTTGGCCGCTTTCAGATGCGCTAGGCGTGGAGCTGGTCGCCCCAGGTATCGGCGGCGCGATCCTGCCGGGCGAGATAATGGAGCTCGGCGGGTGATTGTTCGAAGTTCCGCCGCCATGCGATAATCACGGCAGGCTGTCCTGCAGGTCGTCCGCGCTTCGGCCGGATCTCACACAAGGAACCGTCGCATGCCCACGCATGAAGTCGAAAACCAGGCGCCGCCGCTGGTCGGGTACAACCTGTTTACGAGCGATCGGGCGCTTTGCGAGGCGGTCCGGCGCGAAGGGGCCGGCTGGATCGAAGATCGGGCGGTTGAACTGGGAAGAATCCTCGGCGGCGAGGAGGCCATTGCCTGGGGCTTCGACGCCAATAACAATCCGCCCGTCCTGCACACCCACGATGCCCGCGGCGAGCGGATCGACGAGGTGCGCTTTCACCCCGCGTGGCACGAGTTGATGCGGCTTTCCGTCGAGTTCGGCTTGCACAATCTCCCCTGGGCGCAACCGCGCGAGGGAGCGCACGCGGCGCGGGCGGCGATGTTCCTGGTGGCCGGCCAGAACGAATCGGGCCACGGCTGTCCGATCTCGATGACCTACGCCGCCGTGCCGCCGCTCAGGCGCGAGCCCGAGCTGGCCCGCTTGTGGGAGCCGCGGATCGCCACGATGACGTACGACCCACGGTTCTTGCCCGCCGAACAGAAGCGCGGCGTGCTCGTGGGGATGGCGATGACCGAAAAGCAAGGGGGCTCGGACGTCCGCGCGAACACAACGCGGGCCAAGGCGGCCGGACGCGGCGGCCCGGGGGCCGAATACCGGATCACCGGGCACAAGTGGTTTTGCTCGGCGCCGATGTGCGACGCGTTCTTGGTGCTGGCCCAAGCGCCCGGCGGGCTGTCGTGCTTTCTGCTTCCCCGCTGGACTCCCGAAGGCCGGCGCAACAACTTTTTCCTGCAGCGGCTCAAGAACAAGCTCGGCAATCGCTCGAACGCTTCCAGCGAAGTCGAATTCGACAACGCCTACGCCACGCTGGTGGACGAAGAAGGACGCGGCGTGCGCACGATCGTCGAGATGGTCAACCACACGCGGCTCGATTGCACCCTGGGCTCGGCCAGCCTCATGCGGCAGGCCGTCGTACAGGCGACCCACCACGCGCGGCATCGCGCGGCGTTTGGCCGGGTGCTCAAGGACCAGCCGCTGATGCAAAACGTGCTGGCTGATTTGTGCCTGGAATCGGAAGCGGCCACGGTGCTGGCCATGCGGCTGGCCAGGGCCTACGACAGCACGGACGAAAGCGAAGCGAGCCTGCGCCGCATCGGCACGGCGGTGGCCAAGTATTGGGTCTGCAAGCGGACGCCCCCGCACGTGAACGAGGCCCTGGAATGCCTGGGCGGCAACGGCTTCGTCGAAGAATCGATCATGCCCCGGCTCTATCGCGAATCGGCCCTCAACTCGATCTGGGAAGGGTCGGGCAACGTGATTTGCCTCGACGTGCTGCGGGCCATCGTCGGCGAGCCGTCGACGATCGACGCCCTGTTGGCGGAAATCGATGGAGCTCGTGGCGCCGATCGGCGGCTCGATGAAGCCGCCGGGCAATTGCGCGACGAGTGGCGCGATCTGGCTGCCGATGAACGGCTAGCCCGGCGACTCGTGGAACGGTTGGCGCTGGCCTGGCAAGCGTCGCTCGTCGTGCGGTTTTCGCCGCCGGAGGTGGCTGATGCGTTTTGCGCTTCGCGACTGGCCGGCGACGGCCGGGCCTTTGGCACGCTGCCGTGCTGCGCCAAATACGAAGCCATTATCGACCGCGCGGCGGTGGGCCAATAAGCGGGACGATTTACCGTCTGGCAATTCTGCGCCGTCGCCGCTGGCTCCGGGCTAAACGGGGATTTGTCCGTCAGCGACTGCGCGTCGGCTGGGGATCCTGGGCCAGGAAATCCATGATCGCTTCCAGCGCCGGGTCGCGATGCGCGCGAAAGGCTTCGGCCGTGGGTGGGGCGTAGAGGGTCGGCGGTATCCACACCCGATAGTCCATCGGAAACGACGTCTGCCAGGAGAGGTCCGAGATGCTGATCGGCCAGCGGCTGTACGGCAGCACGACCTGGACGCTTTCGCCGACGAAATTGGGCGGCGACGACGTGGGCTCGCCCACAAGAATGGCCGTTGTCCGCCGTTCGAGATCGTCGAGCGTGTTGAGCGCGGCGGAAAAGGTGTTGCGGCCCATCACCACGAACAAGTTGCCGGGCTCGCGAAATTTAGCACTGCGGATGATCCCGTTCACGAGCGGCGGATTCAGAAACGTGTTGCCGCCGCCGTTCCAGCGGAGATCGAGGATGAGCCGCTCGACCTCGGGCTTTTCCACCTCCACAAACAGCCCTTCGAAAAACTTCATGAACGACATCTCGCCGTGGCCGATGCCGTTGAGCTGGCAGTACATCGTTTTGCCGTCGGGCAAAAGCTCGTACCACATCGTCTTGGTCATGTTGCGCAGCGAGATCGGCAACGGCTCCTGGCAGCCGGGCACCTGGAAGGAAAACGTTCCGCGCTGGGGACGCTTGGGCAGCACGGCCAGTTCGGCGCGGCGCGTCGTGCCGGCGACGTCTTCGACCTCGATCGAAATGGGCCCTTCGGCCGGCACGATACCCAGCCCCCTCAGCACGACAGCCGACCGCAGGGCGCCGGCCGTTTCCCAGGGGGTGGTCATGGGGTTTTCCCGCGCGACCACGGTTTCGGCCAGGGCCAGCGCCTCGGCCGCCGGCTTGTCGCCGAACTTGAGCACCTCGGCACCGACCAGGTCGGCGTGTTCATGGGCCGCGGCCAGCACGTGCAGACCCTCGGGAAACAAGAAGAAGCTGACGGGTAACTGGGGCTGCTCGCGCGTGATGCGGGTGTGCGAATCGCCGAACTGTCGGACGATGGCCATCATGCGGACGAAGATTTGGTCCTCCGTCAGCCGGGGAATATCGGATGCCAGCTCCGCGGCCATCGCGTCGATTTGGGCCTCGCTGGTCGCGCGAAACGGCGAAAAGTGCACGCGTTTCAGCTCGTGCAGGGCGAATTGCAGGTCGAGCCGGTAGCCCTCATCGCGCGCGAGGTTTTGGGTGTCGACGGCCCACACCAGCTTGCGGAAATCGGGGTCCTTGAGCAGCTCGGCAAACTCCTCGGCGTGGAACTTGCGTATCTGGCGCAAACCTTGTTTTAGCGAGGTGCGCGTCCACTCGACGGCCTGATCGGGGTGCCCCAGCGCCGCGTGCGCCGCGGAGAGCGAAAACGCCGCCTCGCCGCGATGGGCCCAGCGGGGCGGATTGTGTTGGAATCCGCCCAGTTCCTCGGCCTTTTTCAACGGGTCGATCGCTTCCTCGTAGCGCTTCGTCCTTCGCAATGACTCGCCCAAACGATACCAGTACAGGCCGACCGTGGGGTTCGACTCGACCAGCTTGCTGTAAAGCGTCGCCGCGCTTTTCCAGCTCCCGACCTGAAAGCTCGTGTCCGCCTGGCGCATGATCTTCGGCAGGTCCGAGGGCGGCTTCGGTCGAGCAGGGGTCGGGTCGGCGGCCAACAGGCCGATCGTCAAAAGGAGCTGCCAGGGCATGTCGATAAACCACTAATGACAGTGAAGCGGGGCCGCTGGCGAATCCTGCCGCGGCCGGCGCGCGCAAGTTGCGCACGGATATTCGCTCGAACATTGCGAATCTTGGCACCGGGGGGGGCCGCGCGGGCGAAAAAGATTCCGCGCCCCATGCTAGTGTCGCCGGGGTCGCCCGTTCGACCGGAATGCGCCGGGCGCGGTCGCGCGTCAGGCGGCGCTTCGGCCCGCGGGCCGCACGCGGTCCCGCATCAGCCGGTAAAGCATGCCGAGTCGCACCTTCGTCCGCACGCCGTGAGACATCGGGGCGACGGCGAACGAGCCGCGATGACCTGTCTGCAGAAACTCGGGCACGCGCCCGTCATCGGCACGGCGCAGTTGGGCCAGTTCTTCGGCCAATGGGTCGTGACCTAACGCCCCGGCCAGCCTGGCGGCCGCATCGAGCCACGTTCGGCGGGCGTCCGGTGACGACTCGACCGGCGAGTACTCGATCCCCGATTCGTGGTAGTTTTCCAATGTGTCGGCCAGTTTCATCAAAGCCACCGCGGCGTCGATGGCCGGCAGATTGGGGGCGCGAGCCAAAAAGTTTTCCAGGCTCGCCACGCTCCAGGGGAATGACGCGTAACGGGCAACGAGCTCTGCGCAGGCTGCGCCGACGGCCCGCCGCACTTCGCGCCGCTTGTCTTCGCTCGTGCCGCGCGAGCCGTCGCCAAACTCTCCGTCGTTATAGACCGAATGGAGCAGGCCGGCGCTGACGATCGTCGAGGGCGCGCCGCAGGAGGCCAGGATGCTGGCCACGCCGATCAGGTGCGCCAGCAACGGCTTTTCGTTCGGGCGATAGTGACCCGGGACGACCCGCATGGCCAATCGGTAAGCGGCCTGCAAGTGGCGCAAATCATCGTCAGCCCAGTCGGCTCGGCGCAGTTGATTATAGAGTTGAACGTTCGTTTGAGCGTAGGACATGGAGGGTGTTTCCAATTCAGTTTTCGGAACGTGAGGTCAGGCGGCTCGGCGCGACGGTTGCCCCGCGGCGTGCGGCGCAGCGGGAATCTTGCGCCGATTGGCCGCCAGCTCGAGAGGCGCGATCAACACTTTTTCGACCCACCGCGCCGGCTTGCGTCCGAAAAGACGCAACACGCGGCGATACGGTTCGAGCGTCAGCCGGCGATGGTCGGCCAGCCGCTCGGCGAGCGCTTGGAGGCCCGGATCGTCTTCGGCCAGCTCCCATTTCTCGCGAAATCGAGCCAGCGTCGCCCGGTTCCAGGCGTCGCTCCAGCGGATTTGAAAGTACTCCAAGTCGCACGCGTCGAAGGGAGGCGGGGGCAGGTACGTGACCACCGAGGAGGGTTCCAGATAGACCTCGCCGCCGCAGCCCCGCGCGGAAAGACACAAGTCGGTGTGCTCCAAGGCGCTTACGAGCCGCTCGTCGAGCGGCCCCAATCGCGCAAATACGTCCATCCTCAAGAGCGCGGCGTGAAAGTCGATTTGCCCGACCGCTTCGCGCGCCAAGGCCGGGCCGATCTGGGCCAGCAAGCGACCGCGATGACGATGCGATTCGCGACACGCGCGGCGTCCGCCGGATGCGACGATTTCCGCCACACCACCGGCGGCGTGAATCCGCGTGGCGGCC
Source organism: Pirellulales bacterium (assembly GCA_040877415.1). Lineage (GTDB taxonomy): Bacteria > Planctomycetota > Planctomycetia > Pirellulales > PALSA-1355 > JBBDNV01. The sequence goes on from JBBDNV010000161.1 coordinate 6,578, forward strand.
GGTTCGCGCTCGCAGCACAACGGACCGACGACCCACGCGCCGGTCGATTCCGCGCAACCGACCAGCCGCTCGAGCCAGCCCGGCGACACCAGCACGTCGTTGTCGACGAAGGCGACGTATTTGGTGCGCACCAGGGCGGCCGCCAGGTTGCGGGCGACGTTGGGAGCGACGTATTTTTCCGTGCTGATCAGCCGAAAGTCTCGCCGCGCGGCTTGCTGCTCGAGGTATTGCCGCACTAGCGGGGGCGAACCGCCGTCGATGTAAACCAGGTCGGTCGAAGGCTCGCGATGCGCGAGAACGCCGTCCAGTGAGCGCTTCGCCGCGCTGAAACGCTCATGTGGAACGACGGCGATCGTGACGAGCTGTGCAACCATGCGAACTCTTGTGCCGCGGCGAAGTGCTAGCGTGACCCCCGCGGAATGCGATGTGTTTCACGGGCATTATCGGCTGTAGCATCTATGTGCGTGGAGTGAAACCGGGCGAATTCGGCAGCCACCGGCCAGTGGGTTGCAAGCGAACGGCTGCTGGCACAGCTTGCCTTTGCCGCGGCGAGGGCGCGGCGGCGCGAATGTGTACACCTCGGCCGACGCCCCTTCCGATAGAAAACGATAGACCGCGCGAATCGGATTTCCACGGCTTGCTGTCGCCCGCAGAACAGCCGGCCCATTAGGGTGCGAGAATGGATGCTCCCGGTTTCAAATTGCTGCTGCTTGGCGTCGTTTGTCTCTTTCCCGGCGCGCTTTGCGCCCAGGTGCTGGTTCCGGGCACGGGACAGCGCGTGACCGCCGTGGGGGATGACTTTGAGGATCCTCAGTGGTCCTACGTGTTCAATCTTCCCAAGAGCAGCGACGAAAATGACAAACAGAAAAGGCTGCCGGCGGGCGCGTCGGCCAATGGGCGCTGGTTCGAGGGCCTGATGCGCGGACAGCCCGACGTGATCAAGCGCGTGCCCACGCCCGAGAACGGCGCTGCGGGCAGCGAGGGCGCGCTGCTGCTGGTCTCCCGGCGAACCGGCGTGCCGGGATACTACGGCCAGAAGATGCAGCAGGACGATTTCATCGTCAACGTCAGCAACCGGCTGCGGGGGGCGATTCCGGTGTCGCGCTCGCCCAGCGTCGTGGTGCGCGTGTACCTGCCGCCGTTCGAAGAATGGGAGTCGCGCACGGGACCGAGCTTCGGCTTTCGCGCCGCCTGCCTCACGCACAAACAGGAAAAGAAGACGGGATTCGGGCGTTTCGGCGGCGGCACGACGACCGTGCTGGAAACATACTGGCCGGGCATGTTCATCCAGCTCAACAAGGGCGACGGCGACAAGCGCCCCGATTCGGCCGTGTTCGTTGTCCGCGGCGGTCCCAGCGGCCACGACTTCCGCGGGCCGGCCATCAAGGAGCTCGGCTGGTGGACGCTCGGCATGTCGTTCACGCCCGACGGAGCCGTACACTACTTCGCCCGGCCGGGTGTGGAAGACCTGACGGCCAGCGATCGCATATCGTCGCAATATCCGTACGGGTACCGCTGCGAGCGCCTGGACACGTTCTTTTTCAACATTTGCTCAGGCGACAACGGCAACTGGTCGACGCCGTGGATCATCGACGACGCGGCGCTTTACTACTCCGGCCAATACGCGAGCCGGTAGAGGCAAAGGGGCATCAGCCCCCGGCAACGAATCCGCCGGCAAAGCCGGGGGCTAATACGCGGTTTCGACGACGCCGGAGGTGACTTGGACGATGCGATCGCGCCCTTGTGCCTTGGCGCGATACAGGGCCATGTCGACGTCGTAGAGGAAATCCAGGTGTGAGTTGTCGCGGCTGGGACAGATCGTCGAGATGCCGATGCTGACGCTGACGTTGGCGCTGACCGACGAGCGCGCGTGCGGAATCCCGAGCGTGTGGATGTGCGTACGGATCAGCTCGGCGACGTGCAGGGAGCCCCGCTCGTCGGTGTTCGGCTGGATGATGACGAACTCCTCGCCGCCGATTCGGGCACAGAAGTCTCCGGGGCGGCGAATGTTCGTTTTGATCGCGCTGGCGATCGTGCGCAGACATTCGTCGCCCGCCAGGTGTCCATACTCGTCGTTAAACGCCTTGAAGAAGTCGGCGTCGATCAGGGCGACAGAAAGTGGCAAACCGGAGCGATCGTGGCGCGCCCACTCCTCGCGGAGAACCTGGTCGAAGCGATGCCGGTTGGGGATGCCGGTCAGCGCGTCGGTCAAAGCCTGGCACTCCAGCTCGCTGTTGGCGGCGTGCAGGGCCTGCCGGGCTTCGAACTCCATCTTCTTTAGCACGCTGACCAACAGATAAACGCACAACAGCAGGCCCACGAGTCCCGCAAGCTGCAGAAATCGCAAGCCACCCGGCGAGACTTCGATCGGCAGGTTCCAGCCAGCTTGCCTGGCCACGGCAAAAAACGTGATCGTCATCGTGCTGGTGAGCGTCCAGAACACGCCTGAACGGTTGCCCGACAGGAGCACCGACAAGATTGGAAGGGTGGCGAACCACACCATCACCGGGGCGAACAGGCCGCCGGTCAGGCAGGCCAGCGCCGTATACACGTACCACGCCGCGCCGGTGAGCAAGTTGCCGCAAAGCTCGGGCGAGACGCCGCGCCTCAAAAGCAGCAGGATTCCCAGCAGCAGCCCGCCGCCGGAGAGAATGATGTTCGAGGAAACCGGCGCGTCAAGCGCGGTGTAGATGATGGCAAACACGGGCACCCACAGGAGCATCGCCAGGCTGAACGCCACGTGGCGGCCGGCCCGCCGGCAGACCTCGGAATCGTTTTGGTGCCGCTGCGCGACCAGTTCATGAGAAACGGCGCGAATGAGGGGCAGGACCGCGAGTGTCACGGGGCTAAACCATTGAGCTAAGGGCGAGAATTCGTCGCGCAAGCCGCCCGAGGAAACCTTAGCACAAGAAAACGGCCGGACGCCAGAAACCGGCACAACCGGCACAGCCCGAAGTTACTCGCGGGGGAATGCCGCGGGACCAAGGAATGTGGCCCTGCGCGAAAAGGGCGGGACCGGCGGCCGCGACGCTATTCGGCCGGCTCTGGTTCGGCTGGCCCCGGCGGTGGAGGCCAGAGAACCCAGTCACCCTCGGGTGAGATTCCACGGTTCCGCAGGCGCATGAGGGATGCCTCGGACATGCGATCGTAGTTCATATACGGTGTGCCCCACGCGGTGCCACCGTCATCGTCACGATCTTGACCGATGCTGTAAACGAGCGGATGCCCGTCGCGAATGACATATCGCAGCGGCTGGCCGTCGAAGCGATCCGGCCCAACGGCGGGGAGCAGTTCGGGCACCAACTCGGCGAGCGTCTGGGGCCAAGCGCCATGTTTACGATGCCAGAGCACCAGCGCAATGGCCACTTCGGTTGCGTCACGCCGCTGAACCGAGAGCTCGGCGTTGCTGAAATTGGGCTGAATAGCCGGTAACATGAGGCCCGCGAACAAGTAGCGAACCTTGCCCGTGGCGCTGTTGAACAACTCATAAAGCCGCTGATTGGCCGCATCGATGGCGTCGTGGTCCCACGTCCAGGCCGGCCCCTGGTGCAAGGCGATCATTTCATCGAGGTGCGAATTGAACAGTTCGTGGTTATCGCGGCGGCTGCCGACGACCGCCGCCAGCCCGGGACCGAGTAGTTTTTCCCAGCGCACCGGTTCACTCATCCCGTTATTGAAGTCCAATAGCTCCGGCAGCAGGGAAAGTCCTCTGTCGGTAAGCCGGCCGTCGCCCCGCCCGTCGTCGGTGTAAACCCGCTGCAGCACGTCGTCAAACATGATCCGCTCGCCCGCGAAATCGACCGGCATCGCGCCCCTGCGCCAGGCCGCGATTTCGTGGGCCAGGTCGCGGAGTTGCGAGTCGGAAAGCACGTCGGGGAAATCGGCCAGAATCGAGCGCACGTTTTCTGTAGCCTGGGTAAAGATCGCGTATCCCACCAGTTGTTCCACCAGCGTGGCGCGGGGTTGAAACGTTTGCGCGGACATGGATAGCAGAGCGGACAGATCGGCGAGTGTGACCGTGCCATCCGCCGCGGCGGCCGCACGCCAGGCATCCGCGGCCACGAGCCGCGCGAGTTGCCGCAGCGCTTGCAGGCCCTCCAGCAGCGCGGAAATCAGCTCAGGATTGTCGTCGGCACGCGGCGCCTTGGCGCTAAAAACCCAGGCGGCCGAAGTCTTGCCGTCAGCCGGATCGCCGAGCAGGTAGCCGAAGTGAGACTTCGCCGCGCCCTCGCGCGCCAACGCGATCGATTCGCCATGACGCTCGGCGACCGCGACCAGCTCTGGCCAGTCCTTGCTGCCGGGCCGTGCATCGGGATGCTTCTCCAAGAGTTCGGAATCCTCCTTGCCCAACTTGACGATGGCCGCGCGATACAGGGGCCATGCCCGCTCGTCCTCGGCGATGCGGCGGGGCGCGTTTATCTCGTGCCAGTAGTTGCGCGTTATGTCGGGAGCGGCCAGATAGAAGCGCGCAGCCAGCACGACATAGCCCAGTGTGGCCGCAGCGATCAACGCCAAGAGACCGCGCGAAAAGTACCACCAGGCTTGCCAATACAGCGGGCGATTGCGTCGCTTGGCCTGGCGAATCAGTTTCGCCGCCTGGTCGGCAGGACCAAAATCTGCGACCAACTGCTCGGCGGAACGCCCGGCCGCCAGTCCATCGGCGAAATGAGCGATTAACTCACGGACCACGTCCGATTTTTCGCGGCGCCACAGCCGCGTCCGTCGGACCACCGTGTGGATCAAGCCAGCCACCGGCTTGGGCAACTCGGCCGCGGCAATCTCGCGCCGCACGTCGAGCCGGCCCGAGAGATGTCCGCGCAGCGCGTCGCTCACCGGGGTGTAATAAGCCCGCAGCAGCCAGTTTGCGGGCGGCGGATTGAATTCGTCGGAGCGTTCCATGATGGTCCGCCTGTTGCCGATGTGCCCGTGGTTAGCCACCCGCTGGGCCCAAGGCCGGCTTGAGCACGCCCAGCCGCCGCATGGCCCGCTCGACGGCCCGCCATTGTTCGACGTCGTGGGCCAGCCGCTTTTTGCCTTTGGCCGTCAGCGCGTAATACTTTCGCGGCCGGGCGGAGCCTGCCTCGCGCCATTCGGCCCGCACCAGCCCCTGGGCCTCCAGGTTGTAGAGCAGGGGGTAGAGGGTCGACTGTCCCATGGCCAGCACGCCGTCGGACGATTTGGAAAGCGTCTCGACCAGTTCGTAGCCGTACTTGGGTTCGCCTTCCAGCAGCTTCAGCACGGCGACCGGTCCGGCGCCGCGCATCAGTTCGCGTTCGATTCGCACGGGAGCACCTCGGCAAAAACCCGTTCATGGGCTCACATACTATGTGTAACATAGTAATCGAGAGGCCACCCTGTCAAGGGGCACTTCCGGGAAGCAGGCGACCGAACGGGCCCGCTTGGCGGGCTCAAAACGAATAGCCGAACGTCTCGATATCCGGCTCGTAAATCCGTTCGACCAGCTTACGCGTCGCGTCGTTGTAGTACTGCCGGTAGTCGCGGGATCGATTCGAGGGATTCATCTTGGGCAGGGATCGCTGCTCGATGCCCAAGTCTTCGCAGAATTTCGGAAAATCGTGGTCAAGGTTTTCGAACCGCAGCACGCGGTCGACCATCACCTTGCCGCCCAGCGACTTCGGGCCCGCCACCCAGACGGTTTGCCTGTGCCAGGCCTCGCTCTTCAACCGCTCGCGCTGGCCGTCCAGGATCGTCAGGCACTCTTCGAACGACTTGCTCGCCAGCAGCTCATAATCGATGGGCACGAGCTGGCCTTTGAACCAGTAACTGTCTTGCACTTTCGCCCAATGATAGATCGAAACCGCGCGATCCCAGGGATTGCGCACCACGGTAAAGCTCGTATATTGCTGCCAAAGCTGCGGGTAACAGAGGGAGTAATAAGCCCACGCCAGGTGACCTCGGCCCGGCATGTCAAGCGCGTGCTTGATGCTCGTTCCGGCGGCTTTGGGAATGTGAATGAAGATGCAACGGTGCTTGTGCGACGTATTCCTGGGGGCCTCTTCCTGTAGGGTATTAGACATCGCAGCATCGACTTTCGAGAATCCGTGAACCGGACGATATTCCAAGTTTACCCAAGAGGTGACTTGCCGGTAAACAGGCGTCTCGACGGGGCCGCGGTCAATCCCGACCGCTGCGCAGACGCCCGCTGCTGAATGTCGCGTCGGGCAGGTTCACGTTAATCTTGAGCTGGGTGTACGTGTATTCGGCGATCAGGGGCACGGGCCCTCGGGCATCCTTTGGCCAGTCCGAATAATCGACCCGGATCGGCACGTGCAATTGGTCGTCGACGAACACGTTGGCGACGTGGAACTCCAGCCCCTCCATTTCCCGCGGATGCGTCACGCGAATGAGCGTGCAGGAGCGCTGGTTGATCTTGGCGCCGGCGATGCGCTCGGCTTTGGAGTTCTGGCCCGTGGGGTCGGCGATCTGGTGACGCTCGAGCACATCGATCATCTTGCCCAACAGGCGGGTAAAACCGATTTGGGTGACCGGCACGAGCGATTCCTCCCGGGCGTTTTCGCCGTTGGGATCGATCCGGGCGACGACGTATTCGAAATGTCGGCCGCCGTTGCGCACGAGCATTTCGCCTTCGTTCTGCCCGTCGACGTAGAGCACCTTGCGCCCGGCGACCATTTTGGGGCCCAGGAACCGCAGGTAAATCGACAGCGGCTGCACGACCCGGCCGTCGGCGAGAATCTCCTCGCGCACCTGCATGTCGACGTAATGGAAATCCTGCAAGAAACCGCCAATCCGCTCGCGCTTGATCAGCCGGCACGTGAAGTCGCTTACGGTCTGTCGCAGATAGTGCTGTTCGCGGCGAGCGTAGGCAATGACCGTCTGGAGGGGATGCTGGCTCGCGGCCGCCGGCTCGCCGGGCAACGGCCGAAACCGGGAAATGCGCTGCGCCGGACCGTCGTCTTGCTCCTTCGACGGCAGTTGTTGGGCACCGCAGAGCGAGCTGCCCAGAATAACCAGGGACGCCGTCGCGACAACGGTAGCCCGGCCCGCGCATGCGCGGCGGTCACGAAAAAACATCGCTTTGGTCCTTGACGCCGATGGGCCCACGACCCGCGGGTGATCGTGTGAGACAGGATCGAAAAGACGAGCTTCTAAGTATTGCGTACAAACGGGCGCGCGGCAAACGGCGGTGCATGACAATTGCCGCAACGCAGGCCGGATTACGCTCATAAGCGGATCAATTTTCGCGACACGACACGTCGATTTCGTCGCCCGGACCGCCTAAGAGCGTTCTTGCCGGCGCAGGAGCAGCTTGCCCAGCCGCTCGTTCATGATCTGGGTCGTGCCGTCGGTGAAACAGGCGGTTTTGCAGGCCACGAGATGCCGCATCAGCGGATACTCGGAGCGAAGACCGTTGGCGCCCAGCGCCTGGATGCAAGCGGCCAGGTGAGCGAGCGTCTTATCGCCGGCGAATTTTTTGGCCGCGGCGGCCGCTTCTTCGGCGTCTGCGCCCGCGTCAATCTGCCGCGCGGCGCGATAGGCCAACAGCCGCAGCGCCGCCAGGTCGGTCGCCGCGTCCACCAGCGACCACCGCAGCCCCTGGAATTCGATGACCGGCCGGCCGAATGCCGTTCGCCGCTGCGCGTAACGCACGGCAACGGCGATGGCCGATTCGAGCATGCCGGCGCACATCGCGGCCACGTAACATCGCGCGCCGTTGATTCCCACGAGCGAGTTCTTGAACGCTTCGCCGGGGGGATCCAGCACGGCTTCGTCGGGCGCAAAGTAATCGCGCAAGCCGAATCCGCCCGTGCCGATCGAATGCGCGCCGACGAGATCGAAGGCCCCCTCGCGGACAAATCCGTTTTGCCCGGCCTCGACGACAAACGTGGCGATGCCGCGCGATCCGGCTGCGGGGTCGGTCTGTGCCAGCGTGATGACGACGCCGGCCACGGCGGCATTCGTGATCCAGGCTTTCGCTCCATTGAGCGTCCACCCGCCCTCGGTCCGAGCCGCCGTCGTCGTGAGGCGCGCCAAATCGCTCCCGTACCCGGGTTCGGTGTACGCCGCGCAGCCGATCAGCTCACCGCGCAGCATGCGCGGGACCAGGCGTCCCGCCAGCGCGGGGTTGCCCCTGGAGACGCGCACCAGGGCGTTGTGATGGTTGACCAGCGAAAAGGCGAAGCCGAAATCGTCCTTGGCCATTTCTTCGACGATTCGCATCTTGGCGGAGAAGCGGAGTCCGTCCCCGCCCCACTCGGGCTCCAGCTCGATGCCCGCCAGCCCCTCGTCGCAGGCCGCGCGCAGCGCTTCGGTCGGATGCCGGCGCTCGTGGTCCCACTGCCGGGCACCCGGCGCCACGACGCGCCGCGAGAAAGCGCATGCCCTTGCCAGCAGTTCGCGCTCCGCCGGCGAAAGGTCGGCGTCGAAATCGCTCGTGATCGAATCGGGTGTCATCTGAGCGCTCCCTCGTGCCCTTGGGGCGTTAGCGGCCGAGCTTTTCCTTGATCAAGTGGATGTCTTCCAGGTTGCTGCCGAACAGCAGCGGTTCCTCCACGTCCGACATCACTTCGACCTGGGTGGCGGAAAAGTTACGGCCAAAGATCTCCAGTTCCCACGGCCCGCGGCCCGGCGTCAGTCGAACTTGCGCGCTTTGGCCCGCCACGAGCCACTTTTCCCATTTGGCATGGTCGGCCGAGAGCGACACGTAGCTGCCGTCGCGGTCGCCGATGGCCGTGAAGGAGAGCGAGATTCGCCCGGCGGAGAGCGGCACCAGCCAACCCTTGGTGAGCTTGCAGCGATACCGCACCGGTTCGGACCAGCTCCTGATCTTTACGTTCTTGAGCATCTGGCACTCCGGCAACCCGGGGGCGATCGGCTGGAAGATGCCGATTTCGTTCGCGCCAACCAGCAGCGTGTACAGTCCCGGCGCACCCGGGAGCGGAAACGTCTGGCGGGCGACGGGCCAGGACGACGGCCGCTCGACGCGGCCGCCGCCGCCCTGCGACATGCGAATCCGCGGTTCATTCCAGAGTATCCTTCCGGCCGGATCGGCGAGCGCCAGGCTCGTGGCCTGAATGTCGCCGCCCGAGACCACGCTGGCGTCGATCGTGATGGCACCGTCCGACCCGGCGTTTGGCTGGGATTCGAGAACAAAAATCCTCGTTCCCCGCGCGGCGATGTCGCCGTCGTTGTTATAGCGAGTCACGCTGCAAAGATAATGGCCGTGCTCGTCGGGCGGTTTGAGCTCATCGAGCCGGCTGATCCCCGCCTTGCGGAGCGCGGCCAGAAAGCGCGGCCATTGCATGGCGAAATGGCCGTCCTTTCCCGGACCGGGCCCCTGTCCGTAATTCTGCCACCGACCCGAGCGATCCTGGAACAACGGCCGCCGCGTGGACGCCAGCGCGCCGGCGTGCCGCGCGAGATACTTTCGATCGCCCGTCATGTCGTAGGCGGTCGCGCACAAGGCCAGCGTCCAAATGCCCTCGCGATTCACTCCCAAAGCGTCGGCGCTTTCGAGCAGGAATTGGTTGAAGGCTTTGTCGTCGGGAAACATCTCGTGATACCGCGACAGCCAGGTGGGGTCCCAAATCGGGCCGGGCAATTGGCGACCAATCGGCCCGCCCATCAGTCCCGTGATCATTCGCTTGATCGATGCCAGAATCTCGGGGCTGGGCCGATATTCGTACGCCGTGATGGCATGGACCAGCGTCTGATTGGTTTCGCGGGCCCAGCCGCCGGTGGGAAACTTGACTTCGTTCAACCACAGCTCGTAGCCGTCTTTGGCCCAGCGATTCGCGTCCAAGAGCCAGGCCAGCAACAGCGACGTAGGATCGGGCCAGTGGCCGGTCAGCCCGGCGTCGACATCATCCCCGCCCATGCCGTAATCTCGGCCGCCCCAGGGCACCAGGCCCTTGCAATGGTAGAAACCGCCGGGATAGTGATACTTGACGCTGGGACGCAGATTCGGATCGTGCGGATCTCCGCGTGCCCACTTGTTGTCGTAGCGCACCTGTCCGATGCTGGCGTAGTTGTCGGTGCAGGTTCGGACCCAGTCCACGAGTCGCCAGTCTCCCGCAAGCGCCCACATGCGCCACGACGTGCTGACGTGCTGATAGTGGTTGTTGTTCCAGACGCGGTGCAGCGACGGCCGCCCGCCGGGCACGCCGGCCGCCGCGGGGTTCATCAGCTCTTCGTGATGCGTGTTGCCGTAGATGGCCCAGCCGTAGTCGCCGTAGCGCTCGATCGAGCGGGCATAGCCGAGCATCCCGTCGACGGCCGATTTGTCGAGCTCGGAAAAATCCTCTCCCGCGGCCGCCACCGGACCGAACACGCCGCTCGAGGCGAACTCGTCGCGGCTGGCGCGCGCCGTCGGGTTTTGCAGGTACAGTTGCTGGAGCTTGTCGAGGTACGCGGTCGACGCGTCGAGCGCGTGGGGCACGATCGCGATCGCGAATTCGTTGTGCATCGACACGCCCTGGAGATTGGCCGCCCGGGCGTATTCGGCCTTGCATTCCGTCGTGTCCTGTTGCTTTTCGAGCGCCTCGAAGTATTGCTCCGGCAGCACGGAGGTGAGCAAGTCGCCGCGGTGAAAGCACTGGAACTTGTACACGTTTTCGGGCCGCGTGGCGGTCGGGTCCTCGCGCGCCAGTTCGCCGTGCTTCGGCCAGGCGTAATACACCAGCTCATTGGGCGAGATTTTCACTTCCTTGGGGCACTTTTGCCAAAAATCCTTGGTCAACAGAACAACGCGGCGGTCGCCCAGTTGGGCGCTGAACCAGCCGGCGCTGCGCTCATGATCGCCCTGATACTTGATGTCCCGATCCGCGTTTTCTCCGGTTTGCGCGATGCGCCACAGACGGTCGTCCGTCAACTGCGCCAGATAGGCGGCACGCAGCTTGTCGTGAAACCGGCTCCCTAGCGTCGCCGACGAGAACGCCGTCGCGCCCGGCAGCGAAAACTTGAAGGCCAATTCGGCGATCGAATGCTTCTTCATGTCGTCGGCAAACGTCGTCGCGTGATCGATTTTGACGATCGGCGAGTTGGCAAACGCCGTGATCCGCGTCGTGAAACGGCAAAACGCGTCGTCGCGCCCCTCGGGCGTCCGGTACCATCCCGACGCTTTGACCGTAACCTGGGCCGGCCCCTTTTGCTCGACCGCAATCTCGGCCTGCCGATCGTGCATCGCGAGCCACAGCGTGCCGTTGCCGTCCATCAGGCTTGGGCCGCCGGCGCCCTTGATCACGGTTTGCCCGCCGTTGGCGAGCATCGTAATGCCCGCAAACGGGCGCCCAATAACGAGCTCGATCACGCCCGTGTCGATGTGAATGCCCTGGTCGTCGTCCGTTACCGCCAGCGGCGAATCGGGCATCTCGGCCGGCAGTTGCGGCGCATGCGCGAACGTATATTTCGCCGGTCGGCCTCCGGCGTATCGAAACGACCCGTAAGCGTGCAGCCATTTGGGCGAACCGTCGGGCCAGCGGGCCAGGACTTCAACCTGGGCCGCCATCAGGTGGTCGTTTTCCAGCAGGTACAGTTGATGATCGGGCGGGATCGAGCCTTGGGGCGCCACAATCACGGCATGCGTCGGCCAGGCTACGTCGGGAATCGCTTGCTGCGGCGGCAGCTCGAGCGGCAGATTCGAGAGAGCCAGCGCAGCCAACAAGACCGGATGCATGAGAGAGCCTCAACTTGGGCGAAGCGAACGGACACTCTTCCATTCTCGCCCCGATGCAAACGTGGATTCAACCCGTCCCGTCACGCCAGACGCGAAGCGCGAGCGAGGGGAATTTACGTCGTGCGGTCGATCTCGCTGGCTGGCGCTTCGGGCTAGTTATCAGGCGATTACAGCTCGTCCAGGACTTTCAGCGGAAACTCAGCCGAGGGGGTATGCTCGTTACGCATGATCGATTCCATGTGTTCGACGATTTGCGGATTGGCCGCCGCTACGTTGCGCGTTTCGCCGACGTCGTCGGCCAGGTTGTAGAGCTCGATCGTCCGATCCCCTTTCGCGCTTTTGCCTTTGGGGATGAGGTTTTGCCGCACCGCCTTCCAATCGCCCATTCGCAACGATTGCTGGCCGCCGTAGCCGGGAAACTCGCGGTAGAGAAACGGCCGGGGCGGCTGCGTTTCGCCAAGAAGCGTCGGCGCCAAGCTGATGCCGTCGAGCTTGGGCGGTACCGAGCCGCGGGCCCCGATGAGCTCCAAAATCGTCGGCAGCCAGTCCTCGAACCCGCTCGTGCGGTCGGACGTCGTGTTGGGCCGGATGCGTCCCTGCCAGCGCACGATAAGCGGCACGCGAATCCCTCCTTCATAAAGCGAGCCTTTGCGGCCGCGCAGCGGGCCTGCGGATTCGAAAAAATCGGCATCGGTTCCGCCCAGCTCGTCGTACAGCGGGCCGTTGTCGGACGAGAAAATGAAGATCGTCTGCTCGTCGAGCCCCAGCTCCTTGATCAAATCCACGATGCGGCCGATGTCGCGGTCCATGCGCGTGATCATCGCGGCGTATGCGGCCCGGGGCGTGCGATGCGGCAGATAGCCGCGCCCGCCGACGTACGGTTTTTCGGGAAACGCGCCTTGGTACTCAGCCAGCGAATCCTCCGGCACTTGCAGCGCCAGGTGCGGCACGGTCGTCGGGAAGTACAGGAAGAACGGCTCGTCCTCGTGCCTGCGAATAAACGCCAGCGCTTGCTCGCCGATCAGGTCGGGCGCGTATTGCCGGCCGGAATACTGCCGGTAACTGGCCGGATCGTTCGGATCGGCATCGGCCGGTAGCTCGCCGCGCGACGGAAAGTCGGGATTGCCAAGCGGCACGCGCCGCTCGTCGCTCCACAAGTACGTGGGATAATGGTTGTGCGCCACGCCCTGGCAGTTGAAGCCGAAAAAGCGGTCGAATCCTTGCACAAGCGGATCGCCATGACTCGCCGGCGGCCCGAGTCCCCACTTGCCGAAACCGCCCGTCGCGTACCCTTGGTGGCGGAGCAACTTGGCCAGCGTCACCGTATCGGCGGGAATCGGATACTGTCCCTCGGGCTTGACGGCGCGGTTGTCGCGGATGAAGGCGTGTCCCGGGTGCAGGCCCGTCATGAGCACGCATCGCGACGGGGCGCACACGGCGTTGCCGCTGTAGTGCTGCGAGAGCCGCATACCTTCGGCGGCCAGGCGGTCGAGATGCGGCGTGCGAATCCGCTTTTGGCCGAAGCAGCCCAGATCGGCGTATCCCAGATCGTCGGCCAACAGGAACACGACGTTGGGCCGCCGCTCGGGCTCGGCGGAAATGGCGGCCGTCGAGCAAGTCGCCAGGAGCGCGGCCGTGCAGGCCGCCCGCAGCGTCAACCGTCGGCGTGGGGGGACCCTTTCGAGGCTCGAGTCAATGCGAGTCATTTCGAAAAACCTTTCAGTCCTTCGTCGAGCTCGACGCCGAAACTGTTGAGCGCCATCGACACCAGGTTGTACTGGCCGACCGTAAAGACCAGGTCCATCATTTGCGGCGTGTCATAGATCTTCGCAAGCGATTGCCAGGTGTCGTCGCTGACGCAGGCATCCTCGTGCAGCTCGTCGGTCGCTTTCAAGAGCAGCCGGTCGCGGTCGTTCAAGTCCCTGGCGCCCGGCCCTTCCTGGATACGGCGAATGTCATCGTCGGCGAGGCCCGCGCGCTGGCCGATGCGCACGTGCTGCGCCCATTCATATTCGGCCCGGCACAGCCAGCCGATGCGCAGAATGAGAATCTCGCGGTCGCGCGGCGGCAGTCTGTTGTTGCGCAGAACGTAGGTGGCAAACGGCATCCACTGGCGGAACAGTTCGGGATGATTCGCCAGGGTCTGAAAGATGTTGTACAGCCGCCCCGATTGCTCCAACGGCTCCAGCAGGGCCTGCTGTGCCGGCGTCCACGATTCTTTTTCGACCGGTTCGATGCGGGGTTTCACGTTTCACCTCGAAATTGTGCCGCGATCACGATCCGCGCCAGCGACGGTTTTATCCAATCCGCGCGCTTTGCCCGCCGTCGACCGGCAGGATAATTCCGGTAATGAACCGGGCCTCGTCGGAGGCCAGAAACAGCGCCGCGTGGGCGACGTCCCAGGCCGTTCCCATTTTCCCGCCGAGCGGCACGCGCGCGTTGCGCTCGCGGATCAGCGCTTCTTTGGAAATGCCCCGCTTCGCGGAGATGCTACGAATCGCCATCGGCGTTTCGATCAGCCCGGGCATGATGGCATTGGCGCGGATGCCGTAGCGCGCGTTGGCCATCGCCAGGGCGTGCGTCAGGGCGTTCAATCCCGCTTTGGAAACCTTGTAGGCCGTCAGGTCGATCGCCGCGGCGGTGGCCGCGATCGACGAGATATTGATGATCGCGCCCGACTGCTGCCGCCGCATCACCGGCAGGACGTGCTTGCAGGCCAGAAACGGGCTCTTCAAATTGACGTTCAAGATCCGGTCCCAGGATTCCTCGGCCAACAGCGACACCTCGTCGTCTCCCGCCGCGATGCCGACGTTGTTGTGCAGCACGTCGATTTGCCCGTAGGCGTCGAGACATGCCTCGACCATCGCGCGGCACGCGTCCTCGTCGGTCACGTCGGCCGTAAAAGTGCGGGCCTGGCCTCCCTCGCCTTCGATCATGGCCCGCGTTTCCTCGGCCGAAGCGGTGTCGCGATCGACCACGAGCACGCGGGCCCCTTGGCGGGCGAAGACGATGGCCGTGGCCCGGCCGTTGCCGATCGTGTCCCCCGGCGTCTGGCCCGCCCCGACGACGATGGCCGCCTTTCCTTCGAGTCGCATGTCGAAATGACGGTATCGAGGTGTTATGATCAAAACGTTTCTGTTGGCAGCAGGCGCATTCTAAGCGAGGCACGACCATGCGTAAAACAGCCTTCCTTCTTTTTCCCGCTCTCGCGTGCATGGCGACGGCGGCGGCCGTATTGGCCGACGAGCCGAAACAGGTCGCCGCGAAACTGGAAAAGCAGATCCCGGTCGAGCTCGAGTATCTGCTCTACCTGCCGGACGGATATGGTCAGAAAGACGCCTGGCCGCTGGTCGTGTTCCTGCACGGAGCCGGCGAGCGGGGCAACGATCTGGAGCTGGTCAAGAAACACGGCCCGCCCAAGCTCATCGACGAGGGCAAGTCATTCCCCGCGATCGTCATCAGCCCGCAGTGCGCCGCGGGACGCTGGTGGCACTGGCAGCTATTGGAATTGAAGGCGCTCGTGGACGAAATCGCCGCCAAGCACAAAGTCGACGAGGACCGCGTTTATCTGACCGGACTCAGCATGGGCGGATTCGGCACCTGGGCCCTGGCGGCATACACGCCCGATCGATTCGCGGCCATCGTGCCGATTTGCGGCGGCGGCGAAGCGCTGGCGGCCAGGGCCTTGACGAAAACGCCCGTGTGGGTCTTTCACGGAGCCAAGGATCCGATCGTGCCCGTCAAGCGATCGGAAGACATGGTGCAGGCGCTCGAGCGGCTCAAGGGCAACGTGAAACTCACCGTCTATCCCGACGCCCTGCACGACTCGTGGACGGCCACGTACGACAACCCGGAAGTCTGGGAGTGGCTGTTCGCCCAGAAACGGCCGACCAAAGAGGCGTCGTGAGCGGCGAAACGCTTTCGCCGGGCGACCCGATCAAGGCCGCCCCCGCGAGCGTCCATGATGCGACCCAGCGCACTCGGGCGATCGGATCAGGCAGGCCAGATTGGCAGCCGCAGCAGGTTCCAGTGATGCAGGAACCACACGAAGGCCAGGCCGGCGGCCAGCACGCAGGTGTAGTGCAGCCGGCCTGAAAAGCGCCAGTAGCCGCGCAGCCACGCTGCGAGCGCGGCGAGAAGAACCGCCGCCACGAGGACGGCGATTGCCGGCGCGGCCCACAACATCGCCTCGACCAGCGGCGGAACCCCGTAGGCCAGCTCCTCGGGCTCGCGCATGAATAACAATGCCGCGCCCAGCCACACGAGCGCCGCCAGGCTCACAATCCAGCCCAACCAACCGGCCAGCCGCGAGCCGACCGTTGTCTCGCGCGGGACGCCCCACGCGATAAATGCGGCCCAGGGCCAGCCGATTACGGCCGACAGGAAGACTAGCGCACAGGCGCCCACGAGCAACATGGCAAACATCGGCGTCTCGCCGAAGGCGAGCTTTTCGAACGCCACAATCGGAAGCTTGCCGACGAACAGGTGCGTGATGTGGCCCTGAGCGTCCTGGCGGAACGCGATCGTTTCCCAGCCGTCGACTTCGCGGAACAAGAGCGGTTCGATTTCGACAAACCGCGTTGGATCGGAGCCTAGCCCGCTTACGACAAGTTGGCCGCCGTCGGCCGAAATCTTCACCACGCCCATCAGCGCGGCCAGCTTTGCAATCGAAGTGTAGGAGCGGCGAAGTGCGCCATAGCTGCCGGTGAATCGCTTTAAGGAGCCCGGCTGGCCGCTGGCAGGCTCTTTTTCTTGATCCTTCTTTTCCGGCGGCTCGGCAGCCGGGAAATATCGATCGAGAAACGCCGTGAGCAGCCGTTCCCGCGCCGCGCCGGCGGTGTCGGTGTTATACGAGACAAAAAATCCGGTTTTGCGCTCGGGCAACATCACGAGAAATGAATGGAACCATCGCGTGTCGCCGCCGTGGTGCACGATCTGCTCGCCGTTGTAGGTCAAACGGAAGAAGCCATAGGCCATTCCGTCGAGCCGCTCGTCGTGCGTAAAAAGCAACTGCCGCATCCGGCGCGCGGTCTCGTCTTTGAGGATTTGCGTCGAGTCATAGCGCCCGTCCTGCATGTGGGCGATCATGAACCTGGCCATGTCGCCCGCCGAGGCGCTGACCGCGCCGGCCGGCGCGAGCGGCACGTACTCGAATCCTTTTTCCTCGTAACGCCCGCGCTCGAACGCGTATCCCTTGGACATGTCAGCCGGCATTTTGTCCAAGGCCGGCTGGCGCGCCAGCGTGTGCTCCATGCCCAGCGGCTGGAGAATCTTTTGTTCGATGTAGCCTTCCCACGGCATGCCGGAGACCTCGGCGACGATGTAGCCGGCGATTGCCGTGCCGTGATTGGAGTACGAAGCCAGCCCCCCCGGCGGGCGCACCCGCGCGGGAAGCTGACGGGCCAAAAGCGTGCCCAGGGGCTCGAGCTTGTCCGGACTGCGAGCGAATAGCTCGAGTATGTGATCCTCGAAGCCGGGCGTGTGCGTCATCAGGTGCTCAAGCGTGATCGGCTCCGGGTAGGTCGGCGGGATCTTGAAATCCGCAAGATACGTGTTGATGTCGGCATCGAGGTCGAGTTTTCCCTCTTCGGCCAGTTGCATCACGGCCGTCCACGTGAACAGCTTGGAGACCGAGCCGATGCGGAACATCGTCTTGTCGGGGTCGACCGGCTCCTTGGCGGCGACGTTGGCGTAGCCGTAGCCCTTGGAAAAGAAGGGCCGGTTGTCGACCACCACGCTAATCGTCGCGCCGGCAACGTGCTTTTCTTTCATTTGCGCCGCCATGATGCCGTCGATAAAGGCCGCCAGCTCGGCCGGGTCCGTTGGGCCCCGACGCTCGGCCGGCGGCGTTTCCGGCGATTCCTCGGGCGGATCCGTCTTGGCCGTCGGCGGCGTTGTCTTCGTGTCCGTCTCGGCGGGCGGCTTTGCCGGCGGTGCCGTCGCGGCAGCCGGGGGCGGCGTTTCCGGAGATTTGACCTCCGCAGCCGGAGGCGTTTGTTGCGCGCTCACGAAAAGTGTTGTGATCATGATGAGGCAGACACTGCCCGCGGCGACAACACAGATTCGGCGCGCCACACGACTACGAGCGAGATTACATGGAGACATGGAATCAACTCCAACGGCCGGCGGCAAAGGGAGCCACACGTTGTGCAACTGCCAACGCAATAGCGCGTATCATACCCCCCATCCATTCGCCGCGCGGCACAAAATCTTGGACCGTCCGGCGTGGCGCGACGGCTGATGGGTTGGAGCGTTTGTCAGGGGAACGCGCCCGCGTGGCGGCGCACCCGGGCTCCGTGCGCGGCTAATTTTTCATACTCCGCGGGCTCAAGGGGTGCGGTCGCTGTGAGCACCTCCAGGTCTAGAGCAAGCTCGGCGCGGTCGTTCGGAGCGGCCAGCACCACCGCCACCGCATCACTCTGGAGCCTCGAGGAGATCGTCCGCCACCAACAGCGATTCGCCCCGAGCGGCCAGCCCCAGGCGGCAGACGGGCTTGCCGAAGGCCGACTCCGGGCGCATCAGGAAGGGATGCATCGGCAAGACTTTCCGCGCGTCGTTACCCGTCTGGCCCCTGGCCGGCCCTACGCCGCGCCGTGTTTCTTGAACCACGCCAAGAGCTGCTTCCAGCCGTCGTCGGCCGCGTCCTTCTTGTAGCTCGGCCGATAGTCCGCGTAAAAGCCGTGCGGCGCGGCAGGGTACACGACGATCTCGGCCGTCTTGCCGGCCTCGTTCACCGCCGCGCGCATCTTTTCGATCGACGCCACGGGGATGCCGGTGTCGGCCTCGCCGTAGAGTCCCAGCACCGGGGCCTTTAGCTCGCCCGCCAGGTCCACCGGTTGCTTCGGGTGCAAAGGATCGGGATTGCCCACCAGTCGTCCATACCAGGCAACGCCGGCCTTGACGTTTGAATTGTGCGCGGCGTACAGCCACACGATGCGCCCGCCCCAGCAAAAGCCGGTGATGCCGAGCTTCACCGTGTTGGCCTGGCCCGCCTTCTTGGCCCAGGCGACCGTGGCGTCCAAATCGGACATGACCTGAGCGTCGGGCACTTTGGAAACGACTTTGGCGATGATCTCGGGGATGTTCGTCATTTTCGAGACGTCGCCCTGGCGCGCGTACAGTTCCGGCGCGACGGCGAAATAGCCGAGCTTGGCAAACCGCCGGCAGATGTCCTTGATGTGCTCGTGGACGCCAAAGATTTCCTGCACGACGAGAACCGTCGGGAAGTGTCCGCCCGCCGACGGCATCGCGCGATAGGCCGGCATCGGCCCGTCGGCGGTTGGAATCTTGACTTCCCCGGCTTCGAGCCCCTTCGTGTCCGTCGTGATCGTTTCGGCGGAAACGGGCTGGACGGCCAGCGCGAAACCGGTAGCCAGCGTGGTGACCACGAATTCCCGCCGCGTAAAGTCGGCCTTCGGCAGCCAGCTTTTCAGATCCTCGTGCATGGTGGTCTCTCCTGTTTGACGCCGGTGGCCATCGCCGCGGGCGTTCCTAAGTTTGACGTGGCATCCCGCGGACGCGCCGGCCGCGATGCGGCTCGGGCTAAACAAAGTCGCCGTATTGCACCAAGCTACCGCAGCGACAGCGAGCACGCAACGCGCTCGCGGCCGGCTCTAGTTCTTCAGCGCCAGCATGACGAGGTCGATGGCAAAGAAGATCACGATCAACAGTTCCAGCCAGACCATGCGGCGGTTGTTGATGTCGGCGTTGACGACCGAATAGAGCTCGTCCAAATGGCCCAGGCGGTTTTCGACGCTCTGCCGCCATTGGCTCAGATAGAATCGCTCGGCGGCGCCCAAATAGACCCGGGCGAGATACCAGTCGCCGAAGAACTTGCTGATGTGGGTCACTTCGTCGTTGAGCCGCGTGACGTCGACGCGAATGAGCCGCAGCGCCCCGAGGGTGCGGGAATACGTGCCAAAGAGGCCGAAGCGGCGGCGATTCAGGTCGTCGTACACGCGATCCAGGTACCGGTCGAGCCGCTGGTCCATGACGCGGTATTCTTCCAATTGCAAATTCGCCAGTTCCAGCACGTACAGCACGTCGTCC
Organism: Pirellulales bacterium; assembly: GCA_040877415.1. Classification (GTDB taxonomy): domain Bacteria; phylum Planctomycetota; class Planctomycetia; order Pirellulales; family PALSA-1355; genus JBBDNV01. The sequence goes on from JBBDNV010000161.1 coordinate 26,280, forward strand.
ACGTAGCCGTCCAAGTCGACCACCAGGGCCGCGTCCCAGTCGATGACGATGGCGTCGGTCTCGGCGTACGACCGCGAAACGCGGAGCACTTCGCCCACTTGCATTTCGGCGAGTGTGCCCGGGGTGGATTCGGTCAGCAGCTCGGCCACGGCCCGGCGCTCTCGGGCGAGCCAGGCGGGGGCGTTGGTTTCGCCCCCCAACTCCGTCAGGCAGAAGACCGTGTAGGCTTCCGGTTCGTGGGGCGGAGCGGGGTGAATCAAAACGTCGCGCAGGCTTTTGTACACCTCGGCACACAACTCCCGGGCGGCGGCGTCGAAACTCCGTCCGTCTTCGAGCCGCGGCGCATGGAAGGGGGACAATTCGGCCACGTTGTCACATGCGACGGCCACGCGCATCGCCACCGAAACCACGCCCACGTCGTAAATCCGCACCACTAACCGCACGGTTTTCTGGCCCAGCGCGGTTGCCAGCGGCGGCGGTTCGATCACGAGCGGCTTGTACAGCGGCAAGTCCTTGGGAACCGTGTGCGTGGCGCGCATCTCGAAGGGGGCAGGGCGGGTCGCCAGAATTTCGCCGATTTTGGCCGTCACAATCTCGTTGGCCACGTCGAACGCATAGAGATAAACGACTTCGCCCTGCATGGCTGCGGCCGCGCGGCTGAGGGTGGCCGGTCGCGGTGACCGGCTTCAGGATTGGCGAGTCTAACCCATGGTCCCCCGGCCGGATAGCGGCGCGCGATACCTCGGCCATCCAACGGGCGCAGGGCCTACTGCGGCGAGTCCGACGGCGGCTTTTCCCCGCTTGGCTTGTCGCGGTCGGAGTTGCCTTGGCTTGCGCGTCGTCCGCCGAACAGGCGTCCGCCCCGCCCACCGCCGAACAGCTTGGCGGCCTCGTCCATGATGTGCTCCCGCGCTTCGTCGTCCAGCTTGGCGTTGTTCCAGTCGTGCACGAACGACGTGGCGAGCGCACCCTGCAATCTCTGCGTCTCCTCGGGCTTATCGACGATCAGTTGGAAGATGCCAAAACACATCTCGTCGGTGCTGCCGTTGCCGAAGAAAACCCGCTTGGGCGGTTTACTGGGATTGAGCAGGTTGTCGGCCGAGTTATCGTAGCGGCACTCGACGTCCAGCTTCGTGCCTGCCGGCAGCCGCACCGGCTCGTGATACACGTAGTTGTCCTGCCAGTAGAAGTTCCAGTCCTTGATCCAGATCAGCGATTGCTGCTTGCCGTCGGGCAGGGTGGCCGTGAGCTTCATCTCCTTGCCGATTAAGTGCATGTGCGGCAACAGCGAAATCAGCGTCACGTCGGTCGGCAGCGTGAGCGACGAAACAATCTTGTGATTGGACTCGCCGGCCGGAATGTCGATGATGATCGAACCCACCACGAACGGCGAACGCGACATCAAGCGCTCGGTCGGCTTGTCGGCAAAATAGAGGGCGACCGACGACTTGTCGCTCTCGTCCTTGCCGCTGGGGTGCATGTGCAATTGCAGCACCAAATCGGTGCCCTTGCGAATCGGCATGCCGGCGCCCTGCGGATAAAACCGCGGAGTCAACCCCGGCGTCCACACGCCGATCAATCCGGCCGTGGGGATGCCGATCGAACCAAACGTCGTATAGCCCGGTTCCGGCGTTTCGGCGTCCTTCTGGCGGCCGCGGCCGGACGTGTCGAGAAACAGAATCGCGTGGTGGACGACCGCCGGGTTGCCCGGGCGGAACTCGAAACCGACCACGGTCTTGTCTTCCGGCAGATTCATCGGGATGACCCAGTGCTGGAAGACGTCCTCGCCGTCGGCTTTGACGGTGAATTCCGCCGGAGCGGTGAGCTCCAGATCGGGCGTGCCCAGGCGCCAGCCGCTGGCAAACGTGGGCGCGGGCGGCAGGTCGGCCGGGTCGCCTTCGGGCGTGCCGGCCTTGGCCCAGGCGTCGACGAGGCCGATCTGCGCTTCGCTCAAGCGGCGTTCGCCCAGGAACCGTCCGTGGCCGATCTCCGCTTTCCACGGCGGCATCAGCCGCTCGCGCGTCACCTCGGCCAGGAACGTCGCCCGTTTTGCCGCGTCTGCATACGACAGGAGCGAAAACGGCGCCACCTCGCCGGGTCGATGGCACTCCACACAGTTGGCCAACAGGATCGGCGCAATGTCGCGGGTGTATGTCACAGCCGAGGCATCGGCCGGCGGGCTCGCGGTTTCCACGGGGCAGCCGACGGGCTGGGTCCGCGCAATCGCGACCGATTTGCCGTCCAAAACGGCGGCGATCGCGTCGGCCAACTCGTGCGTCGTCGGCGCCGGCCGTTTCTTGCCCAACTCTCCGTAGCGATCGTCGATGCGGCCGCGATAGACCACGTTGGCGTCGGTGTCCAGCACGAAGGCTTCCGGCGCGTGCGTCGGACCGAGCGCCGCGGCCAACTCGCCCGAGCCGTCGAACAACACCGGGAACTCGATCTTGAACTCCTTTTGAAACTCCGCGGCTTTCGCGCGGCTCAGGCCCGGCTCGGCGATCACGCCCAGAAACTCGACCGGCTTTTCGGCGACGCTGGCGGCCAGACGATTCAACTCGGGCACGTACTCGCGCGAGATCGGGCACTCGGTCATCATGAACACGATCACCACGGCCTGGTGGCCTTCGCCGTTGCCGACGCGATGCGCGTGGCCCTCGAGATCGAGCGCCGAGAGGAAGCGAGCCGGCGGAACGTCGGTTTCGCCGCTCGTAGCCGGCGGACATAAAGCGGCCAGCACGAGCAGGCACGCCACGGCAAGTCCGAACGATCGGAACCAATCGGCCAACGCAATCAGCGGTTTTGCGTTCATCGCCATTACCCCTATGTTTACGGGAGAAATTTCTCGCCGCGAAAAGGATGCGCGGTCGAGGGCCATGGCTGGGGGGGTGGTGGGCCCGGTTGCGAACGCGAGCGTGCTTTTGACTTTAATACCTACGAGTAGAACCGTCCAGCCGGAAATTTGCAAGCCGATTGCGCTTCAAGTCGCGATCCGCGGCGGAGCAAACCCTTTTGCGCGTCCTGGTTATTCAATCAGCGGGATGTCGAGCACCTTGACCAGAAACGCCCACTTGTCGGCGGCTTCTTCGATGACTTTGGCCGTCGGCTTGCCGGCGCCGTGGCCGGCCCTGGTCTCGATGCGGATCAGAATCGGGTTGTCGCACGCTTGCGCGGCCTGCAAGGCGGCGGCGAACTTGAAGCTGTGCGCCGGCACCACGCGGTCGTCGTGGTCGGCCGTGGTAATCATCGTGGGCGGGTAGCACGTGTTCGGCTCGATGGCGTGCAGCGGCGAATACTTGTACAGCGCCTCGAATTCCTCCGCATTGTCCGACGAGCCGTAGTCGTCGACCCAGGCGTGGCCGATCGTGAACTTGTGAAAGCGCAGCATGTCCATGACGCCGACCGCCGGCAGCGTGGCGCCGAACAGATCGGGGCGCTGCGTGAGACAGGCCCCGACCAACAGCCCGCCGTTGGAGCCGCCGCCGATGGCCAGTTTCGGCGTCTGCGTGTACTGGTTCGAAATGAGCCATTCGGCCGCGGCGATGAAGTCGTCGAACACGTGCTGCTTTTGCGATTTCGTGCCGGCCTTGTGCCACTCCTCGCCGTACTCGCCGCCGCCGCGCAAGTTCGGCAGCGCAAACACGCCGCCCATCTCCATCCACACCAGATTCGGGACGCTGAACGACGGGGTCAGCGCGACGTTGAACCCGCCGTAGCCGAAAAGAAACGCCGCCGCCCGGCCGTCTTTCTTGAGCCCCTTCCTGTAACTGATGAACATCGGGATTCTGGTCCCGTCCTTACTGTTGTAGAAGACCTGTTCGGTCGCGTAATCGTCGGGATTGAAGTCAACCTTGGGAGATCGAAACACGGTGCTCTCGCCTGTGGCGATCGTGTAGCGGTAAACGGTCGGCGGCGCGATGAACGACGCGAAGCTGTAAAAAGTATCCTGGTCCTTTCGCTTGCCGTCGAAACCGGTGGCCGTGCCCAGACTGGGCAGTTTCACTTCGCCTTCGGGCTTGCCGGCCATGTCGAACACCCGGACCAAGGTGTGCGCGTCCTGCAGGTAGTTGGCCAGAAAGCGGTCGCCGACCAGGTCGACGCTGCGCAGCGTTTCGGCGGCCTCGGGGATGATCTCCTTGCGGTTCGCCTCGGCCGGGTTACTCGTGTCGATGGCGATCACGCGGCTGCGCGGGGCGTCCTTGTTCGTCTGGAAAAAGAACACCGGCCCGTCGTTGTCGACGAACAGGTAGCCGGCGTCAAAATTGTCGACGAGCGTCACGATCTGGGCGTCGGGCTTGTCAAGCTCCTTGTACAGCACCATGTTCAGGTCGTCAGTGCCCTTGGCGACCGCGATCACCAGGTACTTGCCGTCGTCGGTCACGCTATTGCCGAACTCCCACTCCTTGTGGTCCGGCGCGTCATAGATGAGCTGGTCGTCCGCTTGCGGGGTGCCGAGCGTGTGGTAGTACAGTTTTTGAAAGTAGTTTGAGGCCCGCAGGTCTTCGCCGGGCTTAGGCTCGGGAAAGCGGCCGTAAAAGAACCCCTTGCCATCCTTGGTCCACGAGGCGCCGGAAAACTTGCTCCACCGAATGACGTCGTCGGTGTCCTGGCCGGTTTCGACGTTGCGGACGCGCCAGGTGATCCAGTCGGAGCCGGCTTCGGCCAGCGCATAGGCCAGCATCGTGCCTTCGTCGTTGACGTCCAGTCCGGCCAAGGCAACGGTGCCGTCGGCGGAAAGCGAGTTGGGGTCGAGCAGCTCCTTGGGCGTGCCGTCGAGCGAGGTGGTCGTGTACAGCACGCTCTGGTTTTGCAGGCCGCTGTTGCGGAGATAAAAATACCGTCCGCCTTCCTCGAACGGCACCCCAAACTTCTCGAAGTCCCAAAGCCTGGTGAGCCGCTTTTCGAGCGGCTTGCGGGCGGCGATTTTTTCGAGGAAGCCGAACGTGATTTTGTTTTCCGCTTCGACCCAGGCCCGGGTTTCCTGGGAATCGGGTTCCTCAAGCGGGCGGTACGGATCGGCGACTTTGGTGCCGTGATAGTCCTCGACCACGTCGGCCGTGGGGGCTTTCGGGTAAGAGCCCGCGCTGATCCTGGCGACGTGGCTGGCATCCGTGCAGCCCACGACGATGAGCCCGGCTACGGCAAACCCCGCGACGAGACGTTGACCCTTCATGAGGGGGCACTCCTTTCGAAGCAAATCCGGCAAACGCTCCGTGATGACGATCCGAGCGCACCCTCGCGGAGGCGCGATCGATCGATGAATGGCCGCCAGCGACTCGAACCCGCTCGGCGAAAGCCTCCAGACTTTGTTTGCAACCAATTTAGTCGTCGCGAGCGGAATTGCAAGGCAGAACACGGCGGCGAGGCTGCGCACGCGGCTGGATTCGTTGCGAAGAACAAGACCCGCGCGCCAGAAGCAATGGCGCGATTTTTCGACACCTATCAACGAGACGTTGTTCGGCAGGACTCACGGTCTGGTATACTGTGTCGTTCATGGCCGGCGTGCGAGCTGTTCCAGCCAACCGCGGGGCGTACGATGACCGTTTTTCAGCGCATCCTGTGTCCGGTTGATTTTTCACCGACCTCGACCAAAGCCGTGCTTTTTGCCGGGCGACTGGTTCGCGAAACGGGCGCCGAGTTGATTCTGTTCCATGCCTTCGGCGTGCCGGCATCGTATGATCACGCCGGCCAATCGGAACCGGCCGATCCGAACGTGCGTGCCGAACTGGAGCGAATCGTGCCGATGTTTCCCGGGATTCAAGTGCGGCGCGCCTTGCACGCCGGACCCGCCGGCGAGGTGATTTGCTGGCTGGCGGAAGACCAAAAGTGCGACCTGATTGTGATGGGCACGCACGGCCGAACCGGCCTCGGGCACCTGCTCTTGGGGAGCGTCGCGGAGTATGTGATGCGTCACGCGCGTTGCCCGGTCACCGTGGTGCGCGATATCCCGGCCGGCGAACCGCCGCGCGACGAGCCGCGCGTCATGCCGCTTCCGCCGCCCAAGTGGATGTGAACGGGCCGCTGGACCCGGCCGCGCATAAGCGACACGCTACAAACCCGCGGCAAGGCATAGGCGAGTCATGGCCGACAATTCGCAACTGAAAATCAGCAATCCCGTATTGGTATCCATGGCCGCGTTTGTCGTGATCGTGGCGGGCTTGCGCGCCGCGCAACCGATCGTCGTTCCCTTCATCGTGGCGGCCTTTCTGGCCATGATTTGCCTGCCGCCGCTCAGGTGGCTCAAAGAGAAAGGTTTGCCCACCTGGCTGGCCTTGCTGGTGATCACCGCGATCATCTTCGTGGTCGGACTCGTGATCGTGGGCGTCATCGGATCTTCGGTCAACGAGCTGCGCGAGCAGTTGCCCAAATACCAGCAGCGCGTGGCGGACCTGCAAGAGGAGCTGACCAAATGGCTCAGGGAGAGGGACATCAATTTCGGATTCAGGGTCGATCAGGAGAGTTTTGACGCGCAGCGGGCTTTGTCGCTGTTTGGCGGCATGCTCGGGGCGCTCGGCTCCGTCTTGAGCGACGCGCTGGTGATCGTATTCACGCTCATCTTCATCCTGCTGGAGGCGGCCGATTTCCCGGCCAAGCTGCGGGCGATCGCCCGGGACGGAGGCTCCGCCACCGGCCGACTTGAAAAGATTCAGGCCAACGTCCGGCGGTACGTTTCGCTCAAAACCAGAATCAGCTTTCTCACCGGCGTGCTCGTGACGGCCTGGTTGTGGCTGTTGGGCGTCGATTTTCCGCTGGTCTGGGGACTGCTGGCGTTTCTGTTCAACTACGTCCCCAACATCGGATCATTCATTGCCGCCGTTCCCGCGATCGTGCTGGCCTTTCTGCAGTTCGGAACGGCCTGGGCCGCGCTGGCGGCGAGCGGCTACCTCGTCATCGAAGTCGTCATCGGCAACGTCATCGAGCCGCGCTTGATGGGCCGCGGACTGGGACTTTCGGCGCTGGTCGTCTTTGTTTCGCTCGTGTTTTGGGGCTGGGTGCTGGGGCCCGTCGGGATGCTGTTTTCGGTGCCGCTGACGATGATCGTGAAGATCGTGCTGGACAACAGCGAGGACCTCCAGTGGCTGGCGATCCTGCTCAGCTCCGAAGCGCCCGAGAAGCCCGCACGGCCGGCGAGCTGATCCGTGGCGCGTTCGAAAGCATCGGATTGCTGTCCGCGCCGATCAATGTGACAGCGCAACCGCTAATGCAAGAATCGACGCACATTTCGCCAGTCGCCGTCGCCGGGCCGCCCAGAAAACGGCGATCGCGCCGGAGCCAAACAGGATGACGCTGCTCGGCTCCGGAGCCGCCAGCCAGCGCGCCAGATTTGTCTCGAAAAGCAGGTTATTGGCGGTGTTGCCAATACTGTCATCGATCACGTTTACGCTAAGCAGCGAAAGCACGTTCAATTGCGCGCCCCATAGCGTAACGACATTGATATGGAACAGGGGCGTTCCGCCCAACGCGATGCCATCACCGCCGGTTCTCAATGTCGTAATCCCGGCAGTGATCGGATGTCCCAAGACCGGCGTCAGTGGGGCTGATGTGTCGGTGCCGGAATAGGCGCCACCCACTGGCGCCAGGATGGAATTGTTCCAGGCTGTCCAATTATTGTTCTCACCGATGACGGCAACCCGACGGCCGGTAGCAATGAAGGCGGCCAGGTTAGCCTGCTCCGTGGCACTCAAGCCTGGGTCGCCAAAGGTGCGTGCAGTTATCCAGAGCCTGTCAAACGTCATTAGCAGGCCGAGATCATCTAGCAGCGCGTTGCTCACGGTGATGTTGCCAGGTTCGAAAGCGGAGTCTAGGGCGGCGGACATATTGTCCCAGAATGACAATCCATATCCGTAGATCGAAGTGGGATTGTGTTGGTTGATCAGCAGGCTGGTCGCACGAACCTCACTAAGGACGCCAACGAGCAATGAAATGAGAAACATCCGTTTGATTGTGAGTCGAAGCATCGTTAATGTCTATTTCTGGGTTTGGGTGCGACAGTCCACACCTATTGCCGCGAAATGAAATGGCGCGCGCGTCCCACGCAACAGGCAATGAGGAGGGAGCCAAGGCCGAGTCCGATCAGGATCCAGGAGGCCGGCTCAGGCACGAGATTGGCGTCAATTTCCACAATGGCGTCTTGCACGAAATAGTCGCCGCCGGTGCGATTGAGGCGGATAAAAAAGATGCCGTCCCCCTGAATCTCGGCCAGCACGTTCGCGAAATCCTCAGGATTCACGAAATCGCCCACGGTCAATGGGTTCTCGGACGTCGTTCCGTTGAGGCCGGATCCGAACGACGCCACCTCAAAGTTCGGTTGGCCTATTTCATTCAAGATGAACACGACGTTGCCGGTCTCGTTGTTCTGGTTGTCGTCATCGTCATACACGTCGACCGACACGCGGACGGAGTTCAATGACCCAATGAGAGCAGCATCCGGCACGGAGAAGCGGAACCGGACGCTGTCGGGGTTGGGCTCGTTGTTGTCCACATAGATCGGAAGCGGTTGTTCACCGCCGCTGGGCACAAACGCACCCTCGAAGTTGATGGTGATTGGCGTGGCCCAGCACGGCTGCGAGAAGGCCAGGACGGCCCAAACGCCGAGATGTCGAAGCAAAGCGTGACGCATGGAGCCTCCGGTGTGGATTCTGATCAGGTTTTCGATCTTCGCTTCCCGGCGCGAGCCATCGACGGGGAATTGCTGGGACCGGCAATCGGCAATAAAAAAAACGGCAACTGAACTTTGTCCTGCTGCCGACGACGTACCACGCCGGCTTAGGACAAAGTTCAATTGCCGTTTGGGTCACTAGCGTTCCGAGGCGGAACGATTTACTCCGAGGATCAGTCTTGTCGCGACGCCGCTCGTTACCCCGATGCTGGGCTGCTCATGCGCAACACAACGGTAAAATTGTCTACTCGACCAGATGGTGTTGTCAATAGGTTTTTGGGAAAAATATCGGATCGCGAGGATCAACACCCGCCGATGAATCGCCGAGGCGCCGCTTAAAGATGTGCCGGATACGGGGTTGACGCTGCTTGCCTCTACGGCCAATACACCCCAGAGGGCTCGAACCTCTAACCTTCGGTTCCGTAGACCGATGCTCTATCCAATTGAGCTAGGGGTGCGCGGGTGCGTGTGGAATGACCTATTGTTTCGCCTCGCTTGGTGGTGCGTCAAGCACAAAGCAGAGGCGCGAATGGCCGGCGCGGTTCGCCGAGATACTTGACGGCGGCGTTGGCAATCTCAGGGCGCGTCTGGCGACTCGGGCCCGAGCGGAAGTAGCCAGCCCGGGGGGCTTTGACGAATTCTCCGCGCCGGCGACTGAGAGCGCCTATTGGGGCCATCCACACTTCTTGAAATTCCCCCGTGTCGGCAGGAACCGCGGGCGGCATCAATCTTTTTCGCCCCGGTTTTGCGAATCGCTTCCCTCGGGCGCGGGGGAATCGAACGTGTCGCTTGTGGCGCCTAAAGCGGCTCTGGGTGACGCCGCATGCCTTCGCCAACCACTCCGTCTTGCCTACCGCGAAAAGATTGCCTGACTGGCAAGACGCGGAGATTTGACTTTCTCTACCTGACAAGTAGACTCGACTATGCAACTCGCCAACAGCGTGAATTCCGGATTGCCAAGGACCCACCGTGCTCGACGCGGGCGGGTCCTTTTTTATTGCGCTTGCGGGGATTAGGGGAGCGAATTTCAACACATTTATTCGTTCATGGGGAAATCCATGCTTCGCAGCGCGTGTGCTCTGGTTGTCACCTTGTGTGCCGCCACCGCCTCGGCCCAGCAATGGGCCGATAAGATGTTTTCCGAAAAGAGCGTCGATTTCGGCGCCGTGCCTCGCGCTGCCAAGGTCGAGCACGAGTTCGTGATCACCAACCTGTACAAGGAAGACGTGCACATCGCCGGCGTCCGCTCGAGTTGCGGCTGCACCGAACCGCGAATCGAGAGCGATACGCTCAAGTCCTGGGGAAAGGGCCGGATCGTCGCCGCCTTCAACACCGACGCGTTCACCGGCCAGCGCGGCGCCACGGTGACCGTCACCTTCGATCGGCCGCAATGGGCCGAAGTGCAGCTCCGCGTCAAGGGCTACATCCGCACCGACGTCGTGCTCAACCCGGGCCAGGTCAACTTCGGCTCCGTGCCCGAGGGAGAAGCGAGCGAGAAAGCTATCCACATCCGCTACGCCGGCCGCGACGACTGGAAAATCACGGGAGTTACGAGCGATTCGCCCTTCCTGACCGCCACCGTGAAAGAAGCCGAACGCTCCGGCGGACAGGTCGGCTATGAATTGGACGTAAAGCTGGCCGAGGGCGCGCCGGCCGGCTACCTCAACGAGCAATTGGTCCTTAAGACCAACGGCCGCCATTCCCAGTTTCCGGTCAAGGTCGAAGGGCGGATCGTTCCCCCGTTGACGGTCAGCCCGGCCTCGCTGCTCTTGGGCACGCTGCAACCGGGCCAGAAGGTCAAAAAGCAGATCGTCGTCAAGGGCGCCAAGCCGTTTAAGATCGTCGACATCCGCTGTGAGGACGGAGCCTTCCAGTTCAAAACGTCCGACGAGACAAAGGCCGTGCACCTGGTGCCGCTGGTGTTCGAAGCCCCCGAAAAGCCGGGCAGTTTCGCGTGCACGATCGAAATCGTCACCGACCTGAATGGTCACAAGAGCGTGACGCTCTCGGCCATCGGGCAGACGAGCGCGCCCTTGGCCGCCAGGTAAGCGCGGCCCAGCAGAAACACAGTTCCGGGCAAACCGGGTCGGCGGCTCGCCGCCGGCCCGGTCGTTTTTTGGGTGACTCCCCCAGGTTGTTTTCCGAGGCAGCAGGGGGCTCGGTCCGATTGTGCGGATCGCGAAAGGTTTTCTCAATCCGGCCGACCGCTCCGAGTGGCGAAAGGCTGTCGGCAAACGTCGGACGTTTCATGAATCGTGCGCAAACGTCCGAAATCACCTGACAGGTCCGAATCAATTTGGCGCGTCCCACACTGGCCCGAGGCGCGAGCGACGGAATAATTCCCTAAGGCGTTGAGTTGACTGGCACCCCGGGCGGCTTGCTCACCCGGCGTGCCAACACACTGCTGGACAAGCCGGCAGTGGCACGCTCGCGAGGGGATCATTCAATAGACGCTGAGAATCTTCCCGTCGCCCTGCGCTTCGGGCCTGTACGGGCGCGCACGCTCGATTTCCAGGAGTTTGCCATGCCCAGGATCGTACGCGGGGGCCAATCGCCCAAGGTGAGAGCCACGCTCTATGTGTCGGCCGACGTGCTCAACGAGGCCCGCAACGCCGCCGTGCACTTGGCCGGCTATCCGGCCCGGCTGACGCTGGCGAAGCTGGCCGAAAACGCGCTGCGCGCCGAGCTCCGGCGTTTGAAAGACACGTACCACGGCGGCCTGGACTTTCCGGAACGAGGCGAGGATCTCAAGGGCGGCCGCCCGATCGCCGCATAAGGGAATTGCCATGGTGCTCTCGACTCCCAAGGACTCCGACGCTCGAGAGCGGCGCGAGGCGCTGCGCCGCGAGCTGTTGAAAATGATCGTCAAGAACGAGGCCCAGCGCCGCGACCAACGCAAGGCAACCGAGACGTGAGACTCCTGTTGGCAATCGGGGCGTGCCTGGCGGCGGTGCCGGCTGTCGGCGCGCCGCAGCCTGCGCCCTCGGCGGCCGCGCAAGCCTCTTCCCAGCCATTCGCGGCCTGGGCGCAAGCGAACATCCATCCCGCCGTGGCCCGCATCGTCGCCCCCGGAGAAGGGAGCATTTCCTACGGCTCGGGCACGCTGGTCTATGCCAACGACCGGTACGGGCTGGTCGTCACCAATTGGCACGTGATCAACGAGGTGACAGGTCCGATCTCGGTGCATTTTCCCGACGGTTTTTATTCACTGGGCACGGTCCAAAACGTCGACCGCGATTGGGACCTGGCACTGATTGCCATTCGCAAGCCGGCGGCGTCGCCCGTTGCGCTGGCCGCCAAAGCGCCGCAACCGGGCGAGATCCTGACGATCGCCGGCTACGGCTCGGGATACTATCGGGCCGCCAGCGGAGCGTGCACGCAGTATGTCGCGCCGGGTCTGGAGTTCCCCTATGAAATGGTCGAGGTGGCCGTCTCGGCGCGGCAGGGCGACTCGGGCGGACCGATCTTCAACAGCCGCGGGGAGCTGGCCGGCGTGCTGTTTGGCGAGGGCCAAGGGCGCACGTCGGGAAGTTATTGCGGGCGGGTGCGTTGGTTTCTGTCGAGCATCGTTCCCAACTTGAACGATCGGGCCGTCCTGGCGGCGGCGACTCCGCTGGGAGAGATTCCCGCGCGGCCCGGGCAAAAACGGCCGCCGTCCTCGGCCGCCAACCGTCCACTGGTTTCCCCCGGCGGCTTCGCACAGCGGCATTCCCAATGGAATGCCGTCGAGCCGCCGGCCCGGGAAAGACGTCCGGTCGTGGCGAACACTCGATCGGGTGAGCGGCCGGCGGTGGAAGCGCGGCAGATTGGTTGGACCGACATCGCCGGCGACACGTTGGGCGAACAGGCGAAAACCGTGTTGGCCGGCATCGGCGTGCTGGCAATCGTGTTGATGGCGCTGCGCGTGCTGAGCCGCGAAGGGGCCGTCGCCAAGCGATGATGACGCTCTTAGCCGATCGAGGGCCGTCCAGCCAGCCCTCGTGGCCGTCGATTGTTGCGGTAGAATACTAGCGAGCGCCAGAGCCGGTGCTGCGACGGTGGCGGGTCGATTGAAAGCCGGCCGTCGAGCGCCCCTTTGGGGGACGAAGCCCTGTCATGGCCCGACTGGTCCAAAACGCGATTTCCCAAGAGCAGCCGCCGCCCCTGGGCCCGGCGGAACTCGAGGAGGCGTTGCGCGCCGCCGACCCGACCGCGTTTCTGGTCGCCCCGAGAATTCTGCGCCGCGTCATCAAACAGGATGCCGGCGTAAGCGGCATCGGGCTGCGCGTGCCGCATCGCAAGACGTATACAATTGGGCGAGAACGATTGCTGGCGATCGTGGACGCCGACGAGCTCGACGCGGGCGACGGCGTCGAGCTTCCGGACCGCGCCATCCTGATCGCGCGTCCCACCGGCGAAATGCTGGCCGACCTGGCGCCGGAAGAAGCGCTGGTGAAGTACTGGCGTCAATTGTTTCACGCGCGGGTGCACTTAGCGCTTGAGGACCGGATCGCCGCCCGGCAATTCGGGGAAGCCGAAGTTCGCGCCCGGATACAGCAGATTGGAACCACCCGGTTCGAGGAGATTCGCTCGGTTTTGCGGCAGGAAGAATACCTGCTTCCTCCGAAAAGCGACGTGACGGTGTACGTGGAGTTCGTGGCCGTGTACCTGGAGCTGCGGTACTTCGTGCCCAGCTTTCTGCGCAGCTATTTCCCGTCGCTGGACGATTTTCATCGCATCGACGAACTGCTCAATCGCGACGTCGACGGCGAAGCCCTGCTGGCCGCGACGCGTCCGACCGGAGCGCCCGATCCGAACGGTTTGTCGGAGGTGCCGGGCGCCGAGCGCGTGATCCAGCGGCTGGACGAGGCGCAGCCGCTAGCGCACCACGACCACGTGCCGGCGCGCAAACGCTCCGACCGTCTTGCCATGGTGATGGTGGCCCGGGCTGATTACGTGGCCCGGCTCGGCAACCTGGTGCGTGCCGCGATCCTGCGCACGCGCGCCGCGCGCATCGGCGGGCCCGACCTTTCGGTCGCCCTGCGCGAGCAGGCTCGCGCGGAAATCGCCCGGCTCGCGAGCCGTCTGCAAGCGGCGCTGAATTTCACCGACCACGAGGCCGACGAGTGGGTCCGCTCGCTCAATTCGCTGTTGGAGCTGTCGGCCCGCGGCATCTGGTCCCACGCGGCGCGCGTGCTGTACGACCTGCAGAAAGTGTGCGTCGACCACGAGCGTGGGGTCTACACGCTGGATGTCGTTCCTTGGGCGCTTTCGCTGGGGCGCAAGCCGCTCAAGCGGTTTTTGCCCGGCCAGCGCGACGTGCTGATGTCCAAGCACTTGCGAGGCGCGGCGCGCCGGCTGCCGGCCGTCAAGTTGACGCACCGCGCCCGCAGCCGTCTGGCCGCGCTGGTGCAGTCGGCCGTCAATCGCGCGGAAGCGAACCTGCGGGCCCGGTTCAAGCCGCTCGTGGATCGGGCGCTGGACAAAGTGAAGTTGTTGCCGACGAACCCTCCGGATCGCGTGGCGCGCAAAAAGCTCGTCGACGAAATCCTGGATCGCGTCGTCGAGCAAGGCTTCCTGTCGATGGGCGACTTGCGCGACGCCCTGTCGCGCAACAGTCTCAAGCTGCCCGACCTGGCCAGCTTCCAACAATTCTCGACGGGCGATCAGCTCCTCGAGGCCGACCGCCAATTGGCCACGAGCCTCGACCGCGTGTACCGCGGCGGCGAAGTGTACTTGCGCTTTCCGCAACGGCTCAGCTCGCTGGCCTTCGGCACGCCGCTGGGAAGATTGCTGACGCGCTGGGTCGCGCTCCCCTTCGGCGGCGCGTTTCTGATCCTCGAGGGTCTGAAGCATCTGGTCAACCCCGTGGTGCACGCGTTTGACAGCGGGCGTGAAGTTGTCATGACGGGCCCCCTGTCGGTGGTCGCGCTGGGTTTGTTTCTGCTGGGCCTGATTCAATACCCGCGCTTTCGAGAGTTTTGCGTCAAGACGCTCGTCTTCGCCGGCCGGATCTGCCGGAAAGTGTTCGTCGACGTGCCCGCGAGGATCCTCAATTTGCCCGTCGTGCAATGGATTGCGGCCAGCCGCCCGTTTCAACTGTTTCGCAGGCACGCGTTTAAGCCGCTGGTCGTGTCGGTGTTGGGCTCGTCGCTGGTTGCGATACGCTCCGACGGCGAGTTGACGCTGGGCAGTTGGCTCGTGATCTTCGTCGTCGCCAGCGCGGTGCTCAATTCGCGCATCGGGCGCAACGTCGACGAGATGGTGACCGATTGGCTCGTGAGCACCTGGTATCGCCTTCGCATCCACGTGTTTGCCGCGTTGTTTCGCTTCGTCATGGACCTGTTCAACAGCATCCTCGAGGCGGTGGAGCGATTTCTCTACACGGTCGACGAATGGCTCCGTTTCCGCGCCGGCGAGCGGACCGCGGTCACGGTCGTCAAGGCGGCGCTGGGCTCCGTCTGGTTTTTCGTCAACTACGTGATCCGCTTCCTGGTCACGTTGATGGTCGAACCGCAGGTCAACCCGATCAAGCACTTTCCGGTCGTCACGGTGTCGCACAAGCTTCTCTTGCCGTTGATCCTGGCCGTTCATAAGGCCCTGGAAGGGACGCTCGGCGGCTGGGCCTGGGTCATTGCCTTGTTCATTCAATTCCTGCTGCCCGGCATGTTCGGCTTTCTCGTTTGGGAGCTGAAGGAGAATTGGCGGCTGTACGCGGCCAATCGGCCGACCAATTTGCGGCCCGTTGCCATCGGCCACCACGGCGAAACGATGATCCAATTCCTGCGCCCCGGATTTCGCTCGGGAACGATTCCCAAGCTGTACGCCAAGCTGCGACGCGCCCTGCGCAAGGCCTACTGGACGCGCAATTGGAAGGCGTGCAGCAAATACCTGGCCGGCTTGCACCGCGCCAGCGAGGCCATCCGGCGGTTCGTCGACCGCGAACTGTTGGAAATCCTCCGCGAGAGCCGCACCTGGGCCGATCGCTCGATCACCGCCGGCGAAATCCAGCTAGGCACGAACCGCATCCTGATCGAGCTCTATTGCCACGACCTGTCCGAAAACAGCCTGTGGCTGGCTTTCGAGGAGCAGTCCGGTTGGCTCGTGGCCGGCATACACGAGCGCGGCTGGGCCGACAATCTCAGCTACGTCCAACGGCACACGTTGGCCAGCGCCTTGGCCGGATTTTACAAGATGGCGGGCGTCGATCTGGTGCGCGAGCAGATCGAAGCCCGGCTCGAAGCCGGCTCGCCCGGCTACGAAGTCAACGACCGCGAGCTGGTTGTGTGGTCCCGGCAGAACGGCCCGGTGCGCACCTTTCGGCTGCGCGATTGGCCGACGCTCTACGACGACGGCGAAGGCGGCCCAACCGCGGTCGATCGCGATCGCTGGGTGTTTGCCGCCACGCCGATTTCCTGGCGCCGCTGGGTCGTCACCTGGGAGCTCGACCAGTTGGGCGGCGCCAAGCACGAAGTGCTGGAAAACCTGGTCTTGCTGCCCAACTAAGGCCGCGCGAGGGCCGAAGCGCTGGGTGTCACTGCTTGTGCTACTTGAGCGATTCCAGATAGGCCACCAGGTCGCGCACTTCAGCCGGCGAGAGGGACTTGTCGAGGCCTTGCGGCATGATCGAAGTAGAGTTGGGCGCGAACTCGTCGATATCTTCCCGGTCGACGCGGATTTCCGCGCGCTCGGTGGTTCGCAGGTAAACGGCCGAGGCTGTCTCGCGGCTCACGAGCCCGCTGTAGACCTGGCCGCCGGTGGTCGCGACACTGAAACTTTCGTAGCCGCGCGCCAGGCTGGCGCTGGGAAACAGAACGGCTTCAACCAGGTCGCGGCGGGTGCGGATTTCGCCGATTTTTGACAGCTCGGGCCCGATCCTTTCGCCGCGATCGGCCACGCGGTGACACGCCGAGCAGGCCGACCTTTGACTGAAAAACACTTCCTCGCCACGCGCCCGGTCGCCGTCTGGGACAGCCGACACCAGGGCCTCGAGTTTCGCCGCCCGCTCCTTGTCGTTCGGCGCCGCCCGCTCGACCAATTTGGCCGCGGCCGATTGCACGTCGGGCGGAAAGCTTTTGAGCGTTTCCCGCAGCCGCTCGGGCGAGATGCTCGCCAGGGCTCGCGATTCGGCCAACGAGGCGACAAGCGCCAGCCCGGTTTCGGCGTTCGCGCTGCCTTCGAAAGCGTGTAGCAGCCAGGACATTTCCAGCGGACTTGCCTCGAGGACCAGTCGAGTCGCGGCTCGTAGCTGCTCGGCGCTCAAGTTGAAACCGCCCAAGGCTTCCGCCGCGGCCAACCGATCGCGCAGCGCGGCGGGCTCGGTCAACTGAGCCGCCAGGAAATCAAATCCTTCCCGGGACAAGCTGCCCCCCGTCTTGGAAGCTGCGCACAGCGCCGCGACGCGCAGATCGTTCGGGCGCGCTTGGTCGAGGCCAGTTTTCAAGAGCGGCTCGACGAGCGGCCCGGCGCCCACGGCCGTCGCGGTGACAACGGCCTGCCGCAGCACGTCATCGTCGGAGCTTGCGAGGTTCGGCCGCACGGCGTCCGCGAAGATGCGCACGACCGGAGCCAGCTCGTGGGCGGCAACCGATTCGAGCAGCGCCAGCCGCGTCGGCTTGCACGTCGCGTCGTCGGTCAAGGCACCCAGCACAAGCCGCTCGACGGTGGGCCGACCCAGAAGCGCCTCGACGGCCCCCCGCGTCATGGCCAATTGCTCGGCGGACGGTGTTTTGAGCTCCAGCCACGTGCCCAGCGTGCCGGTCAACTCGTCGCCCCATTCGGGATGCTTGCCGAGGATTTCGATGATCGACCGCAGCAGGGCCGCGTCGTCGGTCGCCAAAAGCGGCGCGACCAGTTCCCGCGTCAGGTTGCCGGAGTCCATCTGGGCAAGCGCGATCAAAGCCGCGCGGCGGACTTTGGGGTTCTCGTGCTGTAGGCCCGCGAGCGTGGCCTCGCGTTGGTTGATTTCGATGAGCGCGAAAATGAGCGCGTGTTCCTCGAATCGATCGACCGGCTTTTCGAGGGCTTGGAGGAGCGCCGGCACCGCCAGGGCGCGGCGCAATCGTCCCAGCGCCGTGGCCGCTTCGCGTCGCACGGCCGGCTCGTCTTTCTCGACGATGGCGATCAAAGGCAGGATACTGTCGGCGTCGCGCAGGTCGGATAAGCCCTTGACCGCGGCCAGGCGGCCGGGCGCGTCGTCGTCCGAGAGCCCCTGGCGCAACAGCAACAGCGCGTTTTGCGAGCCGATGCGCGCCAGGGCCCACATCGCGTTTTGCCGCGCCCGATAGTCGGTGGGTTCGAACAGCGCCGTGGCCAACGTGCCCATCGCGGCGTCGCCGCGGGGAACCAGCCGTTCGATGGCTCGCTCGACAACCGCCGGGCGAGGATCGGCCAACAAGTCGGCCATTTCGGTGTCCGACGTCCTGGCCCAGTCGATCGCCAGTCCGCGCGGATCGTCGATTTTTGCCGCATTATTACGGCGAATGCGGTAGATCGCGCCGCCGATTTCGGGCTTGGCGATCTCGGAGGTCGGGCAGCCGATGCGGAACCATCCGCCGGTGTCGATGACCAGCAAGCTGCCGTCGGCGTCGACCACGACGTCGGTCGGATGGAAATCGCCGCTTGTCGAGACCAGAAAATCCTCGTCGGTCGAAGTGAATGTGGCGCCGTGGCGCGCGAGCACGTGCCGCACGATCTTGTGCGTGTTGAACTGCGTCGAAAACAGGTTGTCGCGAAATTCCTCGCCCCAGGCCGTCCCCACGTAGCGCGCCAGGCCCGAGGGTGCGGTCACCCCGAAGCGGCTCACGGCCGGCATCAATTCGCCGGTTCGCTTGAATTCGCTCGTGCAGGGATGCTTTTTCGGATAGACGCCGCCGTAAACGAAGTGCACAAGCGCGTCGTGCCGATCCTTGTCCGGGTTGTAGAACGTCATCGTCCCCAGCGTGTCGCCGTCGGAGGTGAATGCCAACTCGACGGGGTTGTCCATGCCGCCGCCGCAGAAAACTTCCAGGTCGCCGCCGTCGGGCCGGCAGGTGAAGACGCGGGCCGCCAGGCCTTCGCTAGTGATCTCGCCTTTTTCGTTCTTGAACTCGTGCCCGTGGCGGCCGTCGCACCAGGCGATCCGCCCGGTGGGCGTCACGAAACAGCCGTGAATGTCGGCCGCGTTGCCGGTGAAGCCGAACTTCTGCACCAGTTCCTGGCGCCGGTCGGCCAGGCCGTCGCCGTCAGTGTCTTCCAGCCGCCAGATCGAGGGCGGGCTGGCCACGTACAGCGCGCCGCGAAACCAAGCCGCTCCCTGGGGAAACGTCATCTTGTCGGCAAACGTCGTGGCCCGGTCGAAGCGCCCGTCGCCGTCGGTGTCCTCCAACATGCGGATCATGTTGGGTAGCTCTTTGAGCAAATCCTCGGCCGGCAGATTCAATCCGGCGTTGTCGGCCACGTACAGCCGACCGCGATCATCGAATCCGGCCATGATCGGATGCGCGACGAGCGGCGCGGCGGCCGCCAATTCAACCGTAAATCCCTCGGGAACTTGCAGTGTGGCAAGAGTCGCCCCGGGCTGCTGCGCGCCGGCTGCGCACGCGCAAGCCGCGGCGACGGCGAAGAGCACGGCAGCGAGGCGAGCCGACAGCATCTCGATATTTGCTCGGGGTCACTATTTGGCGGGCGTCTTGTCGTCGCTCCTGGCGTCGGCGTCCTTGGCGGCGTCTGCGGGCCTGGCTTTTTCCGCGGCCTTTTTCTTGGCCTCCACCAAGGTTTCGGCCGCCAGGTTCTTGCCGGCCAGCAGGGCTTCGAGGTCCTCGCTGAGCGATTCGGCGAGATTCGGCGACAAGCCGACTTTCACGACCTGCACCGTTCCATCCTTGCCCACCAGCACGGTCTGCGGAATGGCGTTGGCCAAGTAGGCCTGCGCCACCGTGGCTTCCTTATCCAGCGCGACGGCCAGGTTGAGTTTCGCCTCTTCGAGGAACGCGCGAATATCGTCCTCCCCCTCCTGGAGATTGACGGCAAACAACAGCACTCCCTTGTCCTTATACTTCTCGGCGACCTTCTCGATGATCGGCATGGCCTGCGCGCAGGGACCGCACCAGGTGGCCCAGAAATCGAGAATCACGACGTTCTTTTCCTTGTAGCTGGCCAGGTCGAGCTTGCCGCCGCCGAGCAAGTCGAGTTCGACCGCCGGCGCCGGCTTGCCCAGCAGCGCGTGGGGCTGCGCTTCGTCCGGCTGGGGCGGAGCGCCCACGATTTCCAGGACTGAATCGACCTTGGTCGCCCCCGCGGGCACGTTGAACGCAAAGGCAGCGGGCTCAAATTTCGGGTCGATTTCCCAATCCTTGTAGGTCACGGTGTTGGTGATCTTCATGTTCGCCAGCGGCGACTTTTGCTTCGTGCGTTGGGCCAGTTTGGCAAGGGCCTTTGCCAGATCGGGAACGAACTGCCGCACCAGCGGCTGCGCTCCGGCGTCGATCCAGACATTCCAATCGAAATCTTCGGCGATGGCCTTGAGCAAGTGACATTTCACGCCGTCCAGTTCCACCAATCCGCCGTATTCGACCGCTGCGGTTTTCTCCAGCAGCTTGGCGGCCGGATCGTCGCTGAGAAGGGCCGCCGTCACGGTCGAGGAGTTGCCCACTCCAAGGACGCCGTAAACGACCTGGTTCTTAAGGATGCCCGCCAGCGTGGCGGGGGCCTCTTCGACCGCGTATTTGTCGTAGCCCTTGATAAAGACCGACAGATCTTTGCCGTCGGATACGACCTGCGCTCCGCCCTGAGACGCGTCGAGCGAGTACGAAAACCGGTTGGGCCGCTCGACGCTGAATTTCTTCGCGAATTCCTGCGTGATCTGCCGGCCCTCCTGTACCACGTGCAAGGCCACGTTGTCGGTGAACCGAAATCCCTTCAAGCCGGCAACATATTTGCCGAACGCATCCACGACCTTCCGCGCCTCGGGATCGATCTTTCGCTCCTCGGCAGACGCCATGCCGTCGACGAGCATCGAGCACGCGGCCAGTACGACGAGCGAGCGCACGATCCCCCGCGCGAATTCGTATGGGGTTGACATCGGCTTGGTTCCTGCGGTTTTGAGGGAGGGTAGGGGAGGGGTTTTGAAGCGGACGACTGCCGGGGGGCGGTCGGCGGCGCTACCGCCCGGCATTAGCATATCAGCCCCGGCCGGCGGCCGCCAATGCGCAAGGGGCCTATGCACAAGGGGGCCAATCACAAGGGGGCCTAGCGTCTATAGACACAACAATCTTCGGCACAGACGTCGTGGCTGGGGCCGAAGCGGCCGATTGCCCGCTTCGGCGCCCCCGACGTGCGCTCCAGGATCAGCTCGCGAATCATGCGGACGAATTCGGGATGGCTGCCGACCGTGGCGGCGCGGACCATGTTTAAGCCCAGATCGTCGCACAGTTTTCGAGCCTCGGTGTCGAGGTCGTAGAGAATTTCCATGTGGTCCGAAAGGAACCCGATCGGCACGATCACCAGGTCGCGGACCGCAGCCGTCGCGTGCAGCTTGCGCAGGGCGTCGCAAATGTCGGGCTCCAGCCACGGCTGCTGTGGCGGGCCGCTGCGGCTTTGATAAGCCACCTGAAAGTCCACAATCGCCAACGCCTCGGAAACGAGTCGGGCCGCTTCGGCGATTTGCGCCGCATAGTTGCAGTCGTCGGACATCGCCTGCGGAATGCTGTGCGCCGTATAGATCACCCGAGCGGCGTCGCGCCGCGGAGGCGCGATTTGCGCAAGCGCCTCGCGGAGCCGCTCGGTCATGGGTCCGATGAATCCCGGGTGATTGTAGTAAGACCGCAGTTTGTCGACCATCGGGGCCGCGGGACCGACCGACTGACGGGCCCGCTCGATATCCTCCAGGTATTGGCGGCAACTGGAGTAGGAACTGTAGGCGGAGGTGAGAAAGGCGAGCGCCCGACCCACGCCGTCGCGGGCCATCTCGGCCATCGTCTCGGCCAAAAGCGGATGCCAGTTGCGGTTCCCCCAGTAGACGCGCAAGCGGGGTCCGTGGGCGTCGAGTTCGGCTTCGAGGGCGGCGACGAGCGCACGGGTCTGCTCGGCGAGCGGGCTTTTTCCGCCGAACTGCCGGTAGTGCTCGGCCACTTCGAGCAAGCGCGCGCGTGGGACATTTTTGCCCCGCACGACGTTTTCGAGAAATGGGAGCACGTCGTCGGGGCCTTCCGGTCCGCCGAATGCGACTACCAGGACCGCGTCGTAAGGCTTGGTCACACCGCGCTACCTTGGAGAGCCGTTGAGATAAAGCGGACTGGACAACTCTGGACTTTCCCGCGGAGCAGGCGCCGGCTCGGTGCCTGTCCCCTGTAGTTCAACGGCCGTTCGAGAGCGCGAAGATCGACCCCGCGCGCAGCCCCACCGTTCGCGCTGCCGCCAGGGCGCGCAAGCAGGCTCTCGCGGCTTGCTAGGCAGTGACCCCGACGGGATTTGAACCCGTGTTATCGGCGTGAAAGGCCGGTGTCCTAGACCAGGCTAGACGACGGGGCCAAAGTTGGCCGACCCACGCGTCGCGCGCGAGCAATCTGGGTGTATGATGCCCGATACGGCCGATTCGTCAAGTGCTGAAGGCATCGATGCTTGCGCGCGCTCGAACGCCCGGCGCGCGGGAATCGAGCCGGCTGCAAGACGACGTCTGAGGATTGGAATCGTCGGCGGGGTGCCGCCGACGGCGCTGAATCGCGCGAAATGAAAAAGAACGATCAGCTTTCGGCGGCGCCGTTCGAATCGGCATCCGCCTTGTCCGAGGTGGTCATCTCATTGCGACGGATCGCGTCGTAGACTTCGCGACGGTGGACCGGAATTTCTTTGGGAGCTTCCACTCCCAGCCGGACCTTGTCACCGCGGATTTCCACGACGACGATCGTGATGTCATTGTTGATGACAATACTCTCGTTCTTCTTTCGAGATAGAACCAACATAGGCCATTCCTTCGATGTTGTCGCGGGGCTTCCTTGTGCGTTCTCCAGACCCCTCGATGAGACAGCGCGCTCGTGTGCGCCACCCCAGAACTGGGGATACTGCACCCGCGTGCATAGACTCTTGCTACCATTCACTCTACGTGCTCCCAGGGTAGAGTCAAGCTTTCGCGTCTTGCGCCTTAACGTAATCCCTGGCCAGTAGCGCACCAGGCCGCACAAGATATCGGGTCGCACGGGGTCCGCAAAATCTTTGTGGACCTCCCAGTCTTTCCAAAATACCTGGTCGCATGCCTCGGATAAACTCAAACCTGCCAGTTGCTTAAGCCGCCCGACCCTTTGAATTCACCACCGGCGAAATGCTGGTTGCCGACTGGCGGCCGAGGAGGCTTTGGTGCGCGTAACTGCCACGAGACCGCCGGCGGGTGCCAACCGCGACGGCGCGGTCGTTGAACTAGCGTGGTATCACATCCGCTAATGTCGCGCGCGTTGGACCGATGCGAATAACCGTGCGCTACCCAAACTACGATCGGCGCTTTTGCGCCTATGTTTCGGGTGTCGTCAAAAGGACTCATTGACGATCGCGCCGCGTCGCGCAATCCGCGCAGCGGATGCGGTTGGCTGTGCGCTTTTTTTCGCAGCGGCACTCGTGGGCGGCGCGCATCAATCGCCGCCAGCACAAAAAAACGGTGATTCGTGCTGGTTCGGACGATAATTCCGCGAGAATTTCACAGCGCGAGCCGGCGCGGTTCGCTTCGTCGCTTGCGGCTGATGACGCGCCATTTATAATACAAGTATTGAGTTGCTTTATCGAGCTTGCCTTTCGAGCTTGACCGCATCGGTCTTGCTCCCGAGGGTGGAAGCCGATCGCGAGCGAGAACGAAAATGGGCCGTTGGTTGCGCAACGTCTGGGATGCGGTGTTCACGGTCGCCCACGGCATGTGGGTCACGATGCGCTACTGGCTGATCACGTATCGCCCGGAGCGCAGGACGTTCACCGAGCATTTTGAATATCCCGAGTTGCCCGTGCCGGTGGCCGCCCGCTACCGGGGTTTCCACCGGTTTGACCTGACGACGTGCATTGGCTGCGATCAGTGCGCCAAGGCGTGCCCGGTGGACTGCATCTACATCGGCAAGGAAAAGGTGACCACGGGGAAGGGATTTCGCGTGACGGGCTTTACGATTGACTACACGAAGTGCATGTTCTGCGCGCTGTGCGTGGAGCCGTGTCCCGTGGACTGCATTTTCATGGGCGCGACGCACGATTTGAGCTGCTACAGCCGTGACGGATGCCTGGTCGACTTCGCGCGCTTGCCGGTCGACGTCGCCTGGGGCCGCTCGACGCTCAATCCTACCGCGGTGGCCGCCTCGAAGGTGATTGTCGAGCCGGTGCACGGCGGGCCTAATCAGTGAAATTTCCCCAGCGATATCGAGATTTTCCAACCATGATGTCCGACGCCTATCGCCCGAGCAAGTTGTTCACCGTCGATCAGGCCAACGCGGCGCTGCCCTTGGTTCGCGCCATCACCGGCGACCTGGTGCGGTTGTCGCGTGAAGTGATGGAGCGCCGCGAACGCCTGGCCCTGCTTTCGGGCCGCCGCAACACGTCGGCCAGCGATCCGTACTCGGAGGAGCTGGCCCAGATCGAGGAAGAGCTGCAAAAGGACAGCGAGCAGTTGCAAGCGTACGTCGACGAGCTTGTGGAACTGGGGGTCGAGCCGAAAAGCGGCCCCGAGGGGCTGGTGGATTTTCCGTGCCTGATGGACGGCCGCATCGTCTTCTTGTGCTGGAAGTTCGGCGAGCCGGAGGTGATGTACTGGCACGAGCTCGATGCCGGTGTCGCGGGCCGCCAATCACTCGTGGCCGGCAGCATGGCCCAGGAAGGCGACGAGCCGCGCGATGAGTCGCTTTGAAGGCGTGCGCCGGGCAACTCAGTTTAACGAGTGATGATCGGCCGCGCGTTGGGGTGCTTGCCCAAGCCCGGGTGTGGCAAAATCGACTGGCGCATTTTGCGAGGACGAGGTAATCTGATGGCAGTTCCCGACAAGGGAGGTCGTCACAATGAATCGGTTTCAAGGAGTCAACGATGGCTGGGCCTCGCAACGCGTCAGAAGAATCGGCGTCTCAAGGGGCGCCCGAAAAATTGGTTGCTGCGATGGAGCAGGAAATGCAGCAGTATCTCCAGTCGGTGATGCAGACGGTGAACAACGCACCGGATGGGGCGTGGATTGCCGGCAGCGAGGAGTCGGTCCGCGACTTGAGCGCGGACTTCCGCCGCCGCGTATTTGAACGCGCCGTGCAGATGCGAGTGGATGCGGCGGAAGCCGCTTTTCCCCCCTCCGCACAACCCGGCGACGGGCAAGCGTCTGGCGAATAAAGGTCGGCAAGACAAGTCCGTGCTGACGGTGAATGGCCGCATCCAGCTATGGCGGCGTTGGTGGCACGCGCCGCAAACAGGCAGCCTGGCGCCGGCCGACGATGCGATGAATCGACAAGGTGAGACGATCATGCCTGGCGTGCGCGAGATGGCCTGCCGTGAGAACCAAGGAGCGACGAGCTTCGACAAGGCGGCGGAGAACTTGGCGCGCACGGCGCAAATCACGCTCAGTGGTGAGCAGTTGCGGCTGGTGGTGGAGGCGGAAGGGCGCAACGTCCAAGCGGTGCAACAAGCGGCCGTGCTGCCCACAGCCTGGACCGCGGCCGATTGCCAGGTGGTCGAAAATGGGCGAAAAGTGCCGGGAAAGACTCGTGTTTACACGGGCTGCGACGGTGTGATGGTGCCGGTCATCACGCAAGCCGAGAAGCAGAAGCGGCGCGCAAACGTGAAGCAGAAGCGGCGAAAAAGCGGTCAGAGACGACGCCCTCTGCCGCCGGTGCGCAAAGGTGCGGACCAGACCTGGAAGGAGTTCAAGATCGTTTACTTCTACGACGAAGACTTGCAGCATCAGCACGTCGCGGTGACGCATCAGAACCATGCCGCGGCAGGCAAGCTGCTGAGGCGCGAGGCGGACCGGCTCGACTTCCGACACGCCAACCAGCGTGTTGCCAATGTGGACGGCGCACCGTGGATTCGCGAGCAGCTACAGTTGCACTTGGCGGAATTGGATGGCTTGGGTTTGGACTTCTATCACCTGAGCGAAAATGTACATCGCGCGCGGCGCGTGGTGTTCGGCGAGAACTCCGCCGAGGGAAAAATCTGGGCCGATGAGTTGATGCACGCCTTCAAGCACGACGGCTATGACTCGGCCTGGGAACGGCTGGTGCAGTGGCGTGCCAAGCTGGGCCGCTCTGGGAAGAAACGCCAGGCCGCCGATCGACTGCTGAACTACGTATCCGGGCGGCGGGAAATGATTCGCTATCCATCGTTTCTCGCCAACGGCTGGCAGATCGGCAGCGGTCCGACGGAAGCCCAGTGCAAACTGACCGTGGGCCGCTTAAAAGGCCGCAGCCGACGCTGGGACCGCCCCAATGCTACCGCCGTCGCGGCGCTGGACAGTCTGGAGCGGAGCGGCCAATGGCACTTGTACTGGAAAACCCCTTGCACCACTGCCGCTTAACATCGCCAGAATGTTTGGGCACACCCCCAAGCCCACGCGCCTTGCCAGCCTGGCGGGGCCTCTCGTAGAATGCAGGTTTTCGCGGGGCGCAAGCGGACGCCATCTGAGTTGGCATTGGCCCGCCGCCGCTCTGCCGCTTCATTTGGGAAGGTAACGAGCGCACCATGGCCTTGCCCACGACCGTTGCCGCCTACATGGCTCTGTTCGCGGCGGTCGGTTTCGCGTTTCTGTTCCTCACGCTTTTGGTGGGCCGGTTTCTGCGGCCCCGGGAGCCAAATGTCGAAAAGCTCGAAGTGTACGAATGCGGCGAGCCGACGATCGGCTCGAGCTTCGTGCAGTTCGACCTGCGGTTCTACGTCGTGGCGCTTTTGTTCATCATCTTCGACGTCGAGGTGGCGTTGTTCTTTCCCTGGGCCACGGTGTTCGGCAAAACCACGCACCTGATGGATCCGAATCTGCCAAAAGCCACGGCCGAGGGAGAGCTGACGCCCGAAGCGGCGGCCCTGTTCGTCGAACTAGGCGTCGAGAGTCCGACGGTTCCCAGGCTAAGCGACGAATTGGAACAATCGGTCGGACCCGGCTTGAGCCCCCAACAGCGCGCCGACCTGGCGATCGAAGACCTGGCCAGCCGCACCGCGCTCGTTTCGATGGCGGACATCGGCGTGTTCTTCGCCGTGCTGCTGGTGGGTTTTGCCTACGTTTGGAAGCGCGGCGATCTCGACTGGGTTCGCGCGCTGAGCCGAGAGCGGGCGCTCGAAGCGCGCGCCGGGCCGCCGTCCCCCGTGACGGAGGAAGAAGCCGCATTGTCGCCGTAAAGGACCGCGGACAGAGAGCCCGACAACCTGGCAGAGGCTTTCCAATCGGACCAACCGCAGCGATCGGGCCATCATGAGCGGACAAGCGTTTCTCGACCGCCTGAAAAACAAGTTCGGCGACAAGATCACCGGCGCGAACCTGGAGGCGATCGATCCCTGGGTCGAAGTGGCTCCCGACGGGCTCGTGCCGTTGTGCAAGTATCTGCGGGACGAGCCCGATTTGCGGTTCAACATGCTCAACTGCGTCTCGGGCGTTGACTATTTTGAGCCCGATCCCAAAAAGGCCGCCAAGAACGACTGGCAGCCGCACCTGGAGGTGGTATACCACCTGTCGAGCCTGCCCCACAAAACGACGCTCGTGCTCAAGGTCATCCTGCCCCGTTGGATGGACGACCAGCCGGGCCAACTGCCCGAAGTGCCGTCGGTCACGAGCATCTGGCGCACGGCCAACTGGCACGAGCGCGAAGTATTCGATCTGGTGGGGGTCCGCTTCACGGGCCATCCCGACATGCGCCGCATTTTGTGTCCCGAAGACTGGGTCGGCCACGCCCTGCGCAAAGACTACGAGATGCCGCTTGAGTATCACGGCATTCGCGGTCGTTAGCCCAAACCCAAGCAATGATCAGCCCCCGGCTCCGCCCGGGGGAAACGGTGCCAACCATGTCCATCCAAACCGACGATCCCCGCATCATCGAGTTCGACGTGCGAACCGATGAGATGCTGGTCAACATGGGCCCGCAGCATCCCAGCACCCACGGCGTGCTGCGGCTGGTGCTGCGGACCGACGGCGAAGTGGTCTCCGAGGTGACGCCCCACATCGGCTACCTGCACCGCTGCGCCGAAAAGATCGGCGAGAACCTGACGCCGCGGCAATGGATCCCTTACACCGACCGCATGGACTACCTGGCCGGCATGAACATGAACCTCGGCTGGGCGCTGGTGGTCGAAAAGCTGTTGAACCTGGAGCTGCCCGGGAAGGCCCGGCATCTGCGCGTGCTGATCGTCGAGCTGAACCGCATCGCCAGCCACCTGGTGGGCATGGGCGCCTACGGACTCGATCTGGGCACCTTCAGCCCGTTTATGTACGCGTTCCGCGAGCGGGAAAAGATTCTGGACCTGTTCGAGGAGGTGTGCGGCGCGCGGCTGACTTACAGCTACCTTACCGTCGGCGGGGCCACGGCCGATCTTCCACCCGGCTGGCTCGCAAAATGCAAGGCGTTCATCGAGCAACTCAGGCCGGTCATTGACGAGTATCATGCGCTTTTAACCACCAACGCGATTTTTGTCCGCCGCACGGCCAACATCGGAGTTCTCTCGGCTGAAAATGCGATCGACCACGGCTGCACCGGACCGGTCTTGCGCGGCAGCGGCGTGGATTACGATTTGCGCCGCGACGGCGAAGAGCGCTACACCGAAATGTACGACGGCTACGCCTTCGAGGTGATCGTCCAGAAGGACGGGCATTATCCCAAGGATCACGACTATCCGCGGGTTCCCAAGACGGCCGTACTCGGCGATTCCTGGCACCGGTTCTACGTGCGGATGCTGGAGGTGATGCAATCGATGGACCTGGTGTTACAGGCGATCGATCGCTACAGCATGGCCACGGGCTCGTGGGGCATTCCGGTTAAACTCGCCGAAAGGCTCCCCAAGGGCGAAGCCTATATGGAGACCGAATGCCCCCGCGGACAGATGGGTTTTTACATCGTCAGCACCGGCGGCAGCATTCCGCTGCGGGCCCGGGCTCGCAGCAGCTCGTTCTGCAATCTGTCGGTGACGCACGATTTATGCCGCGGCTGCCTGATTGCCGACGTGCCGGCGATCGTCGGCTCGCTCGACATCGTCATGGGAGAGATCGACCGCTAAAGCCGCCCCATTGCCGGCGGATCGCGTGCTGTGAACTTGGCGCGCGAGCGCATGCGACGGTGGCTTCTGCATGGCAACAACGTTTTCGCGTTCGAGGGGCTTGTCGATCCCGGGTAGTTTGTGCGATATTTCACGATCTTAGAACCCCTTCAAAACCACAAGTGGTCAACGTGTTAGGAATGCCGGCGCGGCGTTCCGTGGGACCCACAAGCGGTGGCTGAATATCTCAAACAGTACCTGTCTCCCGAGTGGCTGGCCTACGTGGCCGCCGCGCTTGTGCACGCGTTCTTGCTCGTGAACTTGCTGGCCATTAGCGCGCTGGTCTTTATCTGGCTGGAACGCAAGGTGTCGGGGCGCATTCAGGATCGGCTCGGGCCGACGCGCATCGGAGGCAAATTCGGCTGGCTGCAAACGCTGGCCGACGCCATCAAACTGGTGACCAAGGAAGATCTGCGGCCCGCGGCTGCCGACCGCATGCTGTTTCTGGCTGCGCCCTACATCAGTTTCTGTTCGTCGTACGCCGCCTTCATGGCCTTGCCCTTTGCGGACGGCTGGGTGGCCATGCGGCTGAACGTGGCCGTGTTCTTCATCGTGGCCGTGCTGGGGCTGGAAGTCTTCGGCGTCATTCTGGCCGGGTACGCGTCGGCTTCCAAGTGGTCGCTGTTCGGCGCCATGCGCGAAGCGGCCCAGGTCGTGAGCTATGAAGTGCCGCTGGGCTTGTGCGTCGTGGTGCCCGTCCTGGTGGCCGGCACGATGGACCTGGTCAGCATCGGGCAGATGCAAAAGGGCCTGTTCATCAACTGGTTCGTGTTCCACGATCCGTTTACGTTCGTCACCTTCTGGGTTTATTTCACCTGCGCCACGGCCAGCGTCAACCGGGCGCCGTTCGATCTGGCCGAGGCCGAAAGCGAGCTGGTGGCCGGCTTTCACACCGAATACTCCGGCTTTCGCTGGAGCGTGTTCTTCCTGGCCGAATACGGCTCGATGTTCGTCGTCAGCGGGCTGGCGGCCATTCTTTTCTTCGGCGGCTGGAACGGACCTTTGCCGATTACGCATTGGCTGGGAATGGCCGGCTCGACCAACCCGCTCGTGCACTACGTCGCAAACTTCCTGGGCATGCTGAACTTCGTCGGCAAGTGCGTCTTCGGCATCACGTTCATGATGTGGGTTCGCTGGACGCTGCCGCGACTGCGCATCGACCAGGTGATGACGACCTGCTTGAAGTACTGCATGCCGATCGCCGCCGTGTCGTTCGCCGGCGCCGTGGTGTGGACCTATCTGCTCCCCGGCGGGCTGATCATTCCCTTCCGGCCGTACGGCAATGAGCGCGAGGCGCAGTTGCTCGACGCGATTGAAGACGCGACCAGGCGAGACGACACCGCGGCAAACCTACTTCCCTCTCCCATCAAGCGAGAGGGAGAGGCGGGAAACTCGGACCCGTTAGCCAACACGAACCCCTCAGGTGGCCGCCGTGGAACCGATTAACTGGCATTCCGTGTTCTTCCTGCTGTTTGCGCTGGTGGCCTGCGGCTTTGCCCTGGCCGTGCTGATGACCAGCAACATCGTGCGGATGGCGTTCTACCTGGTGTTGTCGCTGGCTGCCACGAGCGGGTTGTTTTTTCTGGCCGGGGCCGATTTCGTCGGCGCGATGCAAATCATGATCTATGTCGGCGGAACGCTCGTGCTGTTGATCTTCGGTGTGATGCTCACCGCCAAGGGTCCCTTTATCACGATGCGCACTAAAGCCGGCGAATGGATTCTGGGCGCAATCGTGGGCGGTTCGCTGCTGGCC
This sequence comes from Pirellulales bacterium, assembly GCA_040877415.1. Taxonomy (GTDB): domain Bacteria; phylum Planctomycetota; class Planctomycetia; order Pirellulales; family PALSA-1355; genus JBBDNV01. The sequence goes on from JBBDNV010000161.1 coordinate 56,882, forward strand.
GTGCTGTTGTCGGCGGCCACGAGCGTGCGAGCCTGGCAGCCCGCGGCCCAGTTGCCCCGCGTCGCGCAGCCGACCGCCACGCGGCTGGGAATGGGGCTTTTGGGGGTGCGCGTCGACAAGCTGGCGGAACAAGACCCCACCCGGCGGGCCGGCATGTCAGGCTATCTGCTGCCGTTCGAGATCGTCTCGGTGCACCTGCTGGTCGTGCTCATCGGCTCGGCGTATCTGGCCCGGCCGAAAAAGCGCGCGGTCGCCGGCCCGGGAGAAACCGCGCGATGAATCTACTGACGCAGCCCGTCGGCGTTTCGCATTACCTGATTGTCGGGGCGATTTTGTTCGTCACCGGCGCCGTCTGCATGGCCACCAAGCGCAACGCGCTCGGCGTGCTGATGGGCATCGAGCTGGTGCTCAACGGCGCCAACGTGAATTTCGTGGCCTTCGGCAGCGATTACCTGCGGCCCGGCGTCATCGGCCTCGGGCTCGACGGCCAATTGATCGCGTTGTTTGTCATCGTGCTGGCCGCGGCCGAAGCGGCCGTGGCGCTGGCCATTACGCTTAATTTCTACAACAACCACTCCACGGTCGACGTCGACCGGGCGGACGAGCTCAAAGGCTGATGGATCCCGTTTCCACGCTTCCCACGTTGTTCGGACTGGCCTGGCTGCTGCCGCTGGTCTCTTTTGCGCTGATCGTGCTGTTCGGTCCGCGCATGGGCAAGGCCGGCATCAAGGCCGGCTACGTGGCCACCGGCGCCATCCTCGCCTCGTTTGTCTTGTCGGCCTTCGCCCTGTTTTTCGTCTGGCTGCCCAACTACGACCTGCCGGCCGAAGCGCATCCGGCGACGGCGGAAAGCTCGGCCGGCGGCGCGCACGCAGGCGAAGTGGAGCACGCCGCGCCGCGCGAAAAACCGGCCATCACCGGCGACTGGTACACGCTCGGCCAGTTCGGCTCGCTGCGGATCACGATCGGATATTACATCGACTCGCTGACCGTGCTCATGTTCGTCATGGTCACGTTCATCTCCACGTGCATCCACTTCTATTCGTTCGGCTACATGCACGAGGAGCTCGAAGAAGTCACCGATCACGAGGTGACGCTCCCGGGTGGCGACCACCTGCGCCGCCGCGGCCGCTTTCATCGCTTTTTCCAGTACTTGTCGCTGTTCTGCTTCAGCATGCTGGGACTGGTGATCGCCGGCAACGTGGCGATGATGTTCGTGTTTTGGGAATTGGTGGGCATCTGCTCCTATTTCCTGATCGGCTTCTACATCGAGCGCCGTAGCGCCTGCCTGGCGGCCAACAAGGCGTTCATCGTCAACCGCGTGGGCGACTTCGGCATGATCGTCGGCATGATGATCATCTTCGCCACGCTCGGCACGTTCGCCTTCGGCGACGTCGACGCCGACGGAGACGGCACGCCCGAGCCGGGCATTTTCAGCCAGGTGCGCACGCCGGCGAATCATCACGCCTTGGTCGTACCCGACGGGATGGTGAAGGCCGCGGCAGTCGATAAGATCGCCAAAGGCGCTGAGCCGACGCCCGAGAATATCCAAGCCTGGCGCGAGCAGATGGAGCCCGGCGGCATCGGACGCTACGCCTATTGGCTGTGGATCGTGGCGGGCCTGGGCATCTTTTGCGGCTGCGTGGGCAAAAGCGCGCAGTTCCCGCTGCACGTGTGGTTGCCCGACGCGATGGAAGGGCCCACGCCCGTCAGCGCGCTCGTGCATTCCGCCACGATGGTGGCCGCCGGCGTTTACCTGGTCGGACGTTTTTTTCCGTTTTTCACGCCCGAGGTGCTGGTGGTGATCGCCATCATCGGCTGCATCACGCTGTTTATCGCCGCCACGATCGCCATCACGGCCACCGACATCAAGCGCGTGCTGGCCTATTCGACCGTCAGCCAACTGGGGTACATGATGCTGGCCCTGGGCGTGGGCGGCTGGAGTGCCGGCATGTTTCACCTGATCACGCACGCGTTTTTCAAGAGCCTGCTATTCATGTGCTCGGGCTCGGTGATCCACGCCGTGCACACCAACGACATGACCAAGATGGGCGGCCTGCGGCACAAAATGCCGTGGACCGCGTACACGATGCTGGTGGGCTGTCTGGCGATCATGGGCGCGGGGGTGCCGTTTGCGATCGGGCTGTCGGGCCACTATTCCAAAGACGCGATTCTGGCGCAGGCCCTGTCGTTCAAGGACGCCAATCCGAGGCTCGGATTCCTGTTCTACGTGGCGGCCGGCGGCGCGGCGATCACCGCGTTCTACATGTTCCGCTTGTGGTTCATGACCTTTGCCGGCGAGCCGCGCGATCATCATCGCTACGAACACGCCCACGAATCGCCCAAGGTGATGTACTATCCGCTCGTGATCCTGGCGGTGATGGCCATCGTGACGGGCTGGAGCATTTTTGGCTTCGGCGTGCAGCCGTTGTTGGAACAGGCCCGGCCGGCCGGCATCCTGGCCGAAGCGCAGGGCGTGCTCTGGACCGGGCTCGTGCATCCCGACGAGCATCTTTCGCACCTGGAAGAGTTTCACGTCAGTTCGACGTGGGTGGCCACGATGACCGGATTGGTCGGGTTGTTTTTGGCTGTGGTGTTCTACGGGGTGCGGATGCTCGATCCGGCCGAAGTTTGCAACCAGTTCAAGCCCATCTACAACTTCCTGATGGGCAAATGGTACTTCGACGAGCTTTACAACATTGTGTTTGTCCAGCCGCTGCTGTTCGTTGCGCGTCGCGTGGCCGAATTCGACAGGCAGGTGATCGACGGCATCATCGACGGCATGGCGCTCGTGACGATGATCGTGGCATACGTCGAGGACTTTATCGACCGCTATTTCGTCGACGGGTTCGTGAACGTGTTCGCCGATTGGACGTACGGCATCGCCGTCTGGTTCCGGGGGGCCGAAACGGGCCGCGTGCGGCAGTACGTCATGTTCATCGTCGTCGGAACGGTGGTCATGTTTTTGTTGATCACGTTTTACCTGAACTACACGTTCGCAGGGTCCTGACGTTTTTGTAGCCGGCCTTCGTGAGACCGGCGTTTGCGACGCGTTTCGAAACAATTCCGGGGTCATAGACTCCGGCTACAGGAAGACGCCGCCATGCAATCCTCTTACGCGACGCTGTTGAGTTTGATCGTCTTTCTGCCCGCGGCGGGCGGGTTGGCGCTGGCGTTCTTCCCGCGCGAAAAAACCGACGCGATGAAGATGTTTACGCTGCTGGTCACGGCGGCCGTATTCCTGCTGTCCGTGGTCATGGCCCTGCCCGGCGACGGCGGCGGCTGGCAGTTCGACGCGGCGGTGTCCGAAATGCAAAAAGTGTTTTCGATCTCCTGGATCCCCAGCTTCAACATCTACTACTTCATGGGCGTCGACGGAATCAGCTTTCCGCTGGTCGTGCTGACCACGTTCATCACGATGTTGTCGATGGCCGCCAGTTGGACGATCGACAAGCACGTCAAGGCCTACTGCATCCTGTTCCTGGTGCTCGAGACCGGCGTGTTGGGCGTTTTTTTGGCGCTGGACTTTTTCCTGTTCTACGTGTTCTGGGAAGTGATGCTTTTGCCGATGTACTTTTTGATCGGCGTGTGGGGCGGCCCGCGCCGCGAGTACGCCGCGATCAAGTTCTTTCTCTACACGCTCCTGGGCGGCGTGCTGATGCTGATCGCCATCCTGATCCTGTATTTCGCCAGCGACCTGACACTGCTTTCGAAAGATCAGTTGATCGCCGCCCACGTCGTCAGCCCCGCGCTGGCTGCCGAGGAACAAGACGCCCAGGTGGCCGAGATCAAGAACAGCGCCGGGGCCGTGCACACCTTCAACATCCTCGCCTTGCAGCAATTGGGCCAGCACACCGACGCCTTCGACGGCATAATCCTGGGGAAAAGCCTGCAATGGTGGGCCTTCCTGCTGCTCTTGATCGGCTTCGTGATCAAGGTGCCTTCGGTGCCCCTGCACACCTGGCTGCCCGACGCGCACGTCGAAGCGCCCACGCCGATCTCGATGATCCTGGCCGGCATCCTGCTGAAGCTGGGCGGCTACGGCATCATTCGCATCTGCTACCCCATCTGTCCGCACGCCGGTTACGACCTGGCGTACTTCGTCTGCGCCCTGGGCGCCGTGAGCATGGTCTACGGAGCGCTGGCGGCGCTTGCGCAAAAAGACTTCAAGCGGCTGGTGGCCTACAGCTCCGTCAGCCACATGGGCTACGTCGTGTTGGGCATCGGCGTGTGGACGGCCGTGGCGGACTACCAATTCAATCCCGACGCGTGGAAACTGGGGATGAACGGCGCCATGTTCCAGATGATCGCCCACGGCCTCAGTTCGCCCGGCATGTTTTTCCTGGTGGGAGTGATTTACGACCGCGTGCACCATCGCAATCTCGATCAGTTCGGCGGACTGTTCGCGAAGATGCCGGTTTACTCGGGTCTGGCGATCGGCATTTTCTTTGCCGGCTTGGGCTTGCCCGGCTTGTGCGGATTCATCGGCGAAGTGTTCGTCACGCTGTCGGTGTGGAAGTACAGCTACGGCTTGGCCGTCGTGGCCGCTTCGGTGGTGATTCTCACGGCGGCCTACATTCTGTGGACCTTGCAGCGCGTGTACCTGGGCCCCGAGTACAAGGGCCCGCACGGCGATCATTTGACTCCGATGACGACCCGAGAGTTGGCCATCGCCGCGCCGATCCTGGCATTTGCGATCATTCTGGGCGTCTACCCGCAGGCCGTGTTCCATTACATGACCCCCAGCGTCAATCGCACGGTCGACGAGCTGGCCGCGTGGACCGAGCGGGAGGAGCCGGCGGTCGCAAAAACCGCGCGTTCGGCGCCCGCCGGCGCGGCGGACGCACTGGCACAAGATAATTCGCCGGAACACGCGGGCGATAAACGGCAACTACCGTGAACCTTTACGATCTGATTCATTCGTTGATGGGCGACACCGCCACGAGCCTCGCCGGATTCGGCGGCGAGCTGACGCTGTGCGCCACGATCGTGCTCATACTGTTGTTGAAGATTCCCAGGTTCACCAGTTGGATCGATTCGTTCTACGTCATGCTGGCCGGTTCGGCGGCGGCGCTGTGGCTGGCCGGTCCGTGGCATCCCCTCGAGCATCCCTCACAGTTGTTCACCGGCTTGCTGGTGTACGACACGTTCACGGTCTACTTCCGCACGCTGCTTTTGTTTTTCGCGGTGCTGTTCGCGGTCTTCACGCGCATTTCGGGCGTGCCCGATCGCGACGCGGCGCCGGACGTCTACGCGCTGGTGCTGGGATCCACGCTGGGCATGTGCATCATGGCTTCGGCCAATCACGTGCTGATGGTTTTTTTGGGAGTCGAGATGGCCAGCGTCCCGTCGTATGCCTTGGCCGGATTGCTCAAAGGGCGGCGGCAAAGCAGCGAGGCGGCGCTCAAATACGCCGTGTACGGCGCGGGCACCGCCGGCATCATGCTCTACGGCATCAGCCTCTTGTCCGGCGTGCTCGGCTCGACGCACATTCCAACGATGGCCGTCCGGCTGGCGGAGCTCTTGCAGCCGGCGAATCTCGAGCAGGAGATCGGGCTCGACACGCACATGGTGCTGGCCCTGGGCGGACTGATGGTGCTGGTGGGCGTGGCGTTCAAGCTTTCGGCCGTGCCGTTTCACTTCTGGTGTCCCGACGTGTTCGAGGGGGCCACGGCGGAAGTGAACGCGTTTCTATCCGTGGCGTCGAAAGCCGCGGCCCTGGCGCTTTTGGCCCGCCTGGCGATCGGGTTTGGATACGTCGGCCCGCCGGTTGCATCCGAACCCGCCGGGCAAGTCGCGCTGTTCAACGTCTCGGAGGAGCGTGGGGCCGCGGAACACGTCGCTGCGAAGGATGCCGATGCGAAAGCGTCCAGCGCAGCGGCCCCTGAAAAAGCCCGGGCCGCATTCGCCCCGCTTCCCGATCGCGCCGCTCAAAACGCCGCGCTGGCGCCCGCCCGCGACTATCTGTGGCGCGTGCTGGCTTTCGTGGCGATCATCACCTGCACCTTCGGCAACCTGGCGGCTTACGGCCAGACGAACATCAAGCGCCTGTTGGCCTATTCGACGATCGCCCAGGCGGGCTACATGATGATGCCGGTGCCGGCCGCCATGGTCCTGGCCGGCGACAATCCCGCGGCGGCCGGCGCCGCGATGAGCGCGGTGACGTTCTACGCTGGCGTGTACCTGTTCATGAATCTGGGCGCCTTTGCCATCGTGGCCTTCCTGCGCAACGTGCTGCACAGCGAAGAGATCGACGACTACGCGGGCCTGATCCGCCGCGCGCCGATCACGGCGATCTGCTTCTCGGTGATTCTGTTCAGCCTGATCGGCATTCCCCCGCTGGCCGGTTTCTTCGGCAAGTATCAGATCTTTTTGTCGCTGGTTACCGCCAAGCTGTGGACCGTGCTGGTCATAGCCGGCTTGAACACGGTCGTGAGTTTGTACTATTATCTGCGGGTCGTGAAGGTCATGACGATGGATCCCGAGCCCGAGAGCCGCCGCCCGTTCGTCATGTCGTTCATCCCCGGCACTTACGTGGTGCTGGTGAGCGTGCCGGTCGTTATATTGGGCATTTGGCCGGAGAGTCTGAACGCCCTGGCGCAAATCGCCACCCGGCAGTTGTTCTAGGAAATAAAGGGGACTGGCTCCGAGCCCAACGCTTCTGGCAACGCACGAGTATCCGCTCGGTGCCTGTCCCCTTTATTTCGGCCAAGTATCAACGCACGGAAACGCATGAGCCATCCCGGCACCGGCACCTACCAGGCGCTCAATCGTTTGCCGACGATTCTGTATCGTTCGCTCCCCATGTACCTCGCGAATACGTCGCCCTGGACGCGGCCGGGCGATGAGCGGGCGATCGAAGCGCTGCGCCACATTGTCGAGGATCAGGAGCGGCTCGCCACGCGCGTGGCGCAATACATCATTGACCATTACGGCCGGGTCGAATTGGGCGACTACCCGCTCGATTTTCCCGACACGCACGATCTGGCCTTCGATTTTCTGATCGGCAAGCTGGTGGCCTGCCAGAAGAGCGACGTGGCCGCGCTCGAGCAGTGCGTGGCGGCGTTGCAGCCTGACCGCGAAGCCTTGCAGTTGGCCGAGGAAGCGCTCGGCTCGGCCCGCGCCCACTTGGAAACGCTGGAAGAGCTGGCCGCCGAGACCGCCAAAGAGGGCGTGAGCTGGGCCAAGTCGTAAGTTGTCATTGCCATCGGGTCCCGATCGAAGGGTGAAGATGTATGAAGCCGGGGCGTCCCAATTGAGCGTTGGTTAAGTTGGTTT
>JBBDNV010000162.1:0-13582 GCA_040877415.1 Pirellulales bacterium
AACCAACTTAACCAACGCTCAATTGGGACGCCCCGGCTTCATACATCTTCACCGCATGGCAGCCGGCGCGGCGTCGGGCGATACCGGGAAGCAATCCTCCGGCAAAGCCGGGGGCTATCGGGCCGCGATGGCCCGGGCCAGCGGCTGCAGGATGTTTTCGGCGACGTAGCCGTCCACCATCTCGCAGCACACATTCTTGAGACTGTCAAGCACCTCGACGTAGGTCATGTCGCCGGGCAAACTGCCGTAGCGGCGGGCCGTCACGTAGACGCTCAGTTGCTCTTCGGGAAATTCGCCCGTGCGGATCTGGTAGGCGTTGGTGCGGTTTTCGACGCTCAGCCGGCACTGCATCCGGCAGTCTTCGTCCAGGGCCAGCGTGATCGTGGGCTCGTAACTGACGATCGTCGCGTTGGGAACATCGAGCAGCTTTTCCAGCGCGGGGCTCACCCCCAGGGTTTCAAAGACCAGTTGATTGTGGTTGCCCCGATAGGTGAAATCGAAGCCGAACAACAGATCGATCGCCTCGCAGTCGATCGGGCTCAGCGAGAGTATGTACGGCGCGAGCTCCAAAACCAGGCGGTGCTGCGCAAGCGCGTCTTCGATCGAGTCGGGGTTGACGTATCCGGAGCACAGCCTGCGGGTTTCCACCGTGCTCCAGCGGTAATGTCCCCGCTCCTTGTCCTCTTCGAGAATGAAGTCGCCCTTTTCGCGGCAGTAGAAGTGCCGCATCGTCGGGTATTGCTTCTGCAGGCGTTCGAAAAAGTGCAGAATCGATTCGCGGCTGCTGGGCAGCTCCATCTCCGTGCTTAGGTTCATGTTGACGTAGAAATCGTCACTCAATGAACTGTATCGATTCATCAAGAAACCCTCTGAATGTCGCGGCGCCGTGGGTAAAAAGGGGCCAGACTGGCGGGCGGGGATTGCGACGTTGGTGGTCCAGTATAGAATGGCCCTCGCGCAAGGTCAAAGCCCCAACTCGATCCCGCGCAGGCGGCAAGCTGGACGCAGCCGCGAAATACGAGACCGCCGATGACACGAAAGGGCCCACTCGAGATTGCGTCATTTTCCACCGAGTTGGGTTGGATGGCGATGGTTGCATCGGAATCAACCATCGTGCAGATCGTTTACGGCTACGCCAGCGCGGCCGCCGCGCTGGCCGCGCTCGACGCCGCGCTCGCCCGAGCGGCGATCGCGGGGGACGACTGGTTGGGGCTGGTTGAGCGGCTGCAGGATTTCGCGGCCGGCAAGAACGTCGATTTTCGCGACGTGCCGATTGAGCTATCGCACCTGACGGCCTTCCAGCGCCGCGTGGTCAAGCATTGCCGGGCGATTCCTTATGGGCAAACTCGCAGCTACGGCGAGTTGGCCGCTTTGGCCGGCTCGCCGCGCGCGGCACGCGCCGTCGGCAATACGATGGCCGCGAACCGTTTCGCCATCGTGGTCCCCTGTCACCGGGTGGTCAACGCCGACGGAAGCGCAGGACACTACGGCGCCCCGGGCGGTTCGCGGTTCAAACGGCGCGTGCTCGAAATGGAGCGGCCCAGAGCGGCGGCTTGCGGGACCGTGCGGCAGACAGCCGGAAAATGGCGCGGCGCCCTTGAGCGCGTCTAGCTGCGACGGCGTTGCTATCGCCCCCTCGGCGCGCCTTTAACGCCGGTTTTTTGCCGCGAATCGCGGCATTCGCGGCAATACCGGCAAAGCGTGCGCGGTCTCAAAATTAGCCTAGAATTGAGCGGCCGAATTCTGCACAATAAGCTGCCTTGCCGTGGGCCGCGGCGAGCCGAGCGATCTTTGCGGTTCGCATGCGATCCCCACGCCTAACCACCGTCCCGACAGTACCCGCCTTGCAAGATCTCCACTTGTGGGACATCGAACGCCGCGCCGACGGCGCGGTGCTGGTGCGCGTGCCTTCGCGCGTCGTGGAAGGCCGCGCGCTGCCCGACGCCGTGTTTGCGTTTCGCGCCGGCGACCCGCAGTACGCCTTTTGGAACGCGCAGTTGCGCAGCCGCCAGGTGCTCGCGCCCCCCTTGCCGCCGATGCCCATCGTCGAGGTGGACCCGAGTGTCCGTTGATCGAGCGGGGTGCCACCCGTGGCACCCGATGAATTCGACGGACGACTAGCGGACACCGGCGTCGGGCAGGACGCCGCGGTGCAGCACTTCGCGCATCTGCGATTGGACGCGTGCCAACTTCGAGTCGCCCGCCAGGTTGACGTACTCGTTGGGATCGGCGTCGTGGTCGTACAGCTCGACGCCTTGGCGGCCGTCGTCCCATTCGGTGTAGCGCCACCGCGCGGTGCGCACGCTGCGTCCCATCACGTCTCCCCGGAGGACCTGCGTGTAGGCGGCCTCCTCGCCGTCGCTCGTCGGGTCCTCCAAAAGTGGCCGCAGGCTCCGGCCTGCTAATCCGCTGACCTCGGGCAGTCCGCACAGGTCGACCAGCGTCGGGTAAATGTCCACCAGCTCGACCAGCCCCTTGCAAGCGCGGCCATCCGCCCGTTCGCCCGGAGCGACGATGATCATCGGCACCCGGGCCGATTGCTCGAAGAGCGACATTTTGTGCCACATGCCGCCGTGCTCGCCCAAGTGGTATCCATGATCGCTGTAGAAGACGACGACCGTGTTGCGCCACAAGTCCAGCTCGTCGAGCGCCTGCATGACCAGCCCAAACTGGGCATCGACGAACGAAATGCACGCGTAATAAGCCGACACGACTTCCTGCCGCTCGCGCTCGGGCAACGGCGGCGTTCCCTCTGGATAGGTGAACGCGAGCGCGGGAATCCGCTTCAAATGGTCCGGCGGCTCGTCGAGCGGCGGGATGTTTTGGGGCGGATACAGGTCGAAATACTTCTTCGGCGCGGCATACGGCTGATGGGGCCGGCGAAAACCGACGGCCAGGAAAAAGGGCTTCTTATCGGCCGCCAAGCGCTTGAGCATGGTGGCGCTGGTGCGAGCGACGCCGCCGTCGGCCGTTTCCGCGTCGGGCGAGCTCAGCACGTCCCATTCCATGTTGTACTTCCGCGGGCGGTCGAGTTTCTTGCCGCGAATAATGGCCGCCTGGGGCGGATGTTTTCCCGTTTCGCGCACCTCGACGTCCCAGCTCGGCGGATCTTCGAAGGCGGGCCCCGTGTGAAAGATCTTTCCCACGTGGGCCGAGTGGTAGCCGTGTTTGCGAAAGTATTGCGGCATGAAGACCACGTCCTTCAGATAGGTGCGCGGCGGCGTTTCCAGGTCCATGATGCGCGTCGTATCGGGGCGCAGTCCGCTGAGCATCGAGACGCGCGAAGGATTGCAGACGGGATACTGGCAATAGGCCCGATCGAACCTGACGCCCCGCTTTGCCAGCCGGTCGATATGGGGCGATGTGACCAGCGGGTGGCCGTAGCAGGCCAGGTCGTTGTTCATGTCGTCGACGGCGATCAACAGCACGTTTGGCCGCTCGGCGGCGAACGTTGGGACCGCGGGCAACGCGGCGATTGCCGCCAGTGCTACGGCAAGAATTCTGCCCCGGTTCATCCAGGATTTCCTTGCTACGCCGCAAGCGACGGGTAAACAACGCTTGCCCGCCAGGTTACTTCCGCGGTTCTAAAACTCGCGTTTGTTCGAGGGTTTGGGCTTGTCGATCGGTTCGGGGGCTTTCTTGGGACCCGTCTTGGAATTACCGAAGGGAAGACTCGGCAACTGGAAGGCGGGCGCGCGGGCCTCGACGGGCATGATGAATTCGCCGTGCGCGGCGAGCGCCGGCTGCGGACCCTTTTGCATCGCCAATTCCAGCTCGACGCCGCGCAACCATCGCAGCGCTCGATATTGATAGTCCGCCGGCGGCTGCGACGCATCGGGCCGATCCACCAGCGCCGTGGCGACCCAATTCTCCAGCCCTCCTTCCCATTTGCGCAATTCATATTCGCCGCCCAGGGGCGCGACGAATTTGGCGCTCAGGATTCGCTCGCCGGTCGTAAGGCACTCGGCCGGCGGAACGTGCAACTGCTCGATGAGCATGTTCAAAAACCGCGTGTTGCCCAGCGTGATCTGCCGCGATTGGCGGTATCCGAAGGCGTTGATCAAGGGGGCCAGCGTGGAGTTGGCCAGATCGTCGGCCCGCAGCCAGACTTGCGCCGGCCGCTCGGCCTTCTCGAATCGCAGTTGCGGCGAGACTTGCGCCAGAATCTCCGGTTGAAACGACAAGAGCGTAAAGCGGTCGAACTGCCGGCGCCACCCCAGCGGCAAGCGCGTGTATCCGCCGGCGTCGGGCGGCAGCTCTAACGCGCCGCCCAGGAAGCGCAAAAACCCCGGATCGGGCCAGGCCCCCAGGTAACCTTGCAATCCTTGAAGCTGCGATTGCAAGATCCGGGCCACGAGGCCCGCGCTGGGATCAAGCGCGACAGCCGGATCGGCGTTGCGCAGCGCGCCGAACAGGTGATGCTCGCCGCCTGGGAAGAACGAACCGCCGCGCAGCACCGCCTCGAAGGCCACGACGTCGCCTTCGACCGGCGCCAGGCGATCGAGCGTCGGTTCGCCCAGCCAGTTGGACAAGGTTTGGACGTGCTGGGGCGCAAGCGGCGCGGCCTGCACGTCGAGCACGACGCGCTCGAGCTTTCCTTCCGGCAGCGCCTCTCGGCGGATGCCGACCACGACCGGATCCATCGCTCCCCATTGCTCGACGTACGACTCCTTGAATCGGCGGTACTCGGCGATTTCGGCCGGCGTGACTTTGTCGATTCTCACGTCGGGCACCGGCAGGAACGTGCCCCGCGCCCCGCGCAGCGAATCGACAAGCCGTCCGTTTTCCAGCACCAGCCCGCTGCCGTCCGCGTGACGTCCGAATCCCTCGGGCAAGAAGTCTTGGGCCACCAATTCTTCGATCGTCGCGCCGGTCTTTCCTTCGCCGCGAGCCGCAAGCCCGGCGATGGGGAACAGCTCGATTTCGACCGCCGACCGCAGCCGGCGCTTCAGCTCGATCTGGTACGGGGCGCTCAGCAGGTTAGCGAAAAACTCCGGCGAAAGGTAAACGAACACCGTATCGTCCCGCGTTAATGGCATCGTGGCTCGCGTATAGCGAAACTCGGCCGACGCGCCGAGCGATTCGTGGTGGCCGTCGGCCGTGGCCAGAAACCATTCGACCATCGTGCGGCAGGTGGTCACGAGGTGAAAGTCGCCGTCGACGACGTAATACGAACGGATCGAGCCGTCGGGGGTGGAAATGTAGGAGACGGTTCGGCCCGCGATCGAGAGTTTTTCCTCCTTGGCGTCTTTCGCCTCGCGCATCGCGGTTCGCCGCTGGTTGGTCAGATCGGCGGTGAGGGCCGTGTTGCTTTTGGCGTGAAAGAGGGTGCCGATGGCGGCCCCTTCGCGCACGAACGTATCCGTGCCGATCAGCGCCACGTCGGCGATGACTTGGGGGCCCAACACTTCGGCCAGCGCGCTTTCGCGCAGGCCGAGCTGCCGCTGGAATCGCTCGTTGACGCCGAAATCGAGCCCCCGCGCCGAAATAATGTCGCGCAGCTCGCCGCCCCAATCCTCCAGGCGGTGCCGCAGCCACAAGAAATTCGGAAAGCTCCCGAAGCGGACGTACAAACACTCGACCGGCACGCGCATGGCGATCGGCTCGAGGGGCACTTCGTCGGGCGGGTTGAGCAGCTCGGGTCTCGGGGCGGGCAATTCCTCGGGCAGCGGAACCGTGGCCGCCTCGTCGGCCAGGTCGCCCATCAGGACCGCCTCGGCCAGTTCCAGCCGCGCCGTTTCGGACTCCATCAGCAGATTCAACTCGCCGCGAAACAGATTCAGCTCGAACCGCGACTGGCGGCGCGGAAGCGGCAACTGCAGCCGCCGGGCGAGCGTGTCGGTCAGGTATTCTTCGACCATCTGCGGGTACTCGCGGGCCGCGTCGCGCCCGTCGTCGGCCGACGAATAATCGCGCCACCACGCGCGCACGAGCGCGGCGTGCGCGCCTGGATCCTGCCGCGGAACGATCTGCCGGCTGCTCGCCTGGGGCGCGTAGACGGTCAGGTCGAGTGGCCCGTCGCCCTGGAAGAGAAAGAAGATCGTGCTTTCGGTCGGCACGCTGATGAACTGGCGGAGAATCGGACGATCGCGCTTTTCGAACACCGGGTAAAAGGCGCGGTTCGACTTTTCCACGAGCGCCATTTCCGCGCTTTCCAGCTCCACGGCGTCGCCCTTGCCGGCCTGATCGGCGATCCGCCGGGCCAGCTCGGCGATCCGCCCGCCGCCGGGGCGCGGAATGCGCTTGATGCGAAAGTCGCCGCCCGAGCTCATCGTGACGCGGCCGACGCCGAACGGCGTGCCGGTGTACGCCTCGGCCTGGATGCGCACCTGGGCCTGGCACGGGGTGGAAGCCAACAACGCCGCACACACGGCGACGAGCAAGGCAAGGTATTTACGACCGTTCATGTCGGGGCACTCCGTCACCGTGGGTAGTCCGTAACCATGATACGACGCGAACGCGTGCTTCGGCCTGCCGCCACCGCGGATTTTCACCCCCGCAGTGCGATTTTCTCAGGTGAAAACGGCGCCGAAATGTCCTTGGCGTTCGGAAATAAAGGGGACAGGCACCGAGCGGGAGCGCGTGTTCCTCGTGCAAGCTCAGTGTGCTCGGAGCCAGTCCCCTTTGTTTCCGCCGGCTGCTATCCGTATAGCTGGTTGGCTTCCTGGTAGCCGATACGCCGGGCGCGCGTCAGTCCGCCGGCAATCGGTTCGCCGTTGGGGTCGATATACACGCGGCCGGTCGGCAGCGTGCCGCCGGGATTCACGCCCAGCACGTGGAGATTGAAGATGAAGGCCGGCTCGGTCATCGCTTGGAACCAGTGGACGTTGTCTTTGTAGTCCGAGACCGTGGAGCACTCGCCGGGTGAAAACTTCCGGTCGATCGTCGGTTTGATGATCATGTGGTCGGGCTCGTCCTTGACGCGGTCGTAATGGCGGCCGCGCAAGTCGCCCCGCAGAATCAAGAACGCCGTGGCCATGTTGTTGTGGCCGTGCGGCACCACCGAGCGGCCTTTCTTCAGCGCAAAAATCTGCTTGCCGAAGCTCAGCTCCGTCGGCAGACCCTCGACTTTCGGAAAACCCAAGCGCAGGCTGCGGGCGCCCTCGTCGACCAATTCGAGGTTCGACGTCAGCCGGTCAAAGTCGATCAGCTCCAACAGCGCCGGCATGTCGACTTGCGGCAGCAACTCCTCCACCTTTTTCTGCCACGCCACCTGTTCGAGCTTCTGGCCCTTCAGGTCGCGGCCCAACTGGTCGACCTCGGCCAGCCAGCGAATCACGTTGGGGCGAATTTCGTCGGCGAACAGGTCGTAGCGGCAAAGGGTCTCCAGCAGCGAAAACGTCAACAGCGAGCCGAGCGTCTGGGCGTTGAACGCGCGGCGCGATAGCGTGGCGGTTTCCATGGTTTCGTCGCGTCCTTTGATCGAAGGATTGGGGCCGGCAATACCGCCTCAGGCGCTTGCCGCGCCCGACGACATGGTACCGCCGCCGTCGACCTGGTGCAAACGGGCAGGGCACCGGAGCGAGCGACCGACTGCAACCGAACCCGCGTGTGCCAGCCAGGATGCGCGCCTGTTTTCTGCCGCCGACTCTTGTAATAGTCCCGCACTCGGGCACAATCAAGGGTGATGCTAACCCCGCAGTATTCCATCCGTCACTTGCTGCTGTTGGTCACACTGAGCGCCGTGGTATGTCTCGTGGCGGCCGTGGCCGCGCGCGGCTATTTGTGGGCCGTCGCTCTCTCGGTCGCGTTGTTGAGCGCGATGGCGTTGTTGGTGATTCAGGGTGTGCTGTATATCGTCACGCGCACAATCGGCATGGCACTCGGCAGGCGGCGGACCAGCGCGACCGAGGGTGGCAAAGGTTGCTAGCCGTGCGCGGGCGCGCTCGTGTCCGATCGCGGGCGGACGCGCAAGGGCGCTTGTCAACAAGCCGGCAGAAACAGGAACAGTCGCAATGAGAGCCGCGCCGGCGCGTCGCGCAATCTGCCCGATCGTCGTAGCCCTGTTGGGCGCTTGTGTGCGCGTCGCGGTCGGCGGGTCGGGGACGATCATCACGCTGCCCCTTGGTCCGAAACCCACGGTAAACGGACTGCGGCTGTCGGTCGATTGCCGGTGGGCGCACGGATATGGCTACCGGCCCGTCCGCGTCGACGTAAGCTGCACGCCGCCGGCCGCGGCCGACAGAACGCTCGCCGTCGAGCTGAGTATCGCGACCTGGCTGCCGGACGAAGAGTTTGTGACGGTGGCGACCGACATCGAAATTCCCGCCGGCAGCGCGGGCGTTTCTCGCGTGGTTTCCGTGCCGCAGCTCAACGCCGCGCAGTTTTTCACGATACGCGTGTGGGAAGACGGTTCGCCCGTCAAAGACCTGTCGGTCGAGCATCAATCGATCAACCGAGGCGGATTCTGGGGCCGGGGCGCGGACGCGCCTCGAATCCTGTTCGTGGCGCCACCGGGCCCGATCGACGTCTCGCAATTTAGTTTCCTGGGTCCGTTGACGCCCTTCGGCCAGCAGCAGGGCATCGGGCAGCCGGCCGACGCGGCGACTTTCGACCAGCGCACGACCGCGGACTTGGTGGAGGATTGGATCAACTATAGCGGACTGGACCTGGTGTTTGTATCGCTGGCCGACGTCCGCGACCTGGCGGCTAATCGGCCCGGCGTTTGGCAGGCGCTGCGCGCGTGGGCCCGCAGCGGCGGCAATCTTTGCGTCTTCGGCGCCGGCGGCGATTGGCGCGGTCTCGAAGAGATCGAGCAATTGCTGGGTTGTCCGGCCACGGACAAAGAGGCGGCGGCCCCATATCGCGGTTGGCTGGCGCCGTCGCGCGACGTGTTTGCCAACCAGGTTGTTCCGGCAATGATGTCGGCGCAATTCGCGGCGGGGCAATTCCCCAACGCCGCCCAAGCCGCCCCGCCGCTCCAGAAACCGGCGGCTCCCGCGGTCGCGCCCTTCGTGTGGAAGCCGGCCGCGTTCGGCCGGGCGGTGGCAATTGCCGATGCGCAGCCGTTTCCCGGCGAAAGCGCGGTGTGGCGGTGGCTGCTGGCGTCGCTCGATCCGGCCCGGACGAGCTGGGCCATGCGGCATGGCACCGTTCCGGACCAGGACAATCCGAATTTCAACGATCTTCTGATCGCCGACGTCGGGCTGCCGCCGATTCGCGCCTATCAAGTGTTGATTTCGTTGTTTGTCGTCGCCATCGGGCCGGTGAATTACTGGATTCTCAAGCGTCACGGGCGGCTGCACATGTTTTTGTTCACCGTGCCGCTTGCCGCGCTGATTACCACCGCCGGACTTTTGGCCTACGCGCTGGTGGCCGACGGGTTCGCGTCGCGGCTGCGGGCACGTAGTCTTTCGCACCTGGACCAGCGTGCCGGCGAGGCCGTTCGGCTGGCGCGGTTGTCGTACTACCTGGGCCTGGCCCCCTCGGGCGGGCTCGAGTTTCCCGCCGACACGGCGATCGTGCCCTTGGAGCTCAACGCCGCGGCCGGGCCGCTGAAAGCGCGGGCCCGACGGATGGTATGGCGCGACCGGCAATATTTGACGCGCGGATGGCTCGCTTCGCGCATGCCGACGCAGTACGTCACCGTGCGGGCCGATAAAACCCGGCGGCACCTGGCCATCGTTCCGACCGCCGCCGCCGCGCGCGCGACGATCAAGAACCGCTTGGGAGTCCACGTCAAGCAGCTTCTGTGGTGCGACGCGTCCGGCAAGTTGCACCACGGCAACGGGATCAAGGCGGACGAGCAGGCCGCGCTGGCGGCGCTGGTAACCGAAGCACAGATCGCCGCCGCTCTCGTTGAATTCTTGAAGGCGTTGTCGCAAAACGCGCCGGGCCTGCCCGACGCCATGCTGGGCGTCGGTTCTTCGGAAAGCTGGTTTTTCCCGAGGGCGCGGCGGATGAACCGGTACTTTCAGAATGCCACCGTTGAGACGTCGCACAGCCTGCTGGAACAGGAGCTGGCGCAAATCAAGATCGACGTCGCGTCGCGAAATCTCCGGCCGCGCAGCTACCTGGCGATTGTCGAGCGACCCGCGGAGATCGCCGCGGGCACCGACGGCCTGACCGAGACCCAGAGTTTGCACGTCATCCGCGGCATCTGGTGAATTCATTCGATGATCGGCTCGCATCCACAGATTGAACTGGTCCACCTGCACCGTTACTTCGGCGCCGTGAAGGCGGTCGAGGACGTCAGCTTTGAGGTGCGGCGCGGGCACGTCTTCGGCTTTATCGGCCCCAACGGCGCCGGCAAGACCACGAGCATGCGCATCCTCGCCACGCTCGACATGCCCACGGCCGGCGACGCCTACGTCGACGGGTTCTCCGTCACCCAGGATCCCGAGCGCGTGTGCCAGCGGCTCGGCTTCATGCCCGACTACTTCGACACGCAACCCAACATTCTGGTGGAGGAGTATCTCGATTTCTTCGCCCGGGCTTACGGATTGGCCGGCGCCGAGCGGCAACGCGCATTGCGCCGCGTGATGAGCTTCACCAGGCTCGACGGATTGCGCGAAAAGCCGATCGATTCGCTGTCCAAGGGCATGAAGCAGCGGCTTTGCCTGGGCCGAGCCATGGTGCACGACCCGCCGGTGATGGTCATGGACGAACCGGCCGCGGGGCTCGATCCGCGGGCTCGCATTCAACTGCGCGAAATGATCGGCCAATTGGCGGCCGACGGAAAGTCGATCCTCGTGAGCTCGCACATCCTGACGGAGCTGGCCGAAATGTGCGACACCGTGGCCATTATCGAGCAGGGCCGATTGTTGGCCACCGGCACCGTGGATGAAATTCATCGCGCCCGACAGATGCAGCGAACCGTGCAGATCCGCGTGCTGTCGAACGTCGAGGGGCTTTGCCAGTGGCTTGCCGCGCGCGGCGACGCCCACAACGTGCGCCGCGACGGCGACAGCGTGGAATTCCTGCACGACGGCGACCAGGAAACCGAGGCCGACGTGCTCGGCGAGCTGGTCCGGCACGGCTTTCGCATCGTGGCCTTCGGCAGCCGCGCCGAAAGCCTGGAGGACGTCTTCATGCGGGTCACCGAAGGGCTCGTGCAATGACTTCGCTCGACAAGCCGCCCGGTGACGCGGGACAAGTCCAAGACGCGGCCGCGCTCGCGCCGACGCGGTGGGAACAGTTCGAAGCGGCGCTGTCGCGACTGTCTGACCGGCTCAATCCGATCCTCGTCAAGGAAGCGCGCCAGGCGCTGCGCAGCCGGCAATTCACGACCACGTTCCTGTTGATGCTGGCCGCCGGTTGGGCCTGGTCGATTCTGGGGCTGGCCCTGTTGGGGCCCGCGGCCTATTACAACGCCGACGGGCCCGCAATGTTCTACGTGTACTACGTGATCCTGGCTGCCCCGCTGTTGATCGTGATTCCGTATTTCGCCTTTAGCTCGCTTTCGTCGGAGCGCCAGGACCGCACCTACGAGCTGGTGTCGATCACCGTCCTGAACGCGCGCCACATTCTGACCGGCAAGTTGTGCGGCATCGCCTTGCAGATGATGGTCTACTTGTCCGCTTTGTTTCCCTGCCTGGCGTTTACCTACCTGTTGCGCGGCTTGAACATTTTCTTGGTGTTTCTGGTCGTGGCCTACACGTGCCTGTTGTCGCTCGGCCTGGCCATGCTGGGACTGCTGTTGGCCACCCTGTCGCCATCGCGGCAGCGGCAAGTGGTTCAGGGCGTGCTGTTCGCGGTGCTATTGGTGTACGCGTTCGGCTTCGACGTGATGACGATGTCCATGGTCATCGCCGGCGAAGGCGTGCGCGTCGACGATCCGGGGTTCTGGCAATTGAACCTCGGCCTGGCCACCTTGTATCTCAACGCCTTTGCGCTCATTTTTCTGTCCGCCCGAGCGCTGTTGACCACGGCCTGCCAGAACCGCGCGACCGCGCTGCGGGTGGCGCTGGTCGTGGCCCAGCTTTCGATGATCGCGTGGACCGCCTGGGCCGTGTTGGAGATGGATGACGATTTCCTCTACGGGCTGATATTCGCCAGCGCCGTGTTCTGGTTCTTCTCCGGCGCGATGATGGTCGGAGAGCCGCAGTTGCTTTCGCCGCGCGTCAAACGGGGCTTGCCGCAAAGCGTGCTGGGGCGCGCGCTGCTCGTGGGGTTCGCGCCCGGACCGGGGACGGGCTACATGCTCGCGCTGGCAGGCATGATCGCCGTCTCGGCGGCGTGCACGCTGATGGCTACCCCCGCGTTTTATGCCGTCGGCGCCACGGCCGGGGCGCGCGTAACGTCCTCGGTCAATCGTCCTTTCGAAGTGCTCGAGGCGTGCGTGGTTGCCACCAGCTACGTGGCCATTTATCTGGGGCTCGGAAAGTTGATCCTGGGAGTGGTCGCGCGGCTGGCCGAGGTAGGGCTTGCGCTGCGCGCGCTGGTGCACGTGCTGCTGTTGCTGGCCGGCGGGGGCATTCCCTGGGTCGTTCAGATCACCAACCCCCAAACGCGCGACCTCGGATACACGTTGTGGCAGACGAGCAATCCGGTTTGGACCCTTTGGGAGTTTTGCACCCGAAGCACTTTGCCCGCGCCGGTCGCGAGCGTTCTGGTCATCGTGCTGCCGACGGCGGCGCTTGTCGTCTTGGGGCTGAATCTTCCGAGACTGGCCGCGGAGCTTTTGCAGGCGCGGATCGCCAAGCCGGCGCGCGTGGCGGAAGAAGACGCGCGGCTGGCCGCGCCTGTGGCGGCCGCGCCGGTCCGCGCGAGCCCTTGGGACGACTAAGTCATCCAAGCGTCATGTTTGTTGGTGTCGGCGTGTCGGCGTCAGGCCCCGTTCCAACGACGCGCGCGTTGCCCGGTTCCGAAGCGCAGGAGTGGCGTTTGCCGATTCCACCGCGAACCAGTAGAATCGCCTGCTTCTCTAGTCGCTAGTCGGTTGAGGCGGCACGACGAGTTGCCTCCCCAATCGCTCCAACCCCGACGGCCCGTCCGGATCGCTTCGCCATGCCCCGCTACAATCCGGCTGTCATTGAACCCAAGTGGCAACGCTATTGGGCCGAGCACAAGACGTTCGCCACACCGCGCATGCCCGTGGGCCAAAAACTCTACGTGCTCGACATGTTTCCCTATCCCAGCGGCGATGGGCTGCACGTCGGCCATCCGGAAGGGTACACGGCCACCGACATGATCAGCCGGTTCGAGCGGATGCGGGGCCGCGCGGTGATGCACCCGATGGGTTGGGACGCGTTCGGACTGCCCGCCGAGTTGCACGCCAAGAAAACCGGCACGCCGCCGCGCGTCACCACCGAAAAGAACATCGACACCTTCCGCCGGCAGCTCCAGATGCTGGGCTTCAGCTACGATTGGGACCGCGAGCTGGCGACGACCGACCCGGAATACTTCCGCTGGACGCAGTGGATTTTTCTGACGATCTTCGACACCTGGTTCGACCAGGACCAAAAGCGCGGACGGCCGATCAGCGAACTGCCGATCCCGCCCGAAGTGACGGCCGCCGGCCGCGAGGCGGTGCGTCGCTATCAAGACGCCCATCGGCTGGCCTATCAATCGGAAGCGCCGGTCAATTGGTGCCCGGCGCTGGGCACGGTGCTGGCCAACGAAGAGGTGATCGGCGGCGTGA
>JBBDNV010000163.1:0-13577 GCA_040877415.1 Pirellulales bacterium
AGGAGGATGGGGGTCCGGGGGAAGGGACCTTGGGGCCCGATGGTCTCTTCCCCCGCGACGGTCAAAGGCTAACGTCTTTCACCCACAGATTCCACCGAGGACCCCTTTTTTCTTGCTCCAAACTCCGCGCGCCGCTAGAGTGTTTCTAATGCCGAGCCACGGTTGGGCTCGACGCGCCAAACACGAGCGCGGCGTCTCGTACGCTGCCTCTCCCGCCCGGAGAGACGGAAACGAGCGCGGCGCAATATCCTCCACGATGCTTTCGAGGTGCCCTATGCGCAAACGACTGCGCTGGTTCATTGGTCCGCTTTTGTGTTTCGCGCTGGTGGCAAGTTACGCCGCGGCTCAACGGCCCGCGGAAAACTTCACGCCCCCCGATGACGTGGCTTTTCGCAAAGCCACGATCACGAGCGAGGGCACGCGCATGGCCGCGGAGGTCTTTTCGCCCAAAAAGCCCGCCACCGAGAAGCTGCCCACGATCGTCATGTCGCACGGCTGGGGCGGCACGGCGGCCCTGCTGCGGAGTGAAGCCGTGGTCTTCGCCCGGGCGGGCTATCTGGTGGTCACGTTCGACTATCGAGGCTGGGGAGCCAGCGATTCCCGCGTGTTTCTCACCAGTCCGCAGCCGCCGCGCTCGAGCGATCGGCGCTTCACGGCCGAAGTCGAGGAAGTCCGCGAAGTGGTCGACCCGATCGATCAGACCACCGACCTGGCAAACGCCGTCAGTTGGGTCTACGGCGAGCCCGAGTGCGATCGCGATCGGATCGGGCTGTGGGGCAGCAGTTACTCGGGCGGGCACGTCGTCTATGTGGCGGCTCGCGATCCGCGCGTCAAGGCCACGGTCAGCCAGGTTCCGGCCCTCGATTCTCGGCAAGTCGTGCTGGCCGGCCCAGAGCGCGCAACAACGTTCTCCGAAGCGGCGGCCCGCGCGCACGGCCTCTTGGGCTATCCGCCCCCCGGCGCACGCGTGATCGGAAACCTGCGCGGCGCTCCGATTCGCGAAAAGCTGGTGCAGTACGCGCCGGTGGAAGACGCCGCGCGCGCCGGCCACTGCGCCATGCTCTTCGTATTGGCCGAAAACGAGGAGCTGTTCGACAATAAGGACCACGGCATCCTGGCCCACGCGCGCGCCACCGGTCCCAAAAAGCTGGTCATTATTCCCGGCATCACGCACTACGGCGTCTACCTGCAGGCCCGCAAACAAGCTCAACAGTTGGCCCTCGACTGGTACGACGAGCACTTGAAAGGAGCGGGGAAGTAAACGGGTTGTCCTGTTGGCCGGCGAAACGCGGCGACGGCATCCCCCGGCAAAGCCGGGGGCTAAACGCGCACGCTGCGACGCCGATTCCCCTGTTAGCCCCTGGCTTTGCCGGGGGACTTTTTCGCGCCGTCGACGGGATGAAGCCGTGTCCCGCGACGCGTCACCGCGCCAATTGCTTCAGCCGCAGTTGCACGTCGGCCACGGTTTTTTCGGCCTCTTCGAGTTCCTTGCTGGCCTCGGGATTGGATTTCTTGCCCGCAAACAGACCGACGGCCTCGCTCGATATGGTCTCAAGCACGCACGGCTTTTGCGGCTGGGCGGCCAGCAATTTCGCGTGCGTCTCCTGGGCGCGGCGAAGATCTTCGGCCAGCGAGGCGGCTGCGGCGTCGCCCGCCAGGCACATGCCCACTTCGGCCACGCGTGTGCCGGCCGGCACGATCGCGGTGGAGAAAAACGAGTCCTTGTTGGCCCGGGCCGCGCATGAGATCGTGCACACGTCGCCGTGCCAGCCCTTGGGCACCGTGGCCAGGAAGGTGAATTCCTTGGCCCCTTCGAGCGAACCGGCCCGCGAGGGACGCAGCCGGAAGAACACCCCGTGCTCGCGGTCCGTCGTGCCGCTGGCGACGACGAGCTCCTTGGCCGCGATTTGCCGGTAGTGACTGGATTCCGAGTTTTTCGAGCTCTGGCTCAGCGTGCCGCCCAGCGCCAAGAGTTTATACACCACGTGCACGTCGGCGCCCGCCGCCTGGGCCTTTTCCGTGGCATCCCTGATTTCGATCTGATCGTCGGCCACGGCGCTTTCCAGCGTCGTGTTGGGAAGATAGTCCTGGAACCGCACGTGCTTGTCGGGGCAGTTGATGTTGTACACAAAGTCGACGATTTCCGCCTCGGTACCCGACGCCATGCGCGCCGAGATGCGCATCTTGCCCTCGATCACCTTCAAGTACTCGTGCGCTGCGAATTCGGGCGGAGTCACTTCGCGGCATTCGATGCTTTCGGGAAGATCGAAGACGATCTCGGCGGCAAACGACCGCGAAGTCGACGTGCCGGCGGCGAAAAAGGCGGCTAAAAAACACGCGGCCACGCTCACGATGCGCGGAGAGTTGCAATCGGTCATAAGCCGGCTCCTCCAATGTTCCGTCATGGGGTTGATAGGCTCGAACGCGTAATGCTATGCACGCGCGTCAAGGGACGCCCGAAATCAGACGCCGTGCTTATCGCGTGCGCGCGTCGCTTGCGCTGCATGCATCGGCCACATTGCCCAGCGCGATGTCCCCGTAAGTCGCGCATCGGCACGCAAATGAGATGGATAGCTCGCGCCGCTGCCAGCGTGCCCGGCTAGGATCGAGCCGGGGGCCTATTCAATTCGGGCAAGCAAATCCGAGTTTGCCGACCAGCGCGACAATTGCCGTGCCCGAGCGACTGGAAGCATGCGCTGGTCAATAGCCGGCGGCGCTGCCGCTCGTGCGGCGGTCGGCGGCGGCGACGATCTCGTTCGTCTTAGGATCGATCCAGATGGAATGCGCGTCGCCCTGCTGCGCGGGCTTGGGGGCAAACTTGTGGCCGATCTCGCGCAGCCGCTCGATCGCCGCCGGGTGATCTTCCAATAGCGCCGGTTCGATACGAACCAGATCGGGAAACCACCCGTGGTGCAGCCGCGGCGCGTCGACCGCGCTCGTGATTTCCATGTCAAAATCGACCACGTTGACGACCATGCACAGCACGGTGTTGATGATCGTGCGACCGCCGGGGCTGCCGGTGATCAACAAGGTTCGGCCGTCGCGCCGCACGACCACCGGGCACATCGAGCTGAGCATCCGTTTGCCCGGCGCAACGTCGTTGGGCGGCGTGCCGACTCGCCCGCTGGTGTTGGTGACGCCCGGCAGCCAATTGAAATCGTTCATCTCGTCGTTGAGGAGAAATCCCCCGCCCGGCACGACCACGCGGCTGCCCCAGCCGCTTTCGAGCGTGTAGGTCAGGCTTACGGCGGTTCGGTCGCCGTCGATCACAGAGAGGTGCGTCGTCTGTTCGCTCTCGGTGGTGATCTTGATGTCGCCGGCCAGCTCGATGCTCGGCGTTGCACGATTCGGATCGATGGTGGCCGCAAGTTGTCTGGCATACGCCTTTTCCAGCGGTTTCCCCGGGATCGTAGTCATCGATGGGTCACCTAAATAGGCGGCCCGATCGCGGTACGCGCGCCGCATGCTCTCAATCATCAAGTGCAGCGTTTCGGCCGACCAGCGGCCGCGCGAGCGCAGGTCGAATGTTTCCAGAATGTTCAACTCCTCCGCCAACGTGGTTCCGCCGGAAGAGGACGGCGGGACGGCCAGAATCTCGCAGCCGCGATAGCTCGCGCGAACCGGCTCTCGGACGATGGGCCGATACGCCGCCAGGTCGGCCTCGGTCACGAGTCCGCCGCCTCGCTGCATTTCGGCCGCGATCAATTGGGCGACGGCTCCCGTGTAAAATCCATCGGCCCCGTGGTCGGCGATGCGGGTCAACACGTCGGCCAATTCCCCTTGCACCAGCCGATCGCCGGCGCGCCACGGCCGTGTGTCGGCGCGGCCAAAGGTTCGGTGCAGCGCGGCGAATT
Source organism: Pirellulales bacterium (assembly GCA_040877415.1). Classification (GTDB taxonomy): domain Bacteria; phylum Planctomycetota; class Planctomycetia; order Pirellulales; family PALSA-1355; genus JBBDNV01. The sequence goes on from JBBDNV010000163.1 coordinate 3,855, forward strand.
GCTCCTTATCGGAGCCGGCCAACACTTTGTTCAAGTCCGTGGCCACGGCCGCGTCGAGCTCGAACCCGCCGCGGGCCACCTGCACGGCCGGCAAAACCAACTCGCGCCACGGCAGTTTTCCCAGGCGTTGGTGCGCAAGCGCCAATCCACGCACCGTGCCGGGCACGCCCACGCGGCGATGCGGCGTGCGGCCGGACTTTTGGACGAACGTGTCGCGGCCAGCCGCGGCCGGCGCGACTTCTCGAAAATCGAACGCCACGCTCCCCGCGCCGTCGCGGGGCACGACCAGCATGTATCCCCCGCCGCCGATATTGCCCGCCACCGGATACGTGACCGCCAGCGCAAACGCCGTGGCCACGGCCGCGTCAACGGCGCTGCCGCCGCGCTGGAGCGTTTGCACGCCAATCTCCGACGCGTAGGCGTTGACGCTGACCACGGCGCCGTTTTCACAGCGAACCACGCCGGCGTCCGCCGTGTTGCGGGCCGCGGCGGCCAATACGCTCGAGCCGGCCAGCAACAGCAGGCAGATCGCGTGACGGATGATCGTGGGAATGGCTCGCCAATTCGTCATGCCACAATCCTAGTCGATGGGCACACCGCCCGCGATGCGTGCGGCCCGGTTTTGCGGAGGATTGACGGCCGCTTTCGCGCCCATGACAATGCGAGCATGATTCGCGTGCTCGCCCACGGCTCGCTGGTTTGGTTGTTGGCCGTGCAGATTGCCGCGGCCGCCGATGCCTCGTCACCCAACGTCGTCATCATTTTTTGCGACGATCTGGGCTACGGCGACATCGGACCTTTCGGGGCCAAGGATTACGCCACGCCGAACCTGGATCGGATGGCCCGCGACGGCATCCGCTTCACGCGCTTTTACGTGGCCCAGGCGGTGTGTTCGGCTTCGCGCGCGGCGCTCTTGACCGGCTGCTATCCGAATCGGATCGGCATTCGCGGGGCGCTTGGCCCGCAGGCCAAGGTGGGCATCAGCGGCGACGAGATGACGCTGGCCGAAGTCGTCAAGCAGCGCGATTACGCCACGGCGATTTTCGGCAAGTGGCACCTCGGCCATCACCCGCAGTTCCTGCCGGTGCGCCACGGTTTCGACGAATACTTTGGGCTGCCGTATTCGAACGACATGTGGCCCTATCACCCGGGCTTGTTGCACCTGCCGCCGGCCGAGCGAAAGGGGCGCGGCTTTCCCGATCTGCCGATGATCGAAGGCGACCGGGTCGTCGATTCGGAAGTCACGGCCGACGACGAGCGGCAGCTTACCACGTGGTACACCGAACGGGCCGTCAAATTCATCGACCGCAACAAGGACCGCCCGTTCTTGCTGTATGTGGCCCACAGCATGCCGCACGTGCCGCTGTTTGTGAGCGACAAGTTTCAGGACAAAACGAAGCGGGGTTTGTTCGGCGACGTGATCGAGGAGATCGACTGGTCGGTCGGCCAGATTCTCGGCGCGCTCGCCAGGCACGGCCTCGACGAGCGGACGCTGGTGATTTTCACGTCGGACAACGGTCCGTGGCTCAGCTACGGCGATCACTGCGGCACGGCCGGTCCTTTGCGCGAAGGCAAGGGCACGAGCTGGGAAGGGGGCGTACGCGTGCCGTTCCTGGCTCGCTTTAGCGGCACAATTCCCGCCGGAAGCGTGTGTACCGAGCCGGCCATGACGATCGACTTGATGCCCACTATCGACCGATTGGTCGGCGCCGAGCTGCCGAAGCACAAGATCGACGGGCTCGACGTCTGGCCCCTGTTGTCGGGCCGGCCCGGCGCCAAGAATCCGCACGAGGCCTACTACTTCTACTACGCCGATAACGAGCTGCAAGCCGTGATGAGCGGCTCGAAGAAGCTTTATCTGCCGCACACCTATCGCACGCTTGCCGGCCGGGAAGGGGGCAAGGGCGGCATGCCCGTTCCTTACCAACAGCGAACCCTCACCCAGCCCGAGCTGTACGACGTCGGAGCGGACATCGGCGAGACATCCGACATTGCCGCGGCGAATCCCGACGTCGTCGAGCGCCTGTTGGCGATCGCCGAAACGGCCCGCAACGATCTGGGCGACTCACTCACGGGCCGCGTCGGCGTCGGCGTCCGTCCGTCGGGCCGTTTGGCGAACGGTCAGTAGCCTGTCCTACCGGAAAAACAACATGCTCACGCCGGCGTGCGCATGGCACGCGAAAACCCGGGCGCGACGCACCCGCTCATACCAACCCAACCACGCCCTGGCGATCTTCGAGCAGGTACTGGGGACGGCCGTTGTGGTCGCGGATCGTCGTCGCCGGGTCGATTCCCAGCACGGGGTAGAGGGTCGCCAGCACGTTTTGCATTCCGATCGGCGTGCCGACGACTCGCTCACCGCGGGCGTCGGTGGCGCCGATCACCTGGCCGGTCTTCAATCCACCGCCGGCGACCCACAGGAAACCGGCCTCCGGCCAGTGGCTGCGACCGTCGGGCGTGATGTCTCCGATGCGTGGTGTGCGGCCGAACTCGCCGCCCATCAGCACCACCACGTCTTCGAGCAGTCCGCGCTCGTCCAGATCGGTCACCAGCGCGTAGAGCGCCTGGTCCAGCGGCGGCACGAGCTTGCCCAGCGTGGCGAAATTATCGCGATGGGTATCCCAGCCGCCGGTCGTGAAACAGCCGGTCACGACCGAAACGCCCGCTTCGATCAGCCGGCGAGCCTCGAGCAGCATTCGCCCGGGATGAACGCCATAGGGGAACGGTCCGTCCCCATAGCGGGCGCGAACGTCGGGGGGCTCCTTTTCAATGTCGAAGGCGTCGCGCACCTTGCCGGAAGTGACGATCTCCAGGGCCCGGGTCTGAAAGGCGTCGATGCCCGTGCCGAAGCCGGTGCGGTCCAGGTCCCGGCGCATCGAGTCGAATGCGTGGAGCAGATCGCGTCGATTCCCCAGCCGCAGCGCGGTGACCTCCGGCCGGCGCCCCATGTTGTCCAGCGCCTCCTGGGAATTACCGCTGCCGGCGCGGAAAGGCTCGTGCTCGACGCCGGCATAGTAGGCCCGTTCCCAATCCGGCTGGTTCCACAAGCTGACATACGGGGGAATGACCGAGTCGCGCGGGCGCAAGCGGCTGACGACCGAGCCGACCGCGGGGCGCCGGGCCTCGCCGTGAACGCTGGCGCGCGGCGATTCCTGCCAGGGATAGCCGCTGTAAAATTCGTTGCCCGTGTGCAAATGCGCAAGCCGGGCGCCGCGCAGGATCGTGAACTTGTCCGCGATCTTGGCCTGCATCGGCATCAGCTCACAGATTTCCATGCCCGGCACGTTGGTGCGGATCGGGTTGAATACGCCGCGGTACTCGCGGGGGGCGTCGGGCTTCATGTCGTACATGTCCAAGTGCGACGGGCCGCCGCTGAGAAAGATCATGATGATCGACTTCTGGCGGAGCTTGCCCGCGGTCGGATTTTCGGCTCGCAATTGGAGCACGTCGCCCAAGGTCAGTCCGCCCATCGCCAGGGCTCCCACGCGCAGGAAGCTGCGCCGCGTGACAACGTCACAACAGGTGGCGGAACTCGCGTACTGGATCGCCCTCATGTGACTCTCCCATGACAACTTGTAAAAGGACCCCAATTGGGCTGGAAACCATCCATCCCAAGGCAAAAACGCCCGCGCTAGCAGCGGCACTCAGACGTAAGTTATCCTCACTTTCCGGCGAAGCTCAAGTCCTGGACGGGTCGAACGCGTGCTAAAAGGGCAGCCTAATATCCTCGGCGCCGTCGATGGTCAACAGCGCCTTCAGCAGCTTTTCGTCGACCGCGTAAGCAACAAAGTGCACGGAGCCGTCGACGAACGCGGCGTTCAGGCCGTTTTCGTATTGGCCGTCAAACCCAGCCTTCGGGTTTTCCAGATCGACCTTCCAATCGTCGGGCTTGGTCCAGGGGACCGCCTGAGGGTCGTCGACTTCGACCAGCCCAATCGTCTTGGACATCCCGTCGAGGATCTTGCGGATCGGCACGGCCTGATCGCCGGGAAAGGCAGTGAAATCGGCGCGCGGCGTCAGATACACCGTGCGGCCGTCGTTCAGTTCGGACGCCGGCGACTGATATACGTCGGGCATCTTGGCAATTAAGGTCTTGTTGTGCGCGCTGTCCCACGGTTCGTCGAGGTGAAACTGCTTCGATAGCTCCCGGGCCGATTCGTCCTCCAGATACGGCAGCAGCGCCACCCGCCAACTCAACAGCGGCTTCCCGTCTTTGCTGGTGAACGCGGCGGGAAATCTCTTGTTCGTGTCGTGATAGGTATGCATGCCGACCATGATCATCTTGATGTGTTTGACACTGCCGGCTCGAGCGGCAGCCGCACGCCTGGCGGCTTCCAATTTGTCATCTTGATTCTTTGCCGCCAGGGCGCGGGCGCCAGAGTCGATCGTCGGGCCGGCAAACGCCGCAATCGCCAGGGCGACGCCCAGCAAAATGGTGATCCGCCGCCGTAGCCGGCTCGTCAGCGTCAATCGAAACCGCCGCGAAACTCTGCTGCCGTTCATGATTGCATCTCCTTCGAATTGGGATTTGGCCGACCGTGCCGGTCATTCTACTTCTTCGAGCCCGCGTGTCACCCTATTTCCCACCGCCCCAGACGCGTACACTTCACGCGGCGAGCGTCGCGATTGTTAGCCGCGTCTAAGCCGCCGGGCCTTGATGCGAGAACTGCATGACCCAAGAAAGGTCGGGGTCCTTTTGACCTCGTTTTCATCGACGCCGACAAGCCCAACACGGCCGATTACTTCGAATGGGCCCTGCGGCTGTCGCGCCGCGGCAGCCTGATCATCACCGACAACGTCGTGCGCGAGGGAGCCGTGGTCGACGCCGCCAGCGACGACGTCAAAGTCCAGGGGGTGCGCCGCTTCATCGAGGTATTGGCCGCCAATCCCCGCACCAGCTCCACGGCGATTCAGACCGTCGGCAGCAAAGGCTACGACGGCTTCGCCATTGCCCTGGTGACCGGCGACGAGCGCCCTAATTCTTGAAACGCGTCATTGCTCGTTGCAATCGATCCGCCCCTGGCTTATCCTGCCTGACGCGGCACGCTCCCAGGTCGTTTCCAACCGAGGCAACTCACCGAGAGAGTTTGTTTCAGCCCTTCTCCCAAAGGATAAATACCCATGCTGCGCTCACCCTTGTTTCCGCTGTGCTTCTTGGCTGTGGTTGGCGCCGTGGCGACCGGCGTTCGGGCCGCGGATGACTCGGCGCCGCCCAAGGAATGCCTGGTTTATGTCGGCACGTATACCGGCGGGAAGAGCGAGGGGATTTACGCGTACCGGCTGGATCTGGAAAGCGGCAAGTGCACGCCGCTGGGGCTGGCCGCCGAAGTCAAGAACCCCTCCTTCCTGGCCGTGCACCCCAACAAAAAATTTCTCTACGCGGTCAGCGAAATCAGCGATCTCGACGGAAAGCCGACCGGCGGCGTCACCGCCTTTGCGATCGATGCGGCGAGCGGAAAACTCAAGAGGCTCAATCAGCAATCGTCGCAGGGGGCCGGTCCGTGCCACCTGATCGTCGACCGCTCGGGCCGGACCGTGATGGTGGCCAATTACGGCGGCGGCAGCATTGCCTCGCTGCCGATCGCCGAAGACGGCAGTGTTCGGCCCGCGGCTTCGGCCATCCAGCACCAGGGCAAAAGCGTCAATCCCCAAAGGCAGGAGGGCCCGCACGCGCATTCGATCAACGTCGACCCCGCCAATCGCTTCGCCGTGGCGGCCGATTTGGGCCTGGACAAGCTGCTCGTCTATCGGCTCGATCCGTCCACCAGCCAACTCGTGCCGCACGATCCGGCCTATGCCACGGTGAAGCCCGGCTCGGGCCCGCGCCACTTCGCGTTTCACCCCACGAGCAAGTTCGCCTACGTGATTAACGAAATTGCCTGCACCGTCACCGCGTTCGCCTACGACCCGAGCCGCGGCGAGCTCGCCCAGCTCGAAACCGTCTCGACCTTGCCCGAGGGAGAAACCGTCCGGCCCGGGTACAGCACGGCCGAAGTGCAGGTTCACCCTTCGGGCCGATTTGTGTACGGCTCGAACCGCGGGCACGACAGTATTACGGTGTTTGCCGTCGACCCGTCGCGCGGGACGCTCCGCTTCGCCCAGAATGAATCGACGCAGGGCAAGACGCCGCGCGGCTTCGGCATCGACCCCAGCGGCCGATTCCTGTTGGCCGGCAATCAGGATTCCGACACGATCACCATCTTCCGCATCGACGACAAGACCGGCCGGCTCTTGCCCACCGGCGAAAAGCTCGCAGTCGGCTCGCCCGTGTGCGTCAAGTTCGTCATGCCGTGAGCAAAAAACGGCACAAACGATCTCATTCGGACAGTACCACGGGGAGTCGAACAGGATGCGAATTCCCCGCGAAACTCGCGGATTGTGGAAACGCGCGGCGCACTCGGCGCGCGGGCTGCCGAAGTCGACCTCGGATTGGTGTCGGTGATCCAGGCGTGGCCGAGGCTGCCGCGGTCGTTTCGGCAAGCAATACTGGCCATCGTCGAAGCACAGTGAAGCGGCGCATACGCTCAACTCGTATGCTTTAGTCGGCAGCCAGATTGATGACCACCTTGTCCAACGCGCCGGTGAAGCGAAAGTGATCCTTCGCCTTGTAGTTGTTCGAGACGGGGGTGCCGTTATCAACGCCGACATCGAAGGTCTCGCTGAGCGAGAAGCTTCCCGGATGGGTTTTGTCAATGGCGCCTTCCGCCACTTTCTTGCCGTTCACATAGAGTTCGCCGGTGCCCTTGAGCATTCCGGTTTTGATGAAGTTGAACTTCAGGTCCACCTTCCCTTCGGGCAGCTCGGGCGAGACGATGGTGTAGCGCTCGGAGTTGAAGTGGTTGTAGTCGTAGTGCAACTTGTGGTCGGCGATGAACAGACCGTAGCCGCCGTTCACGCCGCCGCACGCGACGATGACGCCCTCCTCGTCGCCCTTCAGTTCGACCGTGGTCTCGATCGTGTGCGACTTGTTCTTGATTGGCGCGGACACGGCCTCGGCGATGCGCTCGGCCCCCGGCCAGTAGTAGGTGAAGGTCTTCCGGTCGCCGAAGGCGCGGCTGAACTGCTTGGCGATCCGATTATTCAGGTTGTCGTAGAGGGGATAGACGTTGTTCTTCCACGCCTGCTCATCCCACAGCTTCTTGAGTTCCTCGAGTTTCTGGGGATTCTTGTCGGCCAGGTTGTTCGTCTCGGAGAAATCCTCGTTGAGATTGTACAGCTCCCACACGTCCTTCCCGAAATCGAAGGTGCCGCCGGTGATCCAGGGCATGCGGTTGGCGTGGATGGTCACCGCCTTCCAGCCGTCCTTGTACATCGCCCGGTTGCCGAGCTGCTCGTAGTACTGCTCGGTGCGGGCGGAGGGCGCGTCGGCCTTGTTGAAGGAATAGGCGAGGCTGATTCCATCCACGGGCATTTGTTTCACGCCGTCGATCTCCGCCATGAATTTGGTGCCGGTGACTTCCAGCGCCGTGACCATAAGGTCGGTGACATAGCCGTATTGATTCCTGATCTCTCCCTTGGCCGTGATGCCCTTGGGCCAGGTGATGACGAGGCTGTCGGCGATGCCGCCGTTGTGGACGATCTGTTTGCAATACTTGAACGGCGTGTTCCCGGCCATGGCCCAGCCCGCGTGATAGTGCGGGTAGGTGTCGGGGCCACCCCATTCGTCATAGTGCTTCATGTTTTCTTCGAGGGACGCCTGCATGCCATTGAGCACGAGCGATTCGTTGTACAGGCCGTTCAATCCGCCCTCGCCGCTGCAACCATTGTCGGCGGTGAGCATGATGAGCGTGTTGTCGTAATGGCCGGTGCGCTTGAGGCTGGCGATGATGCGTCCGACCTGCTCGTCGGTCTGCGTCATCATGCCGGCGAAGACTTCCATCTGGCGGGCATAGAGTTTCTTCTGATCGGCGCTCAGGCTATCCCAGTGGGGTATTTCCGGGATGCCGTTGGACAGTCTAGTGCCGGCGGGAAGGAGCTTCATCTCCATCTGCCTCGCGAAGATCATCTCGCGCGCTTTATCCCAGCCCATGTCGAACTTGCCCTTGTACATGTCGATGTACCGCTGCTGGACCTGGTGTGGCGAGTGCATCGCGCTGGGCGCCCAGAACAGGAAAAAGGGCCGGTCGGGATAGATCGAGACATGCGACGTGATGTTCTCGATCGCCCGGTCGGCCAGGTCGGTGGTCAAGTGATAATCCTTCTTTCCCATCCAGGTTTCCGAAGGCACGTGGTCGTTGAAGAGCAGCGTGCGGTAGTCGTCGGCGTCGGCGGCCATAAAACCATAGAAGTGGTCGAAGCCCTCGCCGCTGGCCCAATGCTGGAACGGGCCGCTGTGCGACGCCTCCGGCAGCGGCGTGTGATCCCATTTGCCGATGGCGAAGGTTTCAAAGCCCGCGTGCTGGAAATGCTTGGCGATAGACTTCGCGCTCGCGGGCGGCGTGCCGTTGTAGCCGGGGAAGCCCATCGCGGTTAGCGCGTGGGAGCCCAGGCCGATCTTGTGCGTGTTTCGGCCCGCCATCAGCGCCGCCCGCGAGGGCGAGCACAGGGCCGGGGTGTGGTAGTTGTTGTACCGAAGGCCGTCTGCGGCCAGCGCATCGATGTTCGGCGTCTGGATCAAGCCGCCGAAGCAGCCGTATTGGGCAAAGCCCACGTCGTCGAGCAGGATCATGAGGACGTTGGGCGTGCCCGGCTTCGGCTTCACGCCTTCGGGATACCACTCGACGGATTCCTCATACGTCCTTCCGATCTTGCCCTTGAACTCTTGGCCGTATTTCTTGAAGGACTCGGAGTCCTGTTCCTGCGACGTCGTCGTGCATCCGGCCAGCGCGGTCAGCGCGAAGCACACGAGACTGAGAGCCGCGAGGATCATCTTCTTGTTTGAATCCATTGGTACGATCTTTCTTTAGTTGATTGCCGTGTTTACTTCAAGTCGCCTCGGCGGCCGCAGTGCAAAGGCGGGCGCAAGACGTGTTTCCGCGAGCCCCCTTCAATGCATCGGCCGGTCATCATATCTCGTCGGGGATGCTTTCACGAGGAATTCCGAGGCGATTAAACTGCCGAAAGAGCAAAGTCGGGAAATCGTGGATGGCAAAGATTTTAAAATGTCGACATGAACCCTCGAAACCTGAGCGGCGGCTAAGGTGTATAAGAGCGGTCGGCGTCATCGGGGCATCGCGACGACGTCATCAGTGCCAGGGTTCCTCGATCAGCTTGTGCTCTCGCGGCGGGACCAGTCGGCCAGCGCTGCGCGCTCGTCGTAAATCTTTTCGATGGCGCGGTAGATGTCGTCCATGTCCTCGCGCGGGCCGAGAAACATCGCTTGCTCCAACCACAATGCTTGTTCGCGGCAGAGGAGGTCGCTGTTGGGGCAATGCGCGCGCTTGTAGTCTAGCCGGTCAGCTATGTCGGCCAGGTACGGTCCGAAGGCGCGGTTACGAAACATGGGTTGCTGCGGGAGCGAGAACCCATAGCCGCCCGAGCAGGGAACCCCCTCGGCGCACAACGCCGCGATCACCGCGGCGCGTGGCGCGCCAAACTCCTCTCCATCGATGCGCAACATGCAGAGGTGATAAGCGTGTCGGATGCAGAAGTCGGGGCGCTGTTGCGGATGGAGGCCGGGCAGGTTCGCGAGCCGCCCTATGAGGTACTGGCCATTGCCGTCGCGAGTTTTGGTCTGATCTTCGAGCACCTCGAGCTGCGCATTGAGCAAGGCCCCTTGCAATT
>JBBDNV010000164.1:0-9275 GCA_040877415.1 Pirellulales bacterium
GGGTGGCTGCGCTCGCGGCGGCGCATGGCTTTGAACGCCGGGGCGTTGGCCCGGTTTTCCAGGATCCACTCGCGGGCGAACTTGCCGGTCTGAATCTCGTCGAGAATCCGCTTCATTTCCCGGCGGGTTTCGTCGGTGACGATGCGCGGACCGCGCGTATAGTCGCCGTATTCGGCCGTGTTCGAAACGCTGTAGCGCATGTAGTTCAGCCCGCCCTGGTAGAACAAGTCGACGATCAGCTTCAATTCGTGCATGCATTCGAAGTAAGCCATCTCGGGCTGGTAGCCGGCCTCGACCAGCGTTTCGAAGCTCGCCTTCACTAGCGCGCTGACGCCGCCGCACAACACCACCTGTTCGCCGAACAGGTCGGTCTCGGTTTCCTCGGCGAACGTGGTTTCGATGACGCCGGCGCGGCAGCCGCCGATTCCCTTGGCATAAGCCAAACCCAGGGCGCGGGAAGTTTCGCTGGCACCGGGATTGAGCGCGATCAGACACGGCACGCCGCCTCCTTTTTCGAACTCGCTGCGCACCAGGTGGCCCGGGCCTTTGGGCGCCACGAGCACCATGTCGACACCTTCGGGCGCTTCGACCTGGCCGAAGTGGACGTTAAAGCCGTGCGAGCACATCAGGATGTTGCCCGGTTTCAGGTGCGGGCGGATGTGCTGGCGATAAACGTCCCCCTGCACTTCGTCGGGCAGCAGGATGTTGACCAGGTCGCCCTTCTTGGCGGCTTCGTCGGCGGGCACCGGCTCGAAGCCGTGGCTTTTGGCCAGGTCATAGTTGGGACCGCCGGGCCTTTGGCCGACCACGACCTTGCAGCCGCTGTCGCGCAAGTTCTGGGCATGGGCGTGCCCCTGCGAACCGTAGCCGATGATGGCGATCGTTTTGCCTTTGAGCAGCGACAAGTCGGCGTCTTTTTCGTAGTAGATCGTGGTCATGCTTTGGTCCGGCGTTTTCGCGTTAGAGTTTCTTCGATTTGGCCTCGTCGGCTTCGCGTGGCCGCTGGCCGCGAACCATGGCAATGCGGCCGGTGCGCACCAGCTCGACGATTCCGAAAGGGCGCATCAGGTCGATGAACGATTCAATTTTTCGTTCCTGGCCCGAAATCTCCACGATCACTTCTTCGCCGGCGACGTCGACGATGCGGCCGCGAAATATTTCGGCCAGCTCGCGGATTTCGCTGCGGCAGCCGCCGCGCGGGGCGCGGACCTTGATCAATATCAGGTCGCGCTCGACGAAATCCTGCGAGCTGATGTCGACCACGCGCACGACGGTGACGACTTTTTCGAGCTGCTTGCGGACCTGCTCGAGCACGGTGTCGTCGCCGACCACGACGAAGGTCATCCGCGACAGGTCCGGGTTTTCGGTCTCTCCGACCGCCAGGCTGTCGATGTTGTAGCCGCGCGAGGCGAGCATGCCCGAGATGTGGGCCAGCACCCCGGGAACGTTTTGCACCACCGCCGAGAGGACGTGCCGCATGTGCCAACTCCAGTCGCGATTTTGGGCCGGCGCAGCAGGGAAACGATCAATCTGGGAACGAGTCAAACCAGTGATGATAGCCCCCTGTCGGCGGGCTCACAAGTGAACGAGCGGGCCGAGGGCGGCCAGGCCGGCCCGGAGTCGCCAGGGTGTCTGATCGCCAAACTAAACCCTGTTGCCGGCGACCGAGCCGTTTTTTCCGCCGGCCGGCGCGATCACGCATCTTCCTGATGCGCGCAGCGTCAATGAGGTTCGGCGGAGCTGCGCGCTGCCCGGCGGCTAAATCCAGTAGCCGATGAGGTTGAACTCAATGAGAAAGACGATGACGATGATACATGCCGAGCAGACTACGAGACGGGCCACGCGCCGGACGAGACCGACCTTGCGCCCCACAAGCTGCCTTCCGGCTTCCAGAAACATCACCATTGCCAACAGTGCCATCAGGTTTGCGCCGGTCAATGCCAGCCAGATTGCCAGGGACGGACCGTAGAGGAAATTGGTCAACGGAACGACGGACCAATAGCACGCGACTAGCGTCGTTACGATTGCCGCGGCCAGAGCCGCGCTCACCAGCGGGCCCAAAGCGCCTGTTGCAGGGCGAAACTTCCCCTGCCTGATGCGCCGCCAAACAGCCGCCACGACTTGGAACGATCCGGCGAAGACCAAAACGGCGCATGCCGCCAGGAGCGAGAGGACAACCGTATCGGTCCGCTGCCAAAACCCGAGACGCTCCGCGGCCAGATGGTCGCCGTCCACGTTCAAAAACATCTGGTCAATGCGACCACGGTCGTCCTCGTGAAACGCCACATAACGCCCCGGTTCGGACGAAAAGACAAGCGGCTCGGCGGTCGGTTCGCATGGCAGGTCGACGTCGGGGCCCAAGAGGTGAATTTTTCCGTCCACCACTTCGACGCGAACGTGCATGGCCAGGCTTAGGACGCGCTCGAAGGATGCATTGGCATAACGCATCGCGCGGTATTCTCCGGCGAACCGATCGAGGGGCCGCGTTTCGGGCGGTGTCGAGGTTGACTGAACGGCTTTGGGGAACTCGTGCTTTACCAGCTCGGGCAGGAGCCTCGTCCAGTGCTGCGGTTCCTGACGGTTCACGGCGACGAACAGACCGGCGTCGCGTTCGGGAATGAACGCAATGACGGCCGAGTGTCCTGGCGCCGAACCGCCCTTCAGGAGAACCCTCTGGCCGAACAGCGACATCTCGGCCAGCCCTAACGTGTAGCCGGGAACGTCCGGGCGATGCGAAAAGTGGCGCCCCGTCATGCGCGTGACGACCGACGGCGGAAAAACTTCAGACGATTGGCCGCGCACTGCCGCGAGGAACGCCACGATGAATCGCGCCATGTCCCCGCCAGTGGTTGCCAGAGCCCCGGCCGGATAGGGCCGGCTCCACACCGCTTCGACCAGATCGCCGGTGGCCCAATAACCGGGGCACAGGCTCGAGGCAATCCGGCCGGGAACCGGAGGCACGAGAAACGCACTTCGCCGCATGCCGAGGGGCTCGAAAACGTGAGTTGCCGCATAAGCGTCGAAGCGCAGCCCGGACTGCCGTTCGACCAGGTACCCCAGCAAGGCGTAGCCGTGATTGGAATAGGTGGCCACCACGCCAGCGGCCCGCGTTTGCGGGGGCATCCAGGTTTTCAAATACCCGCCGAGAGTCGCCACTTGCCCCGGGTCGCGCGTCAGGTATCCCAGCAGACGCTCGTCAAGTCCGCCGGTATGCACCAGCAAACGACTCGGCGTGACGGGTCCAAACTCCGCGGAGCCGACGTGCATGCCTTGCAAATACCGGTTCACGTCAGTGTCCAAATCGAGTTTTCCCGTTTCGGCAAGCTGCAAGGCGCACAGGGCGGTGACGAGTTTTGACACCGACGCGAGGCGGAATACGGTCTGCTCGTAGTCGACCGGCGCGGCCGTCGCGCGATTGGCCACGCCGTAGCCGGTCGCGTGGCGCACCGCGCCGTCTCGAACCCAGACTACGACGGCGCCGGGGATGCCCAGCTCTTTCATTTGTCGGTCGAAGAATTCGCCGAAGAATGCGTCGACGTCGCGGTCGTCGGAGGCGGCTTCATGAACTTCCGCGTCGGCCGCCCAGGGGCCGGTTGCAATCGTCTTGCTTTCGCCACATGCGCGCGACACGAGCATCGAGACCAAACATGCCGCCGAGCAGGCCGTTCGGGCGTCAACAAATCGCGTGGCTTTCATCAACTTGCCGGCCAAGGAATCGAAGAAACGACCCACCGTAGTTCTATTTTCGCCGCGGGGCATGCTTTCTTGGAACCGCGCAGGCTCAAATGCGCCGCGAGCGAGAACGCACTTACCCGCCGATCGCCGAATCGGCCGGGTTCTGCTCGGCGGAGTCGGTCTTGTCGGCCGCGTCGGTGTCGATCTCCGCGCGCCGGTCGCCGGGTTGGCGCTTGCGCAGGTAGAGCTTGATCGGAACCTCGGCAAACGGCAGATGCTCGCGCATCGCGCCGAGCAAATACCGCCGGTAGGTCTCGCCGAAAGCTTTGGGATTGCTCGAGAACATGACGATCGTGGGCGGCTCGGTGCCGACTTGCGTGGCGTAGAAAATCTTGGGCCGGCGATTCTGGTAGAGCGGCGGCGGGTTGGCGTCGAGCGCCGCGCGCACCACCTTGTTCAACTGGGCCGTGGTCACGCGCTGGCGGGCCTGCTTGTAGAGCATCTGGGCGTGGTTCACTAGCGCCTTGACGTTCTTACCCGTCTGCCCCGTGATGAACGCCATCGGCACGTACCACATCGTGCGAAACGTGTCGTGCAGGTAGGAGACCCATTTTTCGGTCGGCATCGAATCGGCCATCAGGTCCCACTTGTTGACGACAAACACGCAGGGCTTGTAGTTCTCGGCGACGTACTCGCAAAGCTGCTTGTCGACTTTGCTGATCCGCTCCGTGGGGTCGAAAAACATGAGCACCACGTCGGCGCGGCGAATGCTCCGCTGCGCGCGGTGGGCGCTGTAGTAGTCGACGTCGGTCGTAATGCTCTTGCTGCGCCTCAGCCCGGGAGTATCGATGGCCACGAACGGCTTGCCGTCGAGCTCGAATCGCACGTCGACGCTGTCGCGCGTGGTGCCGGCCACTTCGCTGGTGATCATCCGTTCGGCGTTGACCAGCGTGTTGACGAACGTGCTTTTGCCCACGTTGCGGCGGCCGACGATCGCCACGTTCATCACCGGCTCGATGATCTGGGCCTTGCGTTCCTCGTCCTCGGGCTTGGGCAATCGCTCGGCGATCATGTCCAAAAGCCGCTGGCGCCCGCGGTTCTGCTGCGTGCTCGCGCAGATCAGCTTGCCGCGGCCGAGCTTGTAGAATTCGTCGGCCTGGCTGTCGAGGCTGGGGTCGTCCGCCTTGTTGGCGACGCAGATCACCGGGGCGTCGACGTAGCGCAGTCGGCGGGCCACCTCCTGGTCCAGGGGCGTCAGCCCGGTCCGCGCATCGACGACAAACAGCACCACGTGGACCGCCTCGAGCGCCGCGGCGATCTGCTCTTCGATCTTCGCGGTCAGATTGTCGGGATCGTCGAACCCGATGCCGCCCGTGTCCACCAGCTCGAAGTACCGCTCGCGCTCAAACATCAGGTAGGTCACGCGGTCGCGCGTCACGCCGGCGGTCTCGTCGACGATGGCCACCCGTTTGCGCGCGAGCCAGTTCAGGATGCTCGACTTCCCGACGTTGGGCCGGCCCACGATGGCAACCTGCGGAATTCCCATGGCTCAGGCGACATGAATGCGAATCGAACGTTGCTGCGCCCACCGGCGCGAGCGAGCACGCTGTATCATAGTTGAATCGGCCGGGGGGTCCAATCGCGCCGGGCGATCCGCCTGCGCTTGCCCGACGGCAACGTACTTCCTGCACGACGGGCCGCTCGTATACTGGACGTGCCGACGATTCAGGAGTTTTGGAGAATCGCACCAAGCGAGGGCACCTCAACATGACCGCGCGACGAGAGGATCGAAGCTCGCGGGCCGTCACCGCGGCGCTGCAAACCTTGGAAAGCCTGCGGCAGGCGGGCGTCCGGCAACTGAGCAAGCCCGGCCGGGGTATGGCCCGGGACGATACCGAACGCGCGGCCCCGGCAGGCGAATCGCAGCTCGTGCCTTTGCCACACGCGTCGGGCCTGACGCCGCGCGGTCTGTTTGCCGAGCCGGTCGCGGCGCCCGGCGACTCGCTGGAAGTGATCCGCAGGGAAGTCGCCGCCTGCACGCTGTGCGACGAATTGGCGGCCACGCGGACGCAAACCGTGTTCGGCGTCGGCAATCCTCGGGCCCGGCTGTGCTTTTTGGGCGAAGCTCCCGGCGCCGACGAAGACGCCCAGGGGGAGCCGTTCGTCGGCCGGGCCGGTCAACTGCTGACGCGGATTATTGAAGCCTGCGCGCTTTCGCGCTCGGACGTGTATATCCTGAACGTGCTGAAATGCCGTCCGCCGGGAAACCGCAACCCGCATCCGCACGAAGTGGCCAACTGCCGCGGCTTTCTCGATCGGCAGTTGGCCCAGATTCGGCCCGAGTTCATCTGCTGCCTGGGTTCGATTGCGGCCCAGACGCTGCTGGAGACGCAAATGCCGATCGGCCGCATGCGCGGCAAATTCTTTCAATACGAGGGCATTGACGTGATGTGCACCTATCATCCGGCCTACCTGCTGCGCAATCCGGCGGCGAAGAAGGACGTCTGGGAAGACATGAAGATGCTGATGGAGAAGATGGGCGTGGAAATAAAGGCAGAAGGCAGAAGGCAGAAGGCAGAATAAGGGCAGCAGAAGGAAACTGCTTGTTCAAGCGTCGGCCGGCAGGGGGAAACTCATTCTCGCGGCTTGCGGCCTCCCGCATTTCCTTCTGCCTTCTGCCTTCTGCCTTCTGCCTTTTCTTGGGGAACGAGTTTGGCGAGCACTTCGCGAAACTGTCGGAGCTTGATGGGCATCGCGACCAGCACGCGATGATCGGCCAGCTTGGCCCGCTTTTTCCAGGCTTTGTGGTGCTTTCCCAATAGCAACACGGCGGGGATGGCGGCCGTGTCGTGGCCGTCGCCAAAACGGTTGAAGGCGTCCAGCGCCGGCTGGCCCAATTCGCTGGTGCTGAAGATCACGCAGTCGGCCGCCTTGTTGCCGTCGACAAAGCGGCTTAAGGCCCGATCGGGATCGGCCGTCACCAGCACGCGATAGCCGTTGTTTTTCAGCCGCTGGCGAATGACGTCCTGCAACTGCACGTTGGACTCGACGAGCATAAGCGTGGACTGCGGGGCGCGCTGTGCGGCGGGGGCCGGCGGCGTTTTGGAAGCGACTTTGCCGTCGGCCGGCGGGGATCTCGGCTCGTCCAAACGCGGCAGGGCCGCTTGCAGGTCGGCCAGCATTTCACCGGGCGACTGGTAGCGCTGGATGGGATTCAGCTCCATGGCCTGCGTGACGATCATGGCGATCGGACGCGGAAGGCTCGGATCGACCTTGAGGATCGGAACGATCTCTTCAAAGCGGGTCTTGCTGAGCCGCTGGATGCGATCCCGCGTTTCGTAAATCGGCGGGACGCCGGTGAGAATGTGGTAATAAATGCAACCGAGAAAATAAATGTCGCTGCGCGAATCGTCCTTGCGCACGCCGGTGGCCCGCTCCAGGCCGGCGTAATCGATCGTGCGCGGATTGGGCGAGTTGGCGATCGCGTCTTCCGAGAGATTCTTGTCGGCCGCGGCCAGGCCGAAATCGACGAGCATCGCCTGCCCTTTGCTGGAAACCAGCACGTTGGACATTTTCAGATCGCGGTGGCAAATGCCGCGCTGGAAGGCGTAGTTGAGGCCGGCGGCGACGTCGGTCACCAGGCGCGTGGCTTCGGCGGGCTCGAATTTCTTGCGAATCTTGATGAACTCGCGCAGGTTGTGGCCCTCGATGAATTGCATCACCAGAAAATGGGTGAGCGTGTCACGCTCCGAGACGACCTCCTTGATCGGCACGATATTGACGTGCCTCAGCGTGGCCCCCATCTGGCCTTCGCGGTAGAAGCGGTCGGCCTGTTCCGCGTCCTCGGCATAGCGCCGGCGGAGCACCTTCAGCGCGACGATCTCGCCGGTCCTCTTATGACAGGCGCGATAGACCCGGGCGAACGTGCCCGTGCCGATCAGGTACAAAACCTTGTAGTCGCCGTAGAAATAACCCCCGCGCTCGCCGCGCAGCAGGCGTTCGGTCTGATAGCTGGTCAACAGCTCCCGGCGCAGCAGCAACTGCTGGAATTCCTCGCCGGATACCTGGCGGGTGCCGACCTGCCCCCAGACCTCTTGTAGCTGCCGCTCGTCAACGAGGCTCAGGTCGAAGGCGCGCTGAGCGAATTGTTCAGCAGACAGCTCGACCATGGCGAGCCCATCTCCATCATTCCCGTTCCACCTCAGCTTTCCCCGGACACCGCCATTTAGGGAAAGTTCAGATGCTGTCGTCCATCAACGCCTCATCCTATTCCGCGGACTGCGAAGCCGCAACGCTTCACGCGCTTGTCCGGCATGCCGAGAAGCACTTCCGAGCGAGCCGCGCGAAGGGGCCCCCCGCAGCCAGGGTCTGCTAGGGCTCCTCGAACCTGCGGCGAAACTCGTCGCGCTCGCGCCGGGTGGCTTCCAGGTCAAACATCAGATACTTCATGTCCAGCCGCAACTGCGAAAGCGCGTCCTGGACCAGACCCAGAATTCTACGCCGACGCTTCGTGCTTTCCAGCACGCGTGAAAAGAGCGGCTCGATCTGACCGCGATGCTCGGGGGGCAATTTCTCCAGCATGCCGGCCAATTCGAGAATGTCGGCGGGGAGATCTTCCGGCTGACTCTTGACGATTCGCGATGCTTGACTCATGGCGTGCTTGGCTCTCAGGGTTAAGTGGACAGCCTGAGGTGGAAGCAGACTGTGTGCCAGAGCCCCACTGGCGGCCGCGATCCTATTCGTAAGACCTTTCAGTATAACATCTTGAGGGTGCATGCGAACAGGCGCCCCGCGGCGCCTGCGGGTGAAAAAAGGCCACAGGCGATCTGGATGCGCCTCGCAAATACTGATACAAGCCCGACTTACAGAAAAACCTCTCGAAACCGGCGGCCCGTTGCGTTTTGGCGGCATTGGCGGTTCCTTGCTCCGGAGGATCGACGACCGCGTCGCCGCCCAAACCCGGCTACAGCATGTTCGCACGCATGGCGATCATCTTGGTGTTCGCTTTGGTCCCGGTGGCCGCGCTTGGCCAGGGCGTGGTCCGCGACGATTTCGAAGGTCCCCAAACCGTGCTGCGCCCGGCCGGCGGAGATGCGCGCCATCAGGTCGATTTGCACCAGCGCGCCGGCGAAGGGGTCCACTCCGGGCGGTGGTGTGAGCAGTTGCGAATCGTGGGCAACAACGGCACCGCGGTCTACTACAGCTATCCGATCGCGCCGGCGCGCGTCATCAGCGAGCTGGCCGCCAGCATCTGGCTGCGGGCCGATCGGCCGGGCCTGCAAATCGCGGCCCGCGTCGTGCTGCCGCGCAGCAAGCACCCCGACAGCGGCGAGCCGCTGACCACCCTGATTCGCGGCACCGACTACAAGCACGTCGGTGCCTGGGAGATGTTGCGGATCGGCAACCTGCCGCGCGCGCTCGAGTGGCAGGTGCGCGTGCTGCGTTCACAATTCGGCCCGCAGGTGGACGCGCGCGAGGCCTACGTCGATTTGGTGCTGGTGAACGTTTACGGCGGACCGGGCGCCACGAACATTTGGGTCGACGACTTTGAAGCCGCCGGCGTCGTCGCGCCGGTGGGGGTTGCCGCCGCGAGCATGGCG
>JBBDNV010000164.1:9285-13483 GCA_040877415.1 Pirellulales bacterium
CTGGCCGCGCGGCGGGACTGGCGATTCGACGTACTCGCCCGGCGAAGCCGTTGCTCGGGCGGCGCCGAGCGTGCCGGCCGTGGAGCTGACGAGCCGCTTGACGATCGGCGGCGAGCCGTTCTTTCCTCGCATCATCGAGCATCGGGGCGAACCGCTCTCGCGGCTGAAGGCTTTGGGATTCAACGGCGCGCGCGTCGCGCGGGTGCCGGCGCCCGAATTGCTCGCCGAAGCGGCCCGGACCGGAATGTGGCTGGTGGCTCCGCCGCCGGCGGAAGCCGAGCTCAAAGCGGGCCGGGACGCCGCCGGCGACGCCACGATCGGCGCCGCGTTCGATCCCGTGCTGGCCTGGGACCTGGGAAGCGGCCTGTCGAGTCGCGAACTGGAACCGACGCGCCGCTGGGCCGAGCTGGTGCGCTCGGCCGACCCGCGCCAGCGGCCGATCGTCTGCGACGCCGACAGCGATCTGGAGAACTACACGCGCCCGCCGTTCAAGGTGCTCTTGGCGCGGCGAGACACGCTGGGCACCTCGCTCGAGCTCGGGCGGTATGCCGACTGGCTTGACGAGCGGGCGCAGTTGGCCCGGGCCGGAGCGCCGTTGTGGGCCGCGATTCCGACGCAGCCATCACCGCGGCTGGTCGAACAGGTGCAGCTTGTGGCCGGGATGCCGGTGGCGGCGCCCGTGTGGCAGGAAGCCCAGATTCGCGCGCTGGTCCACTTGGCCCTAGCGGCGCGTGCCCGGGGATTGTTTTTCACCTCCGACTCGCGCTTGGACGCGCCCGACGCGGCCACGCGGGTCCGGGCCTTGATGCTGGAGCTTGTGCATCTCGAATTGGAGCTCATCGAACGTTGGCCGTCGGCCGGCGATTTCGCGGCCGGCGCCGACACCAGCGATCCGCACACCAAAGGCGGCGTGATGGAGACCGATCGCAGCCGGCTGCTGCTGCCCATCTATGCCCCGCCCGGCGGGCAGTTTGTCGTGGGCACTCAGCCGGCCGCGCAAGTGCGCTTCAAGGTGGCCGGCGTGCCGGAAGGAGACAATGCCTATGAGCTCTCGCTTGCCCGATTTCGTCCCCTGCGCGCCGACCGCGTGGCCGGCGGAACACAGGTGGTGCTCGATGAATTCAGCCGCGACTCGCTGGTCGTCTTCACCCAGGATCCTCGCGTCATTCGCAATCTCCAGACGCGCCTGGACAAGAACCGCCGACGCGCGGCGCACGTTGCCCGCGAGCTGGCGGCGGCCCGATTGGCCGCTCACGACGCGATCGTCGCGCAACTGGCACAGGTGGGCCACGCCCTGGCCGCCGCGCAAGACGCGCGGGCGCAGGCCGAAAGCGACTTGAGGCAGTGCGACGCGATGCTCAACACCGACGTCGCGGGAGCCTACGATCTGGCGCGGCACGCGCTGGCGACCGTGCGGCAAATCGAGCGCGTCTATTGGGAGCAAGCGACCGCGGCGCCGAACCGGCCGCTGGCCGATCCGCTCGCGGCTTCGTTCGCCACGCTGCCCGCCTTCTATCGCTTCCGGCACCAGATCGCCGTCGCGCCGCGCAGCAACAACCTCTTGAGCGAAGGCGGCTGCGAAAACCTGGACGCTATGCTCCGTGCCGGCTGGAAGCACTATTTGCACGAACAGGAAGGAATCAAAACCGCGGTCGACTTGACCCCCGGCGCCGCGCACAGCGGCAGCGCCGGATTGCTCCTGCGCGCCGCCAGCGTTGAAGAGAATCGCAAACCGGCGGCGGTCGAAACTCCGGCCGTGTGGGTCACCAGCGCCCCGGTCGCGGTGGAACCCGGCGACCTGGTGCAGATGCAAGCCTGGCTGCGCATCGACGCGCCGATTGCCGGCAGCGTCGACGGATTGCTCGTGATCGACACGCTCTCGGGCGAGGCGCTGGCGCTTGGGCTCTCGGCGACCCGGGGCTGGGAGCAAATCACGACGTACCGCGCCGCGGCCCGGCGGGGTCCGATGGCCGTCACCTTCGCGCTATCGGGTTTGGGCGAGGCGGCGATCGACGACGTCACGATCGAGATCGTCCGGCACGCCAGCCCGGGCCGCCGGCAGGCGCAACGCTAGGCCGAAACATCCGTCAACTTTGTTTAGCCCCGAGCCACCGGCGACGGGCCTTCCTTCCGCCTCACTCCGTCGACAGCACCTGAAACAAGCTGCCGTAGTCGTCCGTCCACACGACCGGTTCGCCTTTTACGGGCCAACACGGCGCCGACACGCCGCTCGTGGCCGGATCGGCCAGGAATTCCCAGTTGCAAGTCAGGATCACCCAGCTCGCGACGTTCAGCCCCTGCGAGACGTCCTCATCGTTCTCGATCATCACGCAGGGGTATCCCAATTCCCGCGCGATGCCGATCACGACCCCGGCCAGGTCCAGGAACCGATTCGAGATGTGAACGCACAGCAGGCCGTCGGGCTGGAGGTGCTTGAGGAACAAATCGACCGATTGCCTGGTCAGCAAGTGCATGGGGATCGAATCGCTCGAAAAGGCGTCGATCACCAGCACGTCGAATTTTTGCGGGCGGCCGTCGGCCAGCTCCTGCTCGAGCTTGATGCGCGCGTCGCCCAGCACGACTTCGACTTCGGCCGGCGTATCCTGGCGATAGGTGAAATATTTGTCCGACAGGCGGACTACTTCGGGGTTGATTTCGTAAAACCGCAGGTGATCGCCCTTTATTCCGTAAGCGGCCAGCGTGCCGCATCCCAATCCGACGACGCCGATCGCCAGCGCGCGGTCGTCGGGATTGAGGGCGCTGCGGCGCGGATGATGCTCGATGGCCAGGCCGACGCCGCTCGGCCGGCCGTAGTACGTGGTCGGCCAGTTCTTCTTGTCGGGGTCTAGAAACTGAAATCCGTGCTGGATGCTGCCGTGGATCAATTCGCGCAGCGGCCCGTTGTCGGTGTGTGAGCTTTCTTCCAGGTTGACGCGGAGCACGCCGTAAAAGTTTCGCGCGCTTTCCAAGGTGCGCTGCGTGACCGCCCCCGAGCGGCCAACCACCAGCCCGATCGAAACGGCCAAGGCCAGCGCCAATGCGCCGCCGCCGATCAGCACCCCTCGCGGTATGTTCGTGCTGGTTTTGGAACGCGCGACCGAAGCGATGATCGCCAGCGTCACCGTGGCCACCAGGCCGATGTGAAATTCCCAGAAGCCGCGGAGCACCAAGGGCGCGACGATCGCCACCAAAATGCCTCCCACCGCGCCGCCGCCCGCCACCATCAAGTAGAACAACGTCGCGTACTGGGGCGCCGGCTTCGAGAGCACCAGCTCGCCGTGGCACACCATGCAGCATACGAACAGCGTGGCCGAATAGATCGCCAACTGCCACCAAATCATCAAACTGTTGCCCTCCCACATCGCGTAGCACGCCGACAGCACCGCGGCCACCAGCAGCACGACAAACACGCCGGGGTGATACCACCGCTCGTGGTCGAAGCAAATGATGAACGTGAACAAATACAACGACAAGGGCAGCACCCACAAAAACGGCACCGCGGTCACTTCCTGGCAAATCTGGTTCGTGGTCGCCAACAGCATCACCGAGCCGCAAGCCGCCAGCGCGAGCCACAGCAGCACGGTTTTGATCGCCGGACGCGGAGCCGCCGCCTCCGCGGGAGTCGATGCCGCGGCGCCGGCGGCCGCCGGCTGCCAGACGCGCACAAACGCCACCGCGCACCAGCCGCAAAGCGCGACAAACAGCACATATCCGCCCGACCAGGCCAGGACTTGCGTCCGCAGCGTAAACCGCGGCTCGAACACGAACGGATATGTCACGAGCGCCAACAGCGACCCGATGTTCGACAGCGCATAGAGCCGATACGGCGTTCGACCCGTCTCGCGGCGAAAACTGTCCTGCAACAGCGGGCCGGTCGTCGAGAGCAGAAAGTACGGCAGCCCGATCGTGAACACCAACAGCCCCAGAATCCGCGCCACGGGCATTTCACCGCCGCTGGGCTTCCAAGCCTGGCTCGGCGTCACGGGCAAAAGCCACAGCGACCCCAGCAAGAGCGCCAGGTGCACGGCCGCTAGCGCGCGGGGCGGAAACCTGCTCGAAACCAGGTGCGCGTAACTGTAACCGCAAAGCAGCAGCACCTGAAAAAACAGCATGCACGCCGTCCACACCGCCGGTCCGCCGCCAAACCACGGCAGAATCACCTTGGCGATCAGCGGCTGCACCTGAAACAGCAGAAACG
>JBBDNV010000165.1:0-13035 GCA_040877415.1 Pirellulales bacterium
CACGCCCTTGCGGGCACTGGATTTTGAGTCCAGCGCGTCTGCCATTCCGCCACTTCGGCTCGCTAGTCGTGCTTTACCAGTTTTAAGGCCATTGCCGGGGGCGTCAAGGGCGGCATTTCGGCCTCGCACGGGGCCCGCCGCGGCTCATCGTGCCCGAATTACGAGGTAAGATTTACAGCCGGCCTGCCCACACGCCGGGCGGACGCGGACAACGGCAGCCTTACCATCCATTGACAGCGAGTTGAATCATGGCCATGCACACGAGCGATGTCGATCTGGTGGACGAACTGAAGCCTCGGGTGATGACGCTGCGGATGATCGTCGGGGCGCTGGCCGGCGGGGTCATGGCCTTCGCGGCCTTGGCGGTTTTGACGCGCGCGGCCGCGCCGCAAGAGCCGGTCGACGAGAGGGCCCAATTGCTGACCCTGCTGGCGCTCGGTTTGTTTCCAGTTGCTCTTTTGGCCAGTCGGATTTTGCCGGCCGTGATGGTCAAGAAGGCCCGCCGGCAAATCGGGGCGGGGTTCGATTTCACAAGTATCAAGCAGGGGCCTGGCGCGTTCCTTTCTGAATTGGGGGAGGCCGGCGCGCTGGTGGGCGTGTATCGGACGAAGACTATCATTGCCGCGGCCGTGCTGGAGGGCGCGGCGCTGTTCGGCGTCTTCGCCTTCCTGCTCGAAGGAAGCCTGATCGCGCTCGGGCTGGCCGTTTTGCTCGTGGCGGCGATCGTCGCCATGTTTCCCAGCGCGTCGCGCATTGCCGGTTGGATCGAACGGCAATTGCGCCAGATGGACGAGGAAAAGCTGCTCGTGCGCTAGCAGAAGCACACGGGGCCGCCGCGGCTGGGCGCGCTGGGAATTGCATGAAATTCCGCCCTTTGTCGACCGCTCGCAAATCCTACGGCGACGCGCAAGCGGCAGACTTCTTTCGCTCGCGCGTCGGGTTCGTATTCGCCCCGTCGCCGGACTTGCGCTAGACGCTTTCTTGTATCTGTCGAATCCGGCTGATATACAGTTCATGTCGCTGTCGGGCGGTCATTCTTGTCATTCCCTTTTCACCATAAACAGGCACTCAAACGACGGGCTCACGAATCATGGCAGCGAATCAGAAGGTCCGGGTGGCGATCGTCGGTTTGGGTTTCGGCGCCGAATTCATTCCCCTTTACCAGAACCACCCGCACGCCGAGATATACGCCATCTGTCAGCGCAGCAAGGACAAGCTCGACAAGCTGGGCGACGCGTTGGGCGTCGCCGTGCGCTATACCAATTTCGAAGACGTGCTGGCGGATCCGAAGGTCGACGCGATCCACATCAACACGCCGATTCCCGATCACGCGCCACAGAGTCTCGCCGGGCTGAAAGCCGGCAAGCACGTGGCGTGCACCGTGCCGATGGCCACCTCGATCGACGAGTGCCGCGACCTTGTGGCGACCCAGCGCGCGAGCGGCAAGCGGTACATGATGATGGAAACGGTCGTCTACAGCCGCGAGTTCCTGTTCGTCAAGGATCTTTACACCCGGGGCGAGCTGGGGCGCATCCAGTTTTTGCGCGGCTCGCATTTGCAGGAAATGGCCGGCTGGCCCGGCTACTGGGAAGGCCTGCCGCCGATGCACTACGCCACGCACTGCGTG
The DNA here is from genome assembly GCA_040877415.1 of Pirellulales bacterium. Classification (GTDB taxonomy): domain Bacteria; phylum Planctomycetota; class Planctomycetia; order Pirellulales; family PALSA-1355; genus JBBDNV01. The sequence goes on from JBBDNV010000165.1 coordinate 1,628, forward strand.
AGCCCCTGTTTGTGCCTGCCCGGCAAGTTGGCGAAAAGCGTCGTGTGTCACGGATCGGGCCGCATCAGCGAAAAGCTGACGGCGAAATACGGCTCGCCGTTCGCCGTCGAAACGGCCACGTTCGACATGGTCGATTCGTACCTCTCGGCCGAGGTGACTCGCAGCCTGTTCGAGACGGCCCGGCAATACATCGAAAGTTTCGACGTCTACTGCGATAAGGTTTCGTATGAGTGGCCGCGCATCGAGCACGAGCCGGCCGTGCTCCACCGGGGCGAAAAGCCCGAGCGGGTCAAAGTGCCCGACTTCGCTCATCTGCTCCCCGAACCAATCCGCCGCTTTACGACCAAGGGCGTGTACGACGCCGACGAGACCAGGCATCTGTCATTCACGCAAGGCAGCGGGCACGGCGGCTCGCACCCGCATTTGGCCCACGAGTTCATCAGTGCCATCGTCGAGGACCGCGACCCGCTGCCCAATGCCGTGACCAGCGCCAACTGGACCATGACCGGCATCTGCGCCCACATGTCGGCCATGAATGTGGGCGAGCGCGTCCCGATCCCCCAGTTCTAGTCGCCCAGCCGTCTGCGGCTTAGCGCAGTCCCTGCGGAAGGGCTCGGTTATAAGCTAGAATTGACCCAGTCGCCCTCACGCGCCATCGCAGGATTCCTTTATGTCGGTTGTGCTCTTCGAAGACGAGTCGGTTGCCCTGCTCGATCCGGTGGCTATCGGCAAGCCGGCCTTTACGATCAACTGCGGCAGTTACCGGCTGTTGGACATCGCCGGGCAGTTGGGCCAGCCGCTTGGTGCGCGCGTGCGCGAGCATCTTTCCGCGATCGCGGCCGCCGATTTTCCAATGCTGAAATCCGGCGGAGCCGATGCGAAATCGCCCACCCTGTGGGTCAACGCCCGAACGGTCCCTTCCGTGCAAACGCTGGCGGAGCTCGGGCGCCTGGTCAAGACGGGTCAGCCGGGGATCATTCGTGCCGGCAAGGCCGTGGCGGCGGCGCTCGTGCCCGCGGGAACCCCCTTTGGAGATCAAATCGGCCACTTGCCCACGCCCGAGGAGTTCGCCGCGTTGGGCTTGCCCACGCTCGAAGCCCGCTTGCCACTTTTCGAATATGCCCACGACATCATCCGCCATCACCTGACCACCCTGGGGGGAAACCTGGAGCACCGCATTGCCACGGGCGCGTACAAGCAACTCTCGGACGGCGTATTGGCCGCACCCGACGCCACGCTGGGCAAGTACGCCGCGACCGACACGCGGCGCGGGCCGATCGTGCTGGAAGCCGGATCGACGGTCGGGGCCTATTGCTACCTGAGCGGACCCGTCCACGTCGGCTCGGGGGCACGCGTGCTGGAACACTCGGCCCTGAAAGATTGCGTCGCCATCGGACCGACGGCCAAGGTCGGCGGCGAAGTGGAAGCTTCAATCATCGAACCCTACACCAACAAGCAGCACCACGGTTTTTTGGGGCACAGCTACCTGGGGAGTTGGATCAATCTGGGCGCGGGCACGTGCAATAGCGACCTGAAAAACACGTATGGCCAGGTCAACATGGAGTACCGCGGCCAGAAGGTCGCCACGGGCATGCAATTCGTCGGCGCGATTGTCGGCGACTACGCCAAGACGGCCATCAACACGGGCATCTTCACGGGCAAGACGATCGGCGCGTGCAGCATGGTCTACGGCTTTGTGACGACCAACGTCCCCAGCTTCGTCAACTACGCGCGGCTGTTCGGCCAGGTGACCGAGGCGCCGGTGGAGGTGATGGTGGCCGCGCAAAAGCGGATGTTCGAGCGCCGCGGCGTTGCGCAGCGCGAGTGCGACATCCAGCTTCTGCACGCGATGCACGCTCTCTCGGAGCACGAGCGCAAGCGATCCGGCGAATCGCTGTCGCTGGAGCCGCTTTCGCTTTAGCATCCGCCGCCGGACTTGCCAGCCGCTTGCGGCCTGGCAGATTTTCTACCCGGTGGCGGCGGCAATTCCGCCGATGATCAAGAGAATCACAAGCGCGAAATTGAACAGGCCGAACAGGCCGCCGCAAATGACGCCCACCCAGGCGTGCGCGCCGCCGCGGACGGCCGGATTCTCGCGCACCCGGCGCAGACCTTGCACGCCGAAGTACACCGCGGCCACGCCGAGCGGAAATCCCAGGCAGGGCAACAGCGCAAACAGGCCCAGGTAGTAGGAGGCCAGCGCCGGTCCGTTCCTGGTCGGCACGAACGTCTCGACGATCGATTCGGGAGTGGACGGGGCGACCGCGCCGGTCCAGGGCCGCGTGGCGTCGGTCTGCGGAGCAAGGTACGGATTGCTCGAGTCCTGGGCTCCGCGTCCCGGCATGGCGGGGGACCAGGGCGATTCGGCGTCCGCCGCCGGGATGCCGCCAAAAGCCGCCAGGACGTTCGGGCGCGTCATGAAATACCACAAAAGCAGCGGATAAATCGGACCTATGCAACCGCCCACGAAGCCGCCGATCGCCGCGCCAACCGCTTCGGGCGGGGGTCCGTCCTGGCCGTTCAATAGCGCGAGTGTCGGCCGCACGACGTAGATCCAATGCATCGCAAGACCCACCACGGTCATGCCGATTGTCGCGATTGCATAACCGATTGCCGCCAGGCGTCCCCAGGGGCGCAAGAGCAACAGTCCGATCCCCGAGACAAACAGCACGGTGGCGCCCAGCACGCCCCACACCAGGCTGAAAATCATCCAACCGTCAGGCACGGTGTTGATTTCTGGCGCGCCAGGCAACTGAGGCATCGCGTACAACAGCACCGCCGAAAACGCGATGCCCACCACACCCAACACGCTGAACACGATGTTGAGAACGCCAAAAACCGTGACCGAAGTGGGACGCTGCATAGGGCCCTTTCAGGTCCGCTTTCACGATGGCTGTGCGCGTGCTTGCCCTGGGCGTGCTGGGCCGGCGCTCGCGGCAGTGTAACCCAGCCGCGCGTGCCAATCAACGTGACGTCCCCGCGGTCCAAGTTTCGGTCCATTGGTTCCACGGCTATACTGGTGTGCCACGGTGGCTCGTCTACCCGAGCTGCCTCCACACTGCTTGACAAGCAGGCAGTGGCACACGGCGAGCGGGAAATGACGCAGGGGCGGCGACCCGCATCCCAAGTGAGCGCCAGACGGCTTGCTCGACATGAAGATTTCAAATGTCTATGGCCCCGGCAGGCTCGGCTTGTCGTTCGAGCTTTTTCCGCCCAAGACTCCCGCGGGCGACGCGGAGCTGTTTGATCATGTTGCGCGGCTGGTGGAGTTTCGGCCTGACTTTATCACTTGCACGTACGGGGCAGGGGGCTCGACGCGGGACAAGACGCTCGAAATCGTCGCAGGAGTCAACCGTCGCTTCGGCTGCCCGGTGGCGGCACACCTGACCTGCGTCGGTTCGACCGTCGACGACTTGCGCAGCTTTCTGCGCGACGCCATGGCGCGCGGGATCGGCAATATCGTGGCCCTGCGCGGCGATCCGCCGCAGGGAGAGAGCCAGTTCACCGCCGCGGCCGGCGGGCTGTCGCACGCCAACGAGCTGGTCAGCCTGATCCGCCGCGAGTTCGCCGATTTCGGCGTGGCCGTGGCCGGCTATCCGGAAACGCACCGCGAGGCGCCGAGCCCCGCGGCCGATCTGGCGAACCTCAAGCGCAAGGTGGACGCCGGCGCCGACGTCGTCATCACGCAGTTGTTTTACGACAACCAGGATTTCTGGCGGTTTCGCGATCGGTGCGGGCAGGCGGGCATTCGCGTGCCGATCGTGCCCGGCATTCTGCCGGTGACCAATTTGGCCCAGATTCGGCGCATCGCGTCGCTTTGCGGCGCCCGCTTGCCGCGCGCGTTTCAGGAGGCGCTCGAGAAGGAAGTCGACAATCCCGACGGGCAGTTCGCCGTCGGGGTCGACTTCGCGACCCGGCAGGTGCGCGAGCTCGTGGACCGGGGGGTGCCTGGGCTGCATTTCTACGTGCTCAATAAGTCGCCCGCCACGACCGCCGTGCTCCAATCCGTTAGTGCGCCTGGCGGCGGGGCCTGAGGTCGCCGGGCGACAAGCCACCCCCCGTTGCCGCGATCCATGGGGTTCTCCGGCGTTTTCGGGTTTTTTTGACCCATTTCTGCCCGCGGCCAACGAACTCTCCGAGAGTTTGCGGCGTCAAAAGAGTAGGTACTGATTCGATTTGCTGCCATGGCATCGGGGCGTCCCGCTGAGAGTTTCTCAACTGTCGCGATGCCGGCGCTCGATAGAGAGAAGAGGGTACACCGAGGCTGCCAGTCGCGATTCGTGGCTGGCATTGACCAGGATTGCGGTTTCGGATATCGCTTTGGTGCCTTAGGCGGTGGTGTGTCACGGAAGACGTCGGTAGGTAACACGACCGCGCCCCATTGAGTTACCTCTTGATTTGGTCGTGTCGGTTCCTGAACCGGTCGCTTACCGACCATGTACAGGGAGGTAACGATGCCACAACCGACCCGTTTCGCGGTACGCGATGCGCTCGGCGCCGCCCGTTTCAATTTGTCGCTCGCGCCGCTTTTGCTCGCCGCCGTCGGCCTCGGCTGGCTACTGGCGGGAGTCGCATGCCTGGCGCTCCGCGTGAGCGACGCCGCGTCGGGGCCCGTCTTGGCCCCTGCCGCCGTGGTGCTGGTGGCTTGCTCGCTTGTCCAACTGCGGCTGACGCTGGCCGCCTGGCACTCGGGCCGGCTGATGGCGAGCCAAAATCCGCTCGGTCAAATCGGGTTTTGGCGCTCGCTTCTCTTCGGCGCCTTACTGGCCTATCTGGCGGCTTTGGCGGTCGGTCCGGTGCGCTATCTGGGCTGCGCCTGGATCGCGGCCGTGTGCGGTTGGCAAACGCTGCTCATGCTCCCATTGGCCGCCTCGCCAAACGCGCTTGCGAATTGGCGCAAATGGACACGGGGCCACACGGCCCGCTGGCTGGCCTGGCTGGTCTACGCTTCGATTCTAATTCTTTTTGTCAGCGAAGCGGGCCTGCGGGCCCGTCGCATCGCGGTCGACGGCATGGGCTTTTCCGACGCCCGCTCGGACTTCGAGACCATCGATTCCATCAGCGGCATCCCGCGTTCGGCCGAACCGCTCCAGGTGGGCGTGGCGCGGTTGAAGGGGGCCCGTTTCCGCGTCGCGATGCTGGGCGACCCGCCGGTATGCGGCTGCGAATCGGACGGCTGTCCCGCGCGCATCGAGCAGACGGTGCCCGGCGTGGAAATCGTGCCGCTGGCCGCGTCTTTGAAATGGCCCGGGGCGCGCGCGGACGAACTGTCGGCGCAAGTGCGCCGGTGCGATCCCGATCTGGTGTTGGCCGTGCTTTCGGTATGCGAGGATCTGTCGCGCGAGCCGGCGCGGTGCGGCTACTTCGATTGGCGGCAATTTGAGCTGGCCAACCTGCTGGTCGATCGACCGCCCGTCGAGGCGAGCCGGCGGGAACAGGCCGCGGCCGACAATTTCGAGTCGTTCTTGCGGGGATTAGGGCCGCAGTTGGCGGCTTGCCGCACCCCCATCGACGAGGCGATGCGCAGCCGCTGGAATCGCATCTTCGCTTCGCTGGACGAGCTGATCGCCGGTTGCCGCGATGCCGGGGTGCCGTTGGCCCTGGTGATCGTGCCGGCCGAATTCCAGGTGAATCGCGCGCTGCGCGAAACGCTCTTGCGCCGTCACGGACTTTCGGCCGCCCGCTTCGACGTCGAGCTGCCGCAGCGCCGGCTGGCCGGCTTCGCCGAACATCGCAACCTTCCGCTCGTCGACCTGTTGCCGCATTTTCGGCTGTGCCGGCAGTCGGTCTACCGGCGCAACACGGCGGTGCTCACCGAAGAGGGCAACGCGGCCGCGGCCTCGGCCATCGGCGGCTGGCTGCAAAGCCGCTACAGCGGCCAATTAGCCGCCCAACTGAGCGCCGCGCCCTGATCGAAGGCAAAAGGCAAGGATGAACGGATGAAGTAAGGAAAGCATCCTTCTGCCTTAGCCAGCGTGTTGAAAAACTGGGACAGGCACCTCGCGACGGCCGTTTTTCGCGGGTCTCGCCGCGACTTGCTCGGAGCCAGTCCCATTTTTCAACGGCCTGCTAGGCTCACGCTTCTTGGGCGATTTCGACCTGCGGTAGTTCGCCCTTTTCCAAGAAGCCCAAAAGAACGCGGCAGCGATAGGGCTGCTGCAGCTTGCGCACGGCCTTGGCTTCGATCTGGCGGACGCGCTCGCGGGTGACCGAAAAAATCCGGCCCACTTCTTCCAACGTGTAGGCGTATCCGTCGGTCAGCCCGTATCGCATCCGCAGGATTTCTCGCTCGCGGTGGTTGAGGCTCTGCATGACGTCGGCCAGGCGCGTCTTGAGCAGCTCCTGGTTGAAGTCGTAGAGCGGGTCGTCGTCGCGGTGATCCTCCAGGAACTCGCCGAAATAGCTGTCGTCGTGGTCTCCGACGGGCTGATCGAGCGACAGCGGCTGGCGGGCCATTTTGAGGATGCAGCGCGTGTCTTCCAGCGACAATCCGGCCGCCGCGGCGGTCTGCTCGACCGTCGGCTCGCAGCCGTATTGCTGCACCAGTTCGCGCGTCACCGTGCGCACTCGCGTCATGGCGTCGATCATGTGGACCGGCACGCGGATCGTACGGCTTTGGTCGGCAATCGCCCGGGTAATGGCCTGGCGAATCCACCACGTGGCATACGTGGAAAACTTGTAGCCCCGGGCGCACTCGAACTTGTCCACCGCCCGCATCAGTCCGGTGTTGCCTTCCTGGATCAGATCCAGGAAGCTCAGACCCCGGTTGCGGTACCGTTTGGCGATGGACACGACCAATCGCAGGTTTCCGGCCGAGAGCACGCGCTTGGCGGCATCGTACTCCTTTTGCAGTTCGGAGGTGCGGCTGACGCGGCGCCCGAGCGTGGCCGAGCTTTCGGCGGTGATCCGCATCAGGTAATGCAATTCGCGCCGCAATTCGTCCTGTCCGACGGGGTGTACGTGCTCGCCCAACTCGACGAGTTGGCTGCGGATCGCCTGCATGCGACTGGCAATGTCGCCCAGCTTGTCCAACAGGGGCTGCAAGCGTTGGGTCCGCAGATTTAATTCTTCCACCAGCCGCACCGCCCGATGACGGCGGCGAATGAGCCGGCGCCAAACCTTGCGTCGCTCGGCCAGGGGATGCTGGACGTGAATGACGTAGCGAAACTCGCGATGGTTTTCGCGCAGCAGCTTGACGAGCGTTGCCAGGTTGGGAGTCAATCGACGCAGGATGCGCTTCTTCTCCTGGGTGTTGGTCACGGAAACCTCGATCGTGCGATCCAGGCGCAGCGCGCCGTCGCGCACCTTTTCCAACAGGTAGACCGCGCCTTGCAGAATGAAATCGCTGGCCAGCATGCTGTGGCGGAACCGCGTGCGGCTGTTTTCGATGGCCCGCGCGGCCACCAGCTCCTGGCTCCGCGAAAGCAGCGGAATTTCGCCCATTTGCATCAGGTACATGCGCACCGGGTCGTCGATGCAACTGGCCGAACCGCCGGAGACTTCGTCGATTCCGTCCTCCAGCTCGCTCTCTTCGCCGACGCCCTCGAATTGCTCCAATTCGTCGTCGTCGAACGGTTCGTGCTTGCCGTCATCGTCGTCGTGAGCGACGCGCGCCGCGGCTTCGTCGGTTTCGTCAATGTCCGGCGCGGCGGCCGCCGGCGATTTGTTGCTTGGTCGCGCGGAGCTTGGCTCCTCGGCCGCGCTTGCTTGGCGCCGGCTCGTGGAATTGGGCGCTGCGTTTTTTCGCGTCGCGGTCTTGCGGGCTTTCTTGGCCAAAACGAGACTCCCGGATGTCGGATGTGATTGAGGCGGGGCGGGAACAGGTTCGGCAGGCAGAAAAAGCAGTTTGAATGCCAGCGGGACGGGAGAATTGCCGTACATCGAGGTAAATCCTGATGTCGTTAAGACTTAAGTCGTGCGCTTTAGAGGCAGGGCGGCCCAGCACGACGCATCCGCGTGTTGTCTTCGGGCAACTGTGGCTGCCAACAGACGTGGTGTTTTGGCAGCAGGCATCCTCTCGTTCCAGGACAATGAGGCCGTTCATTCGCCAAGGTGAACGGCGTCACCCATAGCTTCGTGCCCTGGCCTTCGGACTATTGCGATCCACCAAGCGCCGAAATTGGTTTTTTACCCCTCCTCCGCGGCGCCGGCGGAAGATACATTTTGAGTTTCACGGGGACAACTCCCCATTTGCTCTTCGATTTTTTTCGCTTGCACGTCCGGAAGCCGCTATGTCCGTCGATACGGCCGCCACGCTGAGCCAACTCGCAGGGCAGCTTGCTGCCGTCGAAGTACAACTGGCATTGGGAGGGGGCCCGGCCGCCATCGAACGGCAGCGGGCCAAGCGGCGACTTTTCGTCCGCGACCGGCTCAAACTGCTGCTGGATCGCGATGCTCCTTGGCTGGAGCTCGGCCTGTGGGCCGGGTGGGAAATGTATTCCGAGTGGGGCGGGGCGCCCGGCGGGGGCGTCGTCTGCGGCATCGGAACGATCGAAGGCCGCCGCCACGTTGTCGTCGCCAACGACGCCACGGTGAAAGCCGGCGCTTTCTTTCCGGCAACGACAAAAAAAGTGCTACGCGCGCAGCGCATCGCCATCCAGAATCGCCTGCCGCTGGTCTATCTGGTCGACTCGGCCGGAGTGTTCCTGCCGTTGCAGGAGGACGTCTTTCCGGACGAAGACGATTTCGGCCGCATCTTTCGCAATAACGCCGTCATTTCCGCGGCCGGCTTCGGACAGATCGCCGCCATCATGGGCAACTGCGTGGCCGGCGGAGGCTACTTGCCCGTCTTGTGCGACAAGCTGTTGATGACCGACGGCTCGGGCCTGTACCTGGCCGGGCCGGCGCTGGTGAAAAGCGCGATCGGCCAGGAAGTTTCCAGCGACGAGCTGGGCGGGGCCGAAATGCACGCTCGGGTCAGCGGCACGATTGATTACCGCGACGCAAGCGACGAGGAGTGCCTGGCCCGGCTGCGCCGGCTGGTGGCCTTGGTTCGGCCCGATCCGCTCGAGCCGCCCGCGCCGTTCACGCGCAGCGCCGCTTCGGCGCCCGCTCGTCCCGGCACCGACCTGTATGATCTGGTCAGTTCGAATCCGCGCGACGAATACGACGTGCGCGACGTGCTGGATTGCATCGTCGACGCGGGCAGCTTCGACGAGTACAAGGCCGAGTACGGCCAGACGGTCGTTTGCGGCACGGCGCGATTGGGCGGTTTTCCGGTCGGCATCGTGGCCAATCAGCACCACCGCGTGCGGCCGGCCGACGGCCCGATCCAGTTCGGCGGCGTGCTGTACGTCGACAGCGCCGAAAAGGCGGCCCGATTCATCATGAACTGCAACCAGGACTGGCTGCCGATCGTGTTCTTGCAGGACGTCAACGGCTTCATGGTCGGCCGCGACAGCGAACGCGACGGCATCATCAAGGCCGGCGCCAAACTGGTCAACGCCATCAGCAACAGCCGCGTGCCCAAGCTGACGGTGATCGTGGGCGGGTCGTTTGGCGCGGGCAACTACGCGCTGTGCGGCAAGGCGTTCGATCCCCGCTTGATTTTCGCCTGGCCCACGGCACGCTGCGCCGTGATGGGAGGCGATCAGGCCACCAGCACGCTGTTGGAGGTGACCGTCAAAAGCCTCGAGCGCGGCGGGCACACCGTCGATGCCGCGGAGCTGGAAGAATTGCGCAAGCGGGTCAAGGGCAACTACGATCGGGCCATGGACGTCCGCTACGGCGCGGCGCGCGGCTGGGTCGACGCGATTATCGATCCGGCGAAAACGCGCGACACGCTGATTTTTTCGCTGGAAGTCGCGACCCGCCACGCCGAAAATGAACCGTTCAAGGTCGGCGTCTTCCAGGTCTAGTTTTCGAGAATTGTCGAACGGCCACAGAACGACCCAACCGCTGGCGGCTTGGCACCGAAACTCCATGCAACCACTCGTCAAGATCCAGGTCCACGAACATACGGCCACCGTCACGCTCAATCGGCCCGAAAAGCGCAACGCCCTGTCGCGCGGACTCTTGAAGGAGCTGCACCAGGCGCTCGACGACGTGCACCAGGAACGCAAAGTGCGCGGCGTGATCGTGACCGGCGCGGGTACGGTGTTTTGCGCCGGCATGGATCTGGCGGAAATGCTGGCCGCCAGCGAACAGGAGGATTGCCAGGAGCAATGGCGGGCCGACGCCGTGGAATATCACGATCTCGTCGAGGCCATGCTCCGTTTTCCCAAGCCGCTGGTGGCGGCGGTCAACGGTCCGGCCGTGGCCGGCGGGGCGGGCATCGTGATGGCGTGCGATCTGGCCGTGGCCGGCCCGGGCGCGAAATTCGGCTTTCCCGAGTCCCGCCGCGGGGTCGTGGCCGGAATGGTTGCCCCGCTGTTGGCTTTTCGGATTGGCGCCGCCCGCGCGGCGTACCTGCTCCTGACGGCCCAGGTGATCGAGGCCGAAATGGCCCAGCGATTTGGCCTGTATCACGAACTGGTCGACGACAAACAGATCTGGGCCCGGGCCAACGAGCTGGTGGGCGAAGTGGCTAAAAGCGCGCCCGAGGCGGTGCAGATGACCAAGCGGTTGTTGAACGAAACGATCGGCGAGCAGCTCTTTTCACAGTTGGCCGCCGGAGCCGCGGTGAGCGCCGCCTCGCGAACCACCGAAGCCGCCGCCGAAGGGCTGGCCGCGTTTCTCGAGAAACGCGAGCCCCAGTGGTGGTAAGCCGCGATCCTGCGCGATGATTCAGCGTCCCCTTGTAGCTCGGCCGCTCGGCCTCCGAGCAGTATTAGCCACAGAGCACTCAGAGGGCACAGAGGAATACCTATCGAGTCAATGATTCTCGTCCTCAGTGTGCTCGCGTACCTCTGTGGCCAATCGTTCTTTTCCTCCGGCCTCTAGCCTCTGGCCTGTTGATGAAGGACGAATTAGCAGAGTGGCCTAATTCTTGGCGCTGACAATCGGTCGCCTGGTTGTTAGGCTCTCAACATTGAACGATCTGTGAACGGTCGTTCGCAAATGGCTCGTGAACCGTTCGTAAGCGGGTATCGTGCGGAGCCTGTCCCGCGAGACAGGTGACCAAATGGGCCCGTCGCTTCGAGCGCGCATCCTCCGCGCGCTCCATTGCGGCGGGCCCTTTTTTTGTTGCATTCAAGGAGCAATCGCCGATGACTCGTGACATGCCAGAAATGGAGCAGGTGTCCAAGGGCTCGATTCGCGAGGCCGCCGAATTCTCGCGCAGAGAAGTTCTTGTCGTGGGCCGGAAGTTGTTCGAGCTCAATGAGGAAGTCAAAGCGCGCGAGCAGCAACGTCGCGTGTTGTGGGGGAGGTAACGCAGCCAACAACGTTGTCAGGGCATGCCCTGACCTACGAGGGAACGTCATGGACGGTGAAGACGGTTGGGACAAGTTTTATCGCGCGGTGATCGA
>JBBDNV010000166.1:0-13000 GCA_040877415.1 Pirellulales bacterium
TCCAGCCGCTTGCGCGCAGTTCGGCCAACGTGGCCGGTTTGGTGGTCGTGGTCATCAGTGGAGCTTGTACCTGGTTGCGCCGCGTGGGGATTGGCGTCAGTACCTGCTAAGGTAACCCCGCATCGCGTGAAATGCGAGCCAAACGATTATAGCGCGCGGAGTTGTCGTGCCAAGGAGCCGCCGAACCTACAACTGGCTGGCCCGGTAGGAGTTGAGCATGGCGTGCGCTTGACCCTGGTGGTGCGACTCGTGCCAACTGAGGATGTGCAGCACGTCGTGGAAGGTCAACTTGCGCTCGGCCAGAGACGCGGGAATCTCACCCAGGCGATCGTCGCTGTAGGTGGCCAGGGTTTCCAGCAGCCGCTTGCGCGACTCGGCCAGAATCTGGCGAATCACGGCCGCGCCGGGCACGTCGTCGTCGGGCTTTGAGCCGCCGCGAAAGCGGGGCCAAAGGTCCTTCCACTGGGGCGGCTTTTCAGGCAACAGCCGCTCCGTGGCAAACAGCTCTTCGGTAATGCCGATGTGCAACAACTGCCAGCCGATGTGGGCGCGGCCCGGGCCGAGCCGAAAGGCCAGCGCGGCCTCGGGATGGGCCAGCTTCTCAATCTCGTCGAGCGTGGCCAGCGTGCGAACCCGATTGAACTCGATGCTCCCGGTCAAAATCGAAATTGTGCTCATGGCGGCGAACCCTGCAATCAATTGACCAACCGCAATCCCCCGGCAAAGACGAGGGCTAATGCAAGTATCTTACGGCTAGCACGTGGCCACTGGAAGGGCGCGGTGCCGGGCGATATGCTGGCCGAAGCCTAACCAGTGCGCCGGTGGCGTCAAGCCGTGGAGGGATACTACGATGAGATGCTGGCTCTTAACTTTGGCGGTGGTCGTTTTGCTGTCGGGCCCGACACTCGCGGGCGACGAAGCGGGTTTTGAACCGCTGTTTGACGGCCGATCGTTCGATGGCTGGGAGGGCAATCTCGCTGTCTTTCGCATCGAGGACGGCGCGATCGTGGGCGGCACGCTCAAGGAGCGCATCCCGCGCAACGAGTTTCTGTGCACCAAAAGCGAATTCGGCGATTTCGAGCTGCGATTGAAGTTCAAGGTGATCGGCAAGGGGGCCAACGCGGGCGTGCAGCTTCGCAGCCGGCGCATTCCCAATCATCACGAAGTCCGAGGCTACCAGGCCGACTTGGGCGACGGCTGGTGGGGCTCGCTGTACGACGAGTCCCGGCGAAACAAGATTCTGGTCGCCGCGGAAAAGGGCGTCGTCAACGGCGCGCTTGCGCGCGACGACTGGAACGATTACACGATTCGCTGCCAAGGGCCCAGAATTCAGCTCTGGATCAACGGCGCCCGGACGGTCGATTACACCGAGCCGGACGATAACATCGAGCAAACCGGGTTGATCGGATTGCAGATCCACGGCGGTCCGCCCAGCGAAGCCTGGTACAAAGAGATCCGCATCAAGAAACTTTAGGCCGCGCCGGTCTGTGCAAGCCGTTTGAGAATGGAACGACGGGCCGGCTAAACGAAAACCCATCGCCGACCTTGGCTAAAGCTCACGCGCGTCGGTCCTGCCATGCAGCCGCCCCGGTTTTTGTATTTCGATTTGGGCAACGTGCTGTTGAACTTCGACCATCGCCTGGCCTGCCGCCAGATGGGCGAAGTGGCGGGCGTGCCGGCCGACGTGGTTTGGGAAGTCGTGTTTGCCGGCGATCTGGAGATGCGCTACGAAGCCGGCGAGATCGGCGACCGGGAGTTCTTTGAAATCTTCTGCCGCCAGACCGGCAGCCGCCCCGATTTCGACGCCTTGCTCTCGGCCGGCAGCCGGATCTTCACGCCCAACGTGTCGATCATTCCGGTGGTGGCGGCCCTGATGGCGGCCGGCCGCCGGCTGGGAATTCTGTCGAACACGTGTCCCGGGCATTGGTCGTATTGCGCGGGCGGTCGGTACGCTTTGATCGGCCGGGGTTTTGAGGTGTATGCGCTGAGTTACGAGCTGGGCGCTTGCAAACCGTCCGCGAAGATTTACCAGGGTGCCGCCGAGCTGGCCGGCGTCACGCCGGGCGAAATCTTTTTCGTCGACGACGTCGCCGGTCACGTGGCCGCGGCGCGCGAAATCGGCTTCGACGCAGTAGTGTACACGACGACGCGTCAATTGGTGGCCGATTTGCGAAAGCGGGGAATCGATTTCAACTACTGACGCCGGCTTGCGCCTGCCCCGGCGGGCTTGTATCAGAAATTCTGCACGAACCGTGCAAAGCAAGAACTCAGATATACGTGTTGATAATGTTCTCAATCAGTTCCTGGCGGCCGCTTACGTTGGGCGTGACGTCGCCCTTCTCGAGCATGTATTTTTCGAGCGAGGCAAAGTCTTCCTGGCCCGATTCGATGCGCGCGCCGACGCCCCTTGCCCACGAGCCGTAGCGCTCGGCCAGCATCTTGTCCAGGATTCCGTCGGCGCGGATCGCGGCGGCAATTTTCAGTCCCCGGGCAAAAGCGTCCATCCCGCCGACGTGGGCGTGGAACAGATCGACCGGCTCGAAGCTTTCGCGGCGCACCTTGGCGTCGAAGTTGACGCCGCCGGGGGCCAGCCCGCCGAACTTCAGAATCGAAAGCATGCAGGTCGTGGTCAGGTAGATGTCGGTGGGGAACTGGTCGGTGTCCCAACCCAACAGCAGGTCGCCCGTGTTGGCGTCGATCGAACCCAAAAAGCCCTGGGCGCCGGCGTATTCCAGCTCGTGCTGCATGGTGTGGCCGGCCAGCGTGGCGTGATTGGTTTCGATGTTCATCTTGACGTGGTCCGCCAGGCCGTAGGTGCGCAGGAAGTTGATGCAGTTGGCCACGTCGTAGTCGTACTGGTGCTTGGTCGGCTCCTTGGGCTTGGGCTCGAAATAGAACTGGCCCGTGAAGCCGATTTTTTGGGCGTGATCGACCGCCATGTGCATGAAGGCCGCCAGGTGATCGAACTCGCGCTTAAGATCCGTATTCCACAGGTTCTGATAACCCTCGCGTCCGCCCCAGAAGGTGTAGCCCGCTCCGCCGAGCTCCTTGGTGACTTCGATCGCTTTCTTCACCTGCGCCGCGGCAAAGGCGAAGGCGTCGGCGTTGGGGCTCGTGGCGGCGCCGTGCACGTAGCGCGGATTGCTGAACAGGTTGGCCGTGCCCCACAGCAGCCGAATTCCGCTGCGCTGCTGCTCCTCTTTCAAAACCTTGACGACTTGGTCGAGATGCTTGTTGGTTTCCGACAGCGTCCGTCCCTCGGGCGCCACGTCGCGATCGTGGAAGCAATAGAAGTGCGCGCCCAGCTTTTCCATGAACTCGAAGGCCACCCGCACGCGGTTCTTGGCGTTTTCGAGGGAGTCCTGCGCGGCTTCCCAGGGGCGCAGCATCGTGCCGGGTCCGAACGGATCGGAGCCCGCGCCGCGAAACGTGTGCCAGTAGGCCACCGCGAAGCGAAAGTGGTCCTTCATGGGCTTGCCTTCCACGACTTCGTTTTCGTCGTAGTGGTGGAAGGCCAGCATGTTCTTGCTCTTGGGACCCTCGAAACGGATCTTCTCAACTTCGGGAAAGGCAGCCATCGTTTGTGCTTCTCGCCTGGGTTTTCCGGAGGAACTGGACAATCGACGAATTATCGTGGCACATTGCCCGCAGGCGAGCAAGGGGCGCGACTGGCGTGCGGTCGCGCTTCGAGATCGCGCGGCTAATTGGCCCGGCTGCGGATGGCGGCGCAGGAAAGCCGGCGCCAATTGGAGTCGGCCTCGGCCACGAGCTCCCGCAGTCGCCCGACGACGGCCTGGCCCGTGGCGGTGAGCCGCGCGTGCTGGTCGATCAGGTCGAACGACTCGTCGATCTCCGCGCGCAAGTCCTCGCCGACAGCCAGCGTGTCGTCGAACATCCGCCAGGGGAGGCCGGCAAACCCGCGCTCGTGAAACAGCATCAGCAGCCACCATTCGAACAGGTGCACGTACGGAACCGAAAGCAACGTGCGGACGGTCAGGCTGCGGCCGTAGCGAGGGATGAGGGGCGTCGTTTCGCCCGGGTTTTCCAGGAACCGCCAACCGTGCGTGTAGGCGACGTTGTCGATCAGGTAATTCACCGTGTGGCCGAGCTCGTGGCCAAGCCACATGAAGCAATAGGGACTGAGCTGCGGCTCGTCGCGCGGAGTGTACCCGACGTTGAAGCCGATGACGCCTGGAGAGGTGGGTACCGAGAACGAGGCAATTTGTCCGCAGCCGTAGGGCGGCAGCTCGAAGCCCCGGATCGTGCGGATGCACTGGCAAAGCTGGCCGTGGATGTGCGGGGCATTCCGCTTGATCGCCTCGACGAGCGCGGCGACGATCGCGCCGGTCAGCTCCGCGTGGGCGGCCGGGGCCTCGCCGGAGATCGGCTCGAAGCGGATCCGCGTTCGATTCAGCCGCGACGCTCGTTCGAACCTCGGCCGCGGTGGGCCCGCGCAAAATTCCATGCCGCTCGTGCCGGCGACGTCGCGGTTGTCGACGAACATCGCGTCGAACACCCGCCGCGGCATGCGTACCAGCGGTGCCGATGCTCGACCCGGCAGCGACCAGCGGGCCTCGTGCTCGTCGAGATCGAGGATGAGCGTCTGGTGGGCGAAGAGATCGCGCTCGTGGCTTCGTTCGTCGACCACGACCAGCGCCCAGTCGCAGAACGGGAAATGGATGCGTCCATATTCGTCGGTTGCCAGCTCGATCTGCCCGCACCAATGGCGCCATCGCCTCAGCAGGACCGCGGCGACGACGTTGCCCAGCCGCCCGCGTGCGAGCGACGCTTGGCGCTCGGGCGGCGCGCGGTAGCCGCCGGGAGCGACGGCGGCATCCCAGCCGGCCAGATCGTCCGAGGCCGAGGCGAGCGCGTGCAGGGCTTCGATGAACTGCGGATCGTCGAGCACGAATCGTTTCTCGGTCGCCGAGGCCGGACCGCGCAAGTACCCGCCGAGCGCTTCACGCAGGCGATCGAGCTGCTTTTGGTGAGCGGCGCCGGCCGAATCGAGCAATCGCGCGTGCGATCCGGCGGCCTGGGCCAGCAGATGGCGGGTGTGCGCCGTGACGGCACCGGGCTCGGCGAACAACTGGCGCGCCAGCGATTGCGCGGACATGGCGGCAACCTCCGCGTCTCTCTCTGTTCGCGACAAAGGGACACACGAGGCATTGGCTGACGAATATTGGCACGCGGCGCGCGCGCCGCGCATAACCGCCCCACCAGTTCCCCTCCGTAGATGCCGCGTCGCGGGCGATTTTGGCGAGCGCAGGCCAGATCGCATGGCACGATGCACCGCGCCGCGGTCGAGGCCCCTCTCCGCCGACCAGAGAATCAAGATGCCGTGGCCATGTAAAACGAGTAGCCACTTTTGGCCACGGACTGCCCGTATTCTAACACGCGGGCCGAGAGAAAGCGACCCGCCGCGATTACAGGTAGTGTCCTAATTTCAACGTAGGACACTACCCGATTACAGGCAGATTACAGCCAGCTCCGCCGCTCGTCGTGCGCAAGCCGGCTAATTCCAAACGGAAAACAACAGGCGATAATGACGCGGAACCTGGGCGGCCTGGGCCTGCGCGTAGGCCTGGCGGTAGATCTCTTGCTGCCAGCTTTGTGCCGTCGCGACCTGCGGAGGGCAAACGACGAAGCCGGGCGGAAAGATGGCCGGCGCGTTTTTGGGCCAGACTGGGGCGCTCGGGTGCGCCGCGATGCGGCTGATTCGATTGGCTGCCATGACGTTTGACCTCCTCAAGGATTGTTTCGTCATGTGCCAGCTAGCGTCTTGCTTGTTTTGCCTCAATTCCTTGGATTGACACTTTGCGCAAGTAGGCGAGGGTCTCGCGGTTCGGCGGCTCGCGTCGGTACGATCGTTACTATGGTGATAACGTACATTGTCTAACGCCGTGCAAAGCGGCGGAGCCGACAAAGTTTGCGTAATTGGCAATTGCTAAGTCGTGCCATGAGGGCATATATTCTCCAAATGAATGGACCTCGTGAATTCCGCCTGGGGGCCGGGGCCATTCATTTCTTGTGACGCGCCGGGCGAACACGGACGTCGAGAGCCAACGGAGGACCCAAAGAGCCTGGATGGCCGGTTTAAGACGGAGCGTTTCCGCAGCAAGGCCGACTTTGCGGTCACGGCATTCGGCTCACAAGCAAAAGGAATGCGGCTATGAGCAGTGCGATTCTAGAACGCTCCCAGTTGGGAGCCCCGGGAATTGGACCCTCAGGATTCGGTGCGCCTGCCCCGGCAGCGCCCGCAGTCGGCAACTGGTGCGTCGTGCCCCGTTGCACCATGAAGGTCGAAAAGTGTCCAGGGGGCCTGAAACTGAAGTGCTCCTGCGATGACGAAATCTCCGCCGCCACCTTGCAAAATCTTTGCAAAATGCTGGGCGACGGCCTGTGCAGTTGCTCCTGCACGCTCAACGGCATCAGCATTTGCCAGTGCCATCTGGCCTGCGGCATTTGCACCTGCGAGCTTACGAAGGACGGCGTGTGCATCACCTGCAAGAGCGGCGACAAGGCCTGCGGCGAAATCATCCAGGCCTGCCAGGAGTGCCTGAGCAAATGCCTCGAAGCGGGCTGCTGCTGCTACGTATCGTTCCACAGCACCCCGGTGTGCTGCGGATCGTGCTAAGAGCGCGGCGAAACGAATAGCAATTTAAGATCCCGATCCGGCCGGTCCCCACCGGCCGGTTTTTCTTCTACATGGTCCTCTTCGCCGGAGTGTCTTGCCCGTTCTGGTGGATCACCATCCGCTCGATCTTTCCGTCGCCGCCGGCTTCGAAATCGAACGAGGCTTCGACCGGGCGGCAGTAGAATCGCGTCTTCGTTTGGGGATACAAGCCGATCCTTGGCTGTCCGGTCAGTTGCAGGAACAACCGATCGCCTTCGCGACTAACTTTCGCGGTGGAATGAGGGCCGAGTTGATAGCTGCCCACGAGCGGCTCGAGATCTTCGGCCGCTAGGGCTATGGACTTCGGCAATTCGATGGGTTCGGCGTCGCCCGTTTCCAGCAATTTGAACAGCTTCATGCCCAAGGCATCCACCCGGCCCGTGGAACTGCTGCCCAGCACGACCACGCCGGTCTTCTTGTCGGGCGAAAAAGCGGCGTACGAGTGGTATCCGCCCGTGCCGCCGTTGTGCCAGAGGATGCTCTGCTTGCGCGCGAAGTGCCAGCCCAATGCCAGGTCGTTGCCTGCGTCGGCGTTCTTAAAGTGCACCGTGTGGCTTGCGCGAATGGCGGCGTCGAGCGGGGTTTCGGCGAGTCCCAGGTTGGCGGCCAGGAACCTGAGCATGTCGCCGGTCGTCGAGCGGATCGCCCCGGCGCCGGCCAGCGTGGGAAGATCCCAATTCGAAACCGGCTTGCCGTCGTAGTCGTGGCCCTCGGCAAGCCGCGACTTGTGGGCGTCGTCGAGCGTGATCACCGTGTCGCCCAGCCCGAGAGGTGCGCAAACCGTTTTGGTCAACAGCTCCTCGTACGTCGTATCGTTTTTTACCGCCAGTGCATGTCCCAGCAGGCCCACGGCCAGATTGCTGTACTCGTAGCGCTCGCCGGGCTCGCGGCGCAGCTCGTGGGAGCTGAGGAATTTGGCCAGTTGCTCGACGGTGTAATCGGCGTACGGATTGCCGGGGTCCTTGGGGTTGAAAATCGCCGGCATGCGCGGCAAGCCCGAGCTGTGCGTCGAGAGGTCCAGGACCGTGATTTCGCGCTTCCCCTTGGGCACGGTGATCGAATCGCCGAGCAGCTTTTGCACCGGATCGTCGAGCGCAACAGCGTGGTCTTCGGCCATCTTGGCCAGGATCAGGCCGGTGAACACCTTGGTGATCGAGCCGATCTCGAACAGCGTATCGGGGCCGGGCCGCGCGTCGTTCGTTTCGGACACGCGGCCGTAACCGGCGAATTGGGTCCCTTTTTCGTCGATCAATCCGACCGCGACGCCGTAGATCCAGCCGCCGTCAACCAGGGGCCGGGCGAGCGCGTCGAGCTTGGCCGGATCGACCAGTTGCTCGGCCGTTGCGCTCGGCGCGGCAATAGCGACCGCCGCGACGAACAGGAAATGTGCCAACCGCCGCACTCCATCAATCGTCATGGCTTGTTCTCTCAATGTGTTCCAACAGCGCTCAAGCCCCGGGAAGGCTTTCCCGGGCTTGAAGGAACTCCGTTATTCTCACGTAAACTTACGCACGATCCAGTCGCCCAGGCTCGGCCAGAGCTGGGAAATGGCAAACACCAGCCGGGCGCGGCCGGGCACGACGAGCTCCGGTTTGCGGCGCTCGCAGGCGCGCAAAATCTGCCGTGCCAGCCGGTCCGGCTGGATCAAGTTGACTTTCGCTCCGCCGCCCGGTTTTCGCGCGCTGGCGGGCAGTGCGGCGACCTTCTCCGGGGAGTATATTCGCGGCTCGTCGCGCGCTATTGGTCCCGGCGAGACCAACAGGACGTGCAGACCCTCTTGCCCCATTTCCAGCCGCAGTTGCTGCGAGTACGCGCTGACGGCGTGCTTCGTGGCCGAGTAGGCGCCCATATAGCGCGCGGCGGTCTTGCCGGCCAGCGAGCCGATGTTTACGAGGTGTCCCTTCGATTCCAACAGATGCGGGACCGCGGCGGCGGTCGAGCGCACCAGGGCGATCAGGTTCAAGTCCATCAACTCGGCGAACTCTTCGGCCGACGTTTCGATCGCCCGGCCGCGCGCCGAAGCGCCCGCGTTGTTGAACAGGGCGTCCAGCCGTCCGAACCGTTCGAGCGTTTGCCGAAACAGGTTGTCGACGTCTTGTTGGCGCGTGACGTCGGCCGTCACGGCCAGCACGTCTCCGCCGGCTTGCCGCAGTTCGGCCGCGGCGGCCTCGAGTTTGTCGGTGGTGCGCGCGGCGATCACGACTTTGGCCGCGCGCTCGACCAGCTCTCGGGCGATCGCGCGGCCCAGCCCGCTCGAACCGCCCGTGACGACGGCGACTTTTCCTTGCCAGTAGTTCATAGGGAATGGGACTTCGAGTCGATGACGCGCACGTCCCGCGGCGCGTCGATAAAGCCCAGGGAAGGCCTTCCCTGGGCTTGAAGGAACGGTGCTCGGTTGTCAATTCGCGTCGCGATCGGCTTACGCTAGCCGAACGTATACGGCTCGCGCTGCGTGCGCGTGAGCATGCCGCTGGCCTCGCTGTCGCCGACGAAGTCTTCCTTGGCCGGGTCCCAAGTGAGTTTGCGCCCCAGCCGGATCGAGATATTGCCCAAATGGCAAGCGCTGACCGAGCGGTGCTGGCTTTCGACGTCGGAGATCGGCCATTTGCCGTGCATCCAGGCCTCGAAGAAGTTGCCCATGTGGTCGCCCATCTTGGCCGTGTTGCCTTTGTAAAGCTTTTCGACGTCGGCCATGATCTTGTCCTTTAGCGTCTGGTCGGCGTCCTGCTCTTCGATCGGCTTGCCGGTGATGCGGCCGCGGTTGACGTAAATGCGGCCCTGGTCGCCTTCGACGAGCAGGCCCTCGTCTCCAGGCGGTTGGGCCCGCATTTGCACCTGCACGTCGTGGGGATACTGGTAGTCGACCAACACCAATTTCGGCGTGTTGAACCCGCCGGGAATTTCGGGGCGTTTTGTCTGCGTGCCGTCGATCGTAAGGGGGCCGGAGTTTTCCACGTCGAGCACCCACTGGGCGATGTCCATGTGATGGGCGCCCCAGTCGGTGGCGATGCCGCCGGAATACTCGTACCACCAGCGAAAGCGGAAGTGGCACCGCTCGGGACAATAGTCGGCCTGGGGTGCCTGGCCGAGCCAGAAATCCCAATTGAGCCCCTGGGGCACGTCTTGTTTTTCAAAGGGACCGCCTTCCTCGGTCGACAGGGGCAAGTTCACGGTGACTTTCTGGATCTTGCCCAATCGCCCGCTGCGAGCCGTGGCCACGGCGCGGCCGAACAGCTCGAATTGATCGCCCCGCTGCTGCGTTCCGACTTGCATGACACGCCCGGACTTTTTCACGGCCGCCACGAGCTGCTTGCCTTCGCCGATGGTGAGCGTGAGCGGTTTTTCGCAGTACACGTGTTTGCCGGCGTCGAGGGCCGCCAGTGCAATCGCGGTGTGCCAGTGGTCGGGCGTGCCGATCGTGACGGCTTCGACGTCTTTGCGCTCGAGCAGCTTGCGAAAGTCGTCGTAGATTTCGGCCTTGGCAAAGTGTTCGTTCTTGGCCCGCTCGGCGTGCTCTCGCTGCACGTCGCAGACGGCCACGACGTCGCCGTACTTGCTTGCCCGGCGCGCGATTCCAGTGCCTTGACCTCCCAATCCGATCGAGCCGACCAGCGGCCGCTCGTTTTTGCTTTCCGCGGCCCGCGCGGGGCTGGTTCGCCAATAGGGGTTGGCCGCTAGCGCCAACGCTCCGACGGAAGTCTGGACAAAGGTCCGGCGGGTCAACTTCTTGCTCATCGGACTACTCCTTGAGAGTCATTGGAAACGAGTGGTCAATGGGGCGAGCTGCAAGGGGCGGGAAACTCCCGGTCGGCAAGGATCGCTTTCGACGGCAAGTTTACTCGCGGCGGCGGGCCGGCACCAGTTGCCGGCCGATCACTTTTTTCCCGCAGATTCCTGCGAAACCGGCTCAAATCGCGTCACTTTCCAGTGGATTTCGAAATTCGTCCCCAGCACCACGCGGTCGTAGCGAACGGGGTAACCGAATTGGGGATCAAACTCGGCCCAGATCACCATCCCAGTGGCCTTGGGAGAGGCGAACGACTCGGCCGGGTCGCGCGCCATCTCCAGCTCCTGGCCGATTGTGTCCAACTGGCCCGGCACCGTCCAGTAATACCACGTGCGCTCCTGTTTCGGCTCGACGCCGTCGCGCGTCATGTGTACGGCCCGGCCGTCGCGCACTTCGACGTGAATTTTTCCGGGCCTGTTGCCCGCGAGCTCCAAGTCGAGATTGTAGTCGGCCGGACCGTTGGCATCCCATCGCGCGACGGCCGCCTCGTAATCCGACTCGGTAAGCCGCGGCGTGTTGTCGCGCCAGAGAAATGCAACGGCGAGGACCGCCACCAACACAACCGCCAGTCCCGAGGCGACGCCCAACATCAGCGGCGCGGGACGCACGCGGCCGACGCTTTCACTTGGCGCCCTGTCGTGCGACTCATCGGGACCGGGCGTCCGGGGTTCGCGCTCGATCATGGCGACTCGCACTTTTCTTGGCTCTTGGGAAGCGGGGCCGGGCCGGATCTGTCGCGCAATTCCGTCGATCTGCTGGCCAAATCTTATCCGGTTCAGTACGCTGTGGCCAAGCATGGGTTCGGGAATCACGCGGTATCGAAGGCATGGAAACCCCGTCACGATTCGAGCGCGCCAGGACGAAAATCATTGCCACGATCGGGCCGGCGTGCCGCACGGGCCAGCAGATGGCCGAGTTGGTTCGCGCCGGCGCGGACGTGTTTCGACTGAACATGGCTCATGCCACCCGGGAGGCCGGGGGATACCTCGCTTGTGAAGGATGTCGACCGGTCTCGAGCGCTGCGGTTCAACGATCCCCCGGCAAAGCCGGGGGCTAACCGACGATGCGCAACAGCAAAACTTGCGCTTCGGGCCAGTGTTGTCAAACCGCGATCCCCAAATGGTATCGCTGCCGACAGCGAACCGGCTCTTGTCCTTCCGTGTCTATCCGATGACAATAGGCCGTTTCCCACCCCACGTTTTTTCGGACGAAGCGCGTCATGCCAAGTTGTGTTCTGGCGTACTCGGGCGGATTGGATACGTCGGTCATCCTGGGGTGGCTGCAGGACGAAGGCTACGAAGTACACGCCGTATATGTCGACCTGGGCCAGCCGTGCGAAGATCGCGAAGCCATTCTGGCCAAGGCGCGCCAGTGCGGAGCCAAGAGCGCCCGAATCGTCGATGCGCGCGAGGAGCTGTGCCGCGACTTTGCCTTTCCGGTGCTCCAATGGCAGGCGAAATATGAAGCCGTATACCTGCTTGGCACGTCGATCGCCCGGCCGCTGATCTCGAAAGTCTGTCTGCGGGTGGCACGGGAAGTCGGGGCCGACGCGTTCGCCCACGGCGCCACCGGCAAGGGGAACGATCAGTGCCGTTTTCAGTTGGCGGCCGAAGCGCTCGATCCCGCGGTGAAGGTGATCGCGCCCTGGCGGATCGAAAAGTTTCGCGCGAAGTTTCCCGGCCGCAGCGAAATGATCGCCTTCTGCGGACAAAAGAAGATTCCCGTCAAAGCTACCAAGGCCAAACCGTACAGCTCGGACGAGAACTGCCTGCACATCAGCTATGAAGCGGGCAAGCTGGAAGATCTGGCGACCAGCGGCATGGAGCTGGTCGACTTCGGCATGACGGTTTCGCCCGAGCAGGCGCCGGACAAGGTGGAAGAGGTCACGATCGGATTCGCCTCTGGCGTGCCCACCAGCGTCAACGACCGCAAGCTCGCCGCGCTTGAGGTCGTCGCCGAGCTGAACACGATCGGCGGCCGCAACGGCATCGGGCGGATCGACGTGGTGGAAAACCGCTTTGTCGGCATGAAGAGCCGCGGGGTGTACGAGGCTCCGGGCATGACCATTTTGTACGCGGCCCATCGGCTGGTCGAGCAATTGACGATGGACCGCGATCTGGCGCACCTCTGCGACCGCTTGGCGCCGGAGGTGGCCGAAATGGTGTACTACGGATTCTGGTACACGGCCAAAATGGACGCGCTTTTGGCATTTATTCGCGATGCCCAGAAGCACGTCACCGGCGAGGTGCGGCTCAAACTATACAAGGGCAATATCACGGTTCTGGGCCGCTCGAGCCCCAACAGCCTGTACGACGAGGGGATTGCCAGCATGGAGGGCGGCGGCAACTATAACCAGACCGACGCGGAGGGTTTTTTGCGCATCCAGGGCTTGCCGCTGCGCGTGCAGGGCCGCGTCACGCCCCGTTCGTACTAGCCGAGCGACCCTCGCATAGTAAAATCTAGTGACGGCGTCCGGGAATTCACTAGCCCGAAGCGCCACAGGATTATGCA
The DNA here is from genome assembly GCA_040877415.1 of Pirellulales bacterium. GTDB lineage: Bacteria > Planctomycetota > Planctomycetia > Pirellulales > PALSA-1355 > JBBDNV01. The sequence continues at coordinate 12,975 of JBBDNV010000166.1, forward strand.
AGTGACAGCGTCTGATCGCCGATGCC
>JBBDNV010000167.1:0-61655 GCA_040877415.1 Pirellulales bacterium
ACTATTTACGGCACGTGCCGTAAATAGTTCTGACCCCTTTTCCCCTCTTTCTCCTCCAAAAATGACAATGCTTCCGGGCCGGGTTCGCCCGGGGAGAACCAACATGAAACTCATCCGTCAACTGGCCCGAGTCGCCGGTCTCTCGTCAGATGAGCAGCGCCAAATGCTGGCTCTGATGGATCGCCATTACAAAAACGTGTGCCCGGCCGCGTTTGAGGCCGACTTAAGCGAAAAGCAGTGGGTGATTCAGGTCCTCGATCCCCAAACCAACGACCTCCGCGGATTCTCGACCCAATTGCTGCTCGACGTTGTGGTGGAAGACCGCCCAGTTAAGGCGCTGTTTTCCGGCGATACGATCATCGATCGGCGCTACTGGGGCGACCAGGCGCTCACACAAGTCTGGGGCCAATTAGCATTGTCGCTCATCGAACAGTCGCCTGATCAGGAACTCTATTGGTTTCTCATTGCTCAGGGCTACAAGACCTACCGCTTCTTGCCCGTATTTTTCCACGAGTTTTATCCGCGCTACGACGTTGCGACTCCGCCGCGAATACAAAAAACAATCGACGCGTTGGCCCTGGACAAGTATCCCGACGAGTACGATTCGGCCGCGAGCTTGATCCGGGCCCATGCCAATCAGTACCACTTACGCGAAGGTGTGGCCGACATTACGCCCGAGCGGCTTCGCGATCCGCACGTGCGATTCTTCGTCGAGCGCAACCCGGGCCACGCGGCCGGCGACGAATTGTGCTGTCTTGCCCCCTTGACGCGCGCGAACTTCAGCCCGGCTGCCTATCGCGTTATCGGTCTGGAGCGGTCGCGCCAGAGCGTGCACTGCTGCCGCTGATTCTCGCCAATCGCAAGACGCCCGTTCGCATTTCCGTTGCGGCACACGAAGTGTTGCCTCCTACACTGACCCCCAGCCCCCGACCCCCGACCCCAGAACAGTGGCCGAAAACGCGCGTTGCAGCCGTCACGGAAATCTGATTTAAGGTATCGTGGGATGGTCTCGACGCGCGCAAACTTTTTCACTTCGGGGGGTGCGTTGGAAATCGACGCCGCGAATTATTCTAAATCCAACGCGCGCCGTCACTTCCGCGCGGCTCGGGCCTTTGTTCGCGCGCACGCAGTATAGCTATGAAAAACTCCCCGCCCAAAATCAGGCCATTTGGCCTGTTTTTGAGAATTCGAAATCAGGCCACGGGCTTGAGGCTCCGGGGAACGGGGAAGAATTCGTTTTCAGATTTCCTCGAAGGGAAACAGCGGCTTGCGCCGGTTGCGGTAGCCCAGTTGGCTGAGGTCGGCGGTGGTTACGCCGGGAGTGTTCACGCGCACCATCGTCGGGCAAACGGGGGCGTAGGCGGCGACCGGTGAGTGTACGCCCTTGGCTACGATCACCTGAAACGCGCCGGGCTCGACGTGGCAACTGGTGAGCTGGCGCAAGCTGACCGGCGCGATGCGGCGCGACGTGATCATCACCGTCTGGCCGCCGGACAATTCGAGCACCACCGTTTGGCCCATGTCGTAGTCGGTCCGTCCGCCGTGCCGGGCTTCCGGCTCGCTGAACTTGCCCCCGTAAATGCCACGCACCCGGGCGCTGGCGGCCACCGGCTCGCCGTGCAGCCGGTCGGTCTTGCCGCCCAATTCGAGTTCCACGCTCGCGCCGATGCCGGCGGCCACGGCCCGCTCGACCGACTCGGGATCGAAGAGACATGCAAACGCCTTCGCGACGCGGCGCTTCACGAGGGCGTGCAACAGCACCGTGCCGTCGCCCGGCGCGCCGCCGCCGACGTTGTCTCCCATGTCGAGCAGGCAAACGGGCCCGCGCGCCGCCTCGGCCCGGTCGATGGCCGCATCGACCGAAACGAGCTCGCCGACAAAAGCCCCTCGGCGCAGCCGCAGATACTCGGCAAAGTCGTCGGCCAGCCGCCGGGCCAGGTCGGGATCGTCGTCGGTGACGACCAGCACGCTGGTGCCCATTTCGCGCACGTCGGCGTAGGGGAAGCCCAACAACAGGCTGGCCGAGAGCACTTGCTGGTCGGCCAGCATGTCGGTCAGCGCCTCGTAGGTTTCGCGGCAGGGCGAGCTGGCCGTGCTTTGCCGTTCGATGTTGACGACCAGCGGCGGAAACGCGGCGGCCTGCGTGGGCCGGATTTCACCGCGCATCATGCGCGCCAGCAGCCGGGCCGCCTCGCGCCCCCGTTCGCGCTGGTCGAGGTGCGGATTCGTGCGATACGCGACCAGGGCATTGGTGGCCCGCACCATGGTCTCGGTCAGATTGGCGTGCAGATCGAGCGTGCCGACGATCGGCAGCAGCGGACCGACGCGCGACCGCAGCTCGCGCAGCCACGAGCCGTCCATGTCGGGCGCGTTCTCCGCGACGCCGGCCCCGTGCGGAGCGACCAGCACTCCGTCCAGCTCGCCGGCCGCTCTCAATTGGTCCAGCATGGCCCAGAGCAGCGACTCGAGCGTGCGTGCGGTGACGATTCCGCCGGGCATGGCCCAGGCCAGGAACACGGGCACGGGCTCGATCTCCATTTCCTCGAGCCCGGCAAAGAAACCGCCGACCTCGTGGTGCGAATCGCCCCAATGGCGGCGGATGTCCTGCCCGGTGAGCAGGGCCCCCTTTTCGAAATCGGCCGTGGTGGTGGGCGTGGCGCAAAACGTATTCGACTCGTGCTGCAACGCGATGATTCCGACGCGCATTTAGAGCACCCCATATTTTTTGAAAACTTCGCCGGCCTTGCCGCCGGCCCGGATTTCGTCGCGAACCTGGTTCTCGGCGGTCACCTTTTCCCAGGCCTTCGAAAGCGCCTCGGCCTCGACCGTCTTGGGCACGACCACCACGCCGTCGAGATCCGCCAGCACCAGGTCGCCGGGCTGGATGGTCACGCCGCCGACTTCCACAGCCACGTCGATGGCCGTGACGCGCTGGCGGTGCAGGCTGTCGAGGGGACAGGTGCCGCGGGCAAAGACGAGAAAGCCCATTTCGCTCATCCTGGCGACGTCGCGCACCGCGCCGTCGACGATCACTCCCGCGCAACCGCGGTTTCGGGCCGCAGTGGAGAGCAATTCGCCCCAGATTCCCGAGCGCAGCGACCCGCCGGCGGCCGCGATCAGTACCTCGTCGGCGCGGCACTCGTCGACGGCCTTCAATTCCAGCTCATAAGGACGCGGGTCGATCTGGTCGATCGGGTCCCAGAGCGTCGTTTTGGCCCGTCCTGCCAACAGACCCCGACCGCTGACGCGCGGCAAGGGCCCTGCGACCGCCTGCCCTCGAAACCCCAGCGCGTCGAGCACGTCGGCGACGACCGCCGTGTACAGCTTGCTGCGCATGGCGGCGATGTCGTGCGGATTCATGGCGGTCATGGCGTGCAGCCTGGCCGGGGTGGCCAGCGATTCATGGCAAGGGGGCGCAACGAAAAGTCCGCCACCGTCCGCGTCGCCCGCAAAGCGGGCAGTATACACCTCGCGACGACGTTGTGCAGCGGGTCGCGCGTCGCGCGTCGCGGCATGTCCCGGTTCGTCGCCCGGCGAGGCGCCGTTTCCCGCGCGCAAAAGCCTATGCGGCGGCTGGCCTGTCCGGCGGTCGGGTTGTGACAGCCGCATCAGTCGTGGCGGCAATTGTCACGCGTTTTCCGGCAATGTGTGCCGATTTGCGGCGTATGTTTTTTGGGGCGGTCCCATTGGAGGAACCACGCGTCTAACACAAGGTGACCCATGGCGATTTGGGCAGACGACAACGCTGAAACAGTCTCTCCTGGAAAGGCAATTTACCAACTCATCGTCGAGGCCAAGGCCGCGCTCAAGACCGATCGGCGCGCCGACGTTCGCTATGCGTTCTTCCGACCCATCTCGATCGAAATGGACGACGGCCACAAATACTCCGCGTTTACCCGCGAAATCTCCGATACAGGCATCGGCCTGATCCACAACATGGATCTCAATGAGGGCGAAGTCGAAATCACCATTCGCAGCGATTGCGGCTACTCGATCCGCATCCGCACGCAAATCGTCTGGTGCGCGGATTGCGGCGAGGGCTGGTTCATCAGCGGCGGGCGGTTCGTGGGCATTGCCTCGATCGGACACTAGTGGTTTGCCGGCGGCACGAGGATTTGCATCGGCAATCAAATGGCCATGGTCGAAGTGCCGCTTGTGCTGGCCGCGCTGGTCCAGCGTTTTGAGTTCACGCTGGTGCCCAACCAAAAAATCGTCCCCGACCCGACGTTCACGCTGCGTCCCAAGTATGGGGTGCGACTCGTCGTGCGCAAGCGCCCGTAATCAGTGAACCCGGTCTGAGCCGACGGTGTCACTCGCTCGATGTCCACCCTCGAACCCCTACCGCTGTACCTCGTCGACGCCTTCGCCGAGCGGCCGTTTAGCGGCAACCCGGCGGCGGTTTGTCTCGTCGACGCGTGGCCCGACGACGCCTGGTTGCAAAGCGTGGCGGCGGAATTGAAGCACTCGGAGACGGCTTTCGTCCGGCCGGGGCCAAAAAGTTTCGACCTACGCTGGTTTACGCCGGCCTTGGAAGTCGACCTTTGCGGCCATGCCACGCTGGCCAGCGCGTGTGTCCTGTGGCACACCGGACGCGCGGCCGTCGACGAGCCGATTCGCTTTTCCACCCGCAGCGGCATCCTGACCGCGCGCGAGCAGGGGGGAAAAATCGGGCTCGACTTTCCGCTGGACCCGCAAACCGAAACGCGCGCTCCGCCGGGTCTTCTCGAAGCCTTGGGTGTCGAGGCCAAATACGTGGGCCAGGGCCGGTTCGACTTTCTGGTCGAACTGGCGTCGGAGGCCGAGCTGCGGCGGATGGCCCCCGACTTTGTGCGCTTGGCCGCGGTCGACTGCCGCGGGGTGATTGTCACAGCCCGCTCGTCGGGCGCGCCTTTCGATTTCGTATCGCGATTTTTCGCGCCGGCATCCGGAGTGGACGAGGACCCCGTCACGGGTTCGGCCCACTGCACGCTGGCCCACTTTTGGCAGAAGCGGCTGGGCCGCGACCGGTTCCAAGCGTACCAGGCGTCGCGACGCGGCGGCGTGGTGGGGGTTTCCATCGACGGCGATCGGGTGCTTTTGACCGGACGAGCGGTGTTGGTCTTTGAAGGCCGACTGCGAGCCGGGGCGTCGCCGTGACGCTTGATCGGGCCCCCTCGATGATTTACAAAGGGGCGCTCACAAGTCCAGCAGTCCCGGACGCACGCCATGGCCACGCACATCGAGAAGCCGACCCGAGTCCAGGCGGCCGGGCAACCGCCCAAGTCGATCGAGGAGTTCGTCGGCCGCGTCAATTCGCGCACCGAGGCGTTGAGCATCGCCCGCATGGTGAGCCCTTCGGGCTGGACCGAGCCTGGCCAGACGCCCGCGTTCGACGAATACACGGTCGTGTTGCGCGGCAGCCTGCGCGTGAAGCTCAAGGACCGGGAACTGGACGTCGCCGCCGGCCAGGCCATCGTCGTCCACGGCGGCGAGTGGGTTCAATACAGCACGCCGGACCCGGCAGGCGCCGAATATGTCGCCGTCTGCTTGCCTGCCTTCTCACCGGACACCGTGCATCGCGATTCCGCCTGAGCGCAAGGTGGTTGACGAATCACTTACCAGTTCTACAAAGAGGGATTCCCTTACCCGGAGGAACGAAAGTTTTATGCCGACGACCAGGAGCACGTCGTCACGCTGCCCTGATCAACCCGCCCTTTGACTCACTTCGCGGTGCGGGCTGCCGGCCGGCCGAAATGCCGATCGGCGAAGTCGAGATATTTGAGCCAGTCGTAGTCCGTCAGCGCGTGTTTGCCCGTGCGGATGTGATAGCCGATGAAATCGCCGACCGGCTGGTTCACCGGCGGCGGCTCGCTTGTTCCCAGGCCTGCGCGGCCGCATAGGCGATAGACCGTCTCCGCTCCGAGCGCCGCAAGAAACTCGCCTTTGGGGTCGGCCCAACCGTCATCCTGGGCGCTGGCGATATACACCGGACGCGGCGCGATCAAGGCCACCAGCTCGTGCTGATCGATCGGCAGCCGGTCTTCGTGGCCGTCATATTTCTTGAAGTTGCCGCAGAACCAGTGAGGAAAGACACGGTTGATGCGGGCCACCGTTTCGCCAAAGATGCGCCGGCTCAGCGCCGCGCCGCCGCAACCGGAGTCGTTGGAAATCACGATCGCGAACCGCTCATCACAAGCGCCGGCCCAAAGCGCCGTCTTGCCCCGCCGCGAATGGCCGATGACCGCCACGCGCGCGGCGTCGATCTCGGGATCCTGCTCCATGTAGTCCAAAGCCCGGCTGAGCCCCCAGGCCCAAACGGCGATCGCGCCCGGCTCCTCGGGTCCCGGCGGGCCCGAGCGGTCGGGGTAGAAATGGTCAAGCACGCCCTGGCGAAACGTCTCCTTGTCGTCGGGACAAAAGTTGTCCGGGTCGAGCGTGGCGATCGCATATCCGCGCTCGAGGATCACGTCCAAAAGACGTTTTCCCGGCAGCGGCTCGCCAACCTCCGCCTCCAACGGTTTGCCCGGCAGGGGTTGCTCGGAGGCCGTGTCGAACAGGTGCACTCCGACGAACGCCGGCAGGGGGCGCCGCGCTTTGATCGGCACAAACATCGCGACAGCCAACAACAGCACCGGACCGCTCGGCGACGGCAACTCGACGCGCACGTCCTTCCGCGTGCCCTTGCCGTGCAAATGGTCGGGCGTCGACTCGGTGACGCGGAAGCGGGTCATGCGCGGCTCGGGCGGCCGGCGGCCGTATACGTGTTTTTCGAACAGCTCAAGCAGCTCGCCGCGTCGCTCTTTGCGCCACATGGCGGCACTGGTGACGGGCCGCCCGTCCTGCATGACCAACGGATCGGGCAGCGTGTACGGGGGCACCTTGGCCTCGTCGTAGTTCGTTGGCTCATCGTCCGCCGCGGCCGGCGCCGCCAGGCTGGCTGCCGCCGCCGCTGTCAGCAAGGCCGCGCAATGCCAATGGGTGCGTTTCATGGTTCGATTCACCAGCGTTTGAGGGGACCGTGCAAGTTCGTTCGCGATCGTTATAATGTGGCCACCCGCACGCCCGGATGCAAGTCAGGAGCACCTTCCGATGATCCAACTCGAGACCCGAGGAACCGTGACGATTCTTCGCATGCAGCGCGGCAAAGGAAACGCGCTCAACCTCGAGTTGCTCGAGGCCATTTACGAGGCGCTTGCGACGATCGAGAACAGTTCCGCCCGAGCCGCCATCATCACGGGGCAGGGAACCGTATTTGGCGCCGGGGTCGACTTGCCGGAGCTGGTCGCCGGCGGCGAACCCTACGTGCGGAAATTCGTTCCGTTCATGGTCAAGGTGTTCGAGCGGCTGGCCACCTTTCCCAAGCCGCTGGTCGCGGCCGTCAACGGCCACGCGATTGCCGGCGGCGCGATCCTCATGCTGGCCTGCGACCAAAGATTGCTCGCCCGCGGCACGGCCCGCATCGGACTGACCGAGATTCAGGTCGGCGTGCCGTTTCCGGCCTTGGCGCTGGAGATTGCCCGCTTTGCCACGCCGCCGGAGCATTTCGCCACGCTGATTTGCACGGGCCGCACCTGGCCGCCCGACCAGGCGTTGGCCCACGGACTGGTCGACGAATTGCTCGAGCCGGAGCGTCTGGACGAACGGGCCTTCGAGGTGGCCAAAGAGCTCGGCGCGCTGCTGCCGGCCACGTTCAAGGCAACGAAGCTGGCCGTGCGCCGCCCGATGCTCGAAGCCGCGCGGCTTACGGCTCCCGACGACGCGGCGGTGATCGACTACTGGTGTTCCGACGAAGTGCTCAAGCAGATGGCCGCCTTCGCCGAGCGGAACATCAAGCGAAAAGCATAGCTCTCGTTCCCGGTTTAATCGTTCGATCACGCGCGAGGGGAGATGAAACACGCATTCGCAGCAGCCATCTCGCTGGCATTTCTCGTCGCTTTCTCCGCGGCGCATGGGGAGGAAGGCGTTTCATTCGTGCCGCAAACCGACAGCCTGCAAATCAAAATTGCCGGCCGGCCGTTTGCAACGTACGTGTTTCGCGACGACAAGATTCCGCGTCCTTACCTGGGCCACGTACGCGCGCCGGACGGAACGCAAGTGACCCGAAATCATCCGCCCGTCGAGGGCCAAGACGCCACCGACCACGACACCTTCCACCCGGGTATCTGGCTGGCTTTCGGCGACCTGTCGGGCGCCGATTTCTGGCGCAACAAGGCGACTGTCAAGCACCTCGAATTCGTCGAGAAACCGGCCGCGGACTCCGGCGGCGGCCGCTTTGCCGTCAAGAACCGCTACCTTTCGGGCGACAAGACGATCTGCGATGAGCTCTGCCGAATCGCGATTCGCGTCCGTCCGTCCGGCTACCTCGTTGTTTGGGACTCGCAGTTCAGCGGTCCCGACGATTTCTACTTCGGCGACCAGGAAGAGCTGGGGCTGGGCGTCCGCGTGGCGACGCCGTTGGCCGTGAAAAACGGCGGGCGGATGACCAACAGCAACGGCCTCGTGAACGAAAAACAGATTTGGGGCAAGCAGGCCGACTGGTGCGACTACTCGGGCACGATTGACGGCCGGCCGCTCGGCATCTTGCTGGTGCCCGACCCGCGGAATTTTCGCAGCTCGTGGTTCCACGCCCGGGATTACGGTTTCCTGGCCGCCAACCCGTTCGGCCGCAAGGCCTTCACCGGCGGCGCGAAGAGCAAAGTGACCGTTGGGAAGGGAGAATCGCTGCGGCTGCGGTACGCCGTGTTGATTCACTCCGGCCCCATCGATTTGCAAGCGGCGAACCGCGACGCGCTTTCGGTGCTCGAGGCCGCCCGGTAGCCGAACCCGGTCTTCTCGTTTCGCGTCTTCGCGAAGTAACGATTTTGCGGCTCCTGTCCGTTGTCCGGCGCGAATTTGCTGATCTTGACGGGCCGCGTCAATCGGTCGTTTTCAAACTTCGCGTGGAAGCGCCCCCGTTACGGCGGCAAGCCGGGCGCGCAACGGCGACTCGATCGGAGTTGCCAGCTAGGCTTTCAGGAGGCAACGCGTGCGCCATCGCGCGCGCCGCGATGGAAAGGGGACTCTGGAGGGTGCTTTCATGGGTTTGCTGAGCCAACTGAAATCTCTGTTCTCGCCGTCGTCAGCGCCGACTTCTGCCGTCGATCAGCCGGCCGGCGAACCGCCGGCCATGATCACCGTGTACGACAAGCTCGGCCGGCAATTCGAGATTTCGCCGGACCAGTGGCGCACGCAAGTCCTGCCCGATCAATTGGCCGAAGCCCAGGACGATCCCGACGCGCTGTACACGATCATCGTCGGCGCGCTCGGCGACGGATTCCACCGCGACCTGCTGGCCGCCTCGGAGCGGCTGTTTGAGATCGATCCCGTTCGCGAGCGGGGCCACACCGTGCGCGGCATCGTGCTGTTGAAAAACGGAGACCTGGACGGCGCCGAGCGGGTGCTTACCGACTACCTCGATCGGCTTGGTCCTTCGGGCACGGTCATGACCAATCTGGCCAAAGTGCAGTTCGAGCGCGGGCTCGAGGCACAAGCCGAAGCGACGTTGTGGCTGGCATTGACGCACGATCCCAATCAGGACAACGGCCTGTTGTGGTATTGCAGCCTCCAGCAGGAGAAAAGCGGCGAAGAGGGACTTTGGGAGGCCATGCGCCGCGCGGCCGGTCTGGCGGGAAGCTGGCGGCCGCAACTGTGGCTGGCCCGCCGATCGCTGGAACAAAAGAACCTGGCCGAGGCCAGACAGTATTACAACCACGTGCTCGATCTGGCCGCCGATGAGCCCGAAGTGCTGACGATGATCTCGGGCGACTTGGGCAACCACGGCCACGTGCACGAGATTCTCGACGTCGTCCGGCCCGTCTACGATCCCCACCGTCACGATCCCCGCGCGGGCGTCAATCTTTTGCAGGCGTTTCTGCAAACCGGGAAAGTGACCGCGGGAGAGGAACTGCTGCACGAGCTGTTCAGCCTGAACCGGCCCGACTTGCGGGATCACTTGTTCCACTACGCGAACGAGTTCGGCAAGCTCAAAGAATTGCCACAGGCTAAAGCGCCGGCGCCGGGCGAGCCGGTCTCGTGCGAGCTATTGGCCATCGAACGGCCGATCTGGACGCAAGGACTGCACGACCTGGGCTGGCTGTTTCCCTCGGCCGGGAATCGCGGCGACGAGATCGTCTTTCTGCCGCTGGCCAACACGACGGCCAGCGACGAGACCGAACCGGTCGTCCAGCGCGAAGATGATCTGGGGCGCCTGACTCGCAGCCTGGCCTTGTACCTGACCGAATCGGCCTTTTTCTGGACCGGCTACCGGTCCAGGACCGTAATTCCGGTGATTCGCGGCGGCGGACCCATCGTTTCCGGAACCGAGTGGCCCGCGGAAAACATCTTCGATTTCGCCGCCGACGCGAGATTTGCCGTTTCCGGAACCGTCGCACAATCGGGCAACCAACTGCGAATCAGCCTGACCTTGTGGGACTGCACGGCGCGTGAATCGATCCGGCAATTCGAATGCGCCGGCCCTTGGGACGGCCTCGGATCGGCGGTCTTGGCACTCGAGCAAGACCTGCTCTGGGGGCTTGGAGGTTTGCGCCGCTCGCCGGCCGCGGATTTCTACCGCCGCCCCGACGCGGCCGCGATCAGCCTCTACCTGTCGTGCCTGGCCCAGTCGATGACCCTCTCCATGGTCCAGACCGGAATCGTCCACCGCGACGCGATCTGGGGCGAGCGCAATATCTTCCAGTCGTGCCTCGCGCTGGTGTTGGAAATGCCAAAGGCCCAGGTCCCCAAGATCCTGTTCTTGGGCGCATTGGCAAAGGGCCACGAGTACGGCTCGCTCGTCTACAGTGAATTCAAGCAGCAGGCGCTCGGGCTGCTCGATGAAGAGCAGGATCGCGAAAGCCCTTTGTATCGACTTTCGCCCCTGTTGCTGAAGCCGTTTGACATGCATCGGTTCCAAACGCGCCGCGCCGAACTACTCGCAATTGCCACCGGGCCGTACCGGGCGTGGCTGGAATCGTTGACGGAAGCGTAGTCATCGAAGCGGGCTTGCGCTTGCGCGCTCGATCGGAAGGGGTCCCGAGACGGGCGTATCCCCATCGAGAGTCGTTCGGTTGGCCGAGGCATCGGCAACCGGTTTACAATACCAGAGTCGTTGACCGCGGCAAACCTTCTCGGCCACGCGGAATCGCGAGAACCGGCCGACAACTCGGCGTGAGGAAACACGTGCAACCGAGATTCTTCAAATCGCGGACCGATTTGTGGCGCTGGTTCCGGAAGAACCATCCGGCCGCAACGGAGCTTCAAATCGGCCTCTATAAGAAGAACGCCGGGAAGAGCGGCGTTACGTATGCCGAGGCCCTCGACCAGGCATTGTGCTTCGGCTGGATCGACGGCGTTCGCAACAGCATCGACGAATCAAGCTACACGATCCGTTTCACGCCGCGCAAGCCAAAGAGCACCTGGAGCCTGGTCAATACCAGGCGTTTTCGAGAACTCGAGAAACTCGGACTCGTCGAACCGGCCGGCCGAGAGGCGTTCCGGCGCCGCGATCCGGAAAAGACGGGCAAGTATTCGTACGAGAACCAGTCGCGCAAACTCGAGCCCCGCTACGAGAAACAGTTCCGGCGGAGCCGAAAGGCATGGCGCTTCTTCGAGGCCCAGCCTCCCTCGTACCGCCGATTGGCCAGCTTCTGGGTGATGAGCGCGAGAAAGGAGGAGACGCGCCAGCGGCGGCTGGCGATCCTGATCGGCGAGTCCTCGGCCGGACGACGCCTGGCGATGCTTTCCGGGAAGAAATCAACGTCATATTGAGCCTCCCTTTGGCGTGCATTCGCCCTTTCAGGCCATCCGGCCCGCGGCCCGGCAGGCTTGTTTTATTTAATGTGAATTAATAATATAGGGGCATGAACCAAATAGCCCGATCCCGTCGGCGGCCGGCCTCCCCCGGAAACGGCCGTCATGATTCGCCGTCCGTTTCGCTGGGAGACGCCTCAGTCCATGCACAAGCCAGGGAACTGGACGCGATCTTCAAAGCCCTGGCACGCAAGGTGTGGCTTGACGATGATCCGGCGGATGAGTTGCCGCTAAGGCAGTTCCGCGTTTGCATCGCGCTGTTCGAGGGACCCCGGTCCATGAGCCAGCTCAGCCGAGGGCTCGGCGTCTCGCAAAGCGCGATCACGCAAATAGCCGATCGCCTCCAAACCGCCGGAATGGTGACCCGTTTGCCCGGCGGCGGAGATCGTCGCGTGCGGAGGGTGCAATTGACGACGCGGGCCCGCAAGATGCTGCGGCTGCGTGAAGAGAAGCGCATCGAGCGAGTCATGCAGATTCTCAAGGGCATGACAGCCGCGGCCAGAAACAACGTGTTGGCGTCGATGGCGGCTTTTGGAGAGGCCGCCGGTGATCCATGAACCTCTTGGAGGACGTGCCTGGCAAAAGCCCGGCAATTGCAACGTGACCTAGCTCGTTGGTACGAATCGTCGGCAATTTAGACTGTCAGGTTAATCGGCCATGAGGATTATCGTCGGACTGTTGGTCGTCGGCATCGTGGGTGCCGCGTTGTATTACGCGAATTACCTCCGCGCCGAGGCCCCGCCCAACTTGCGCACCGAAGTTGTCGAGCGCGGCGATCTGCTGATCACGATCAGCGCCACGGGAACCGTCGAGCCGGAAGAGATCGTCGACGTCGGCGCGCAGGTCGTGGGCCGCATCCAGGAGTTTGGCATGGATCCCCGCGCCGCGACAGATCCTGAATTCAAGGACAAGCACATCGATTACTGCTCGCCGGTCGAGGAAAACACCGTCCTGGCCAGAATCGATGACGCGCTCTACCTTGCCACGCGAAACCAGGCCCAGGCCGGACTGGACCGGGCCAAGGCCGATTTGATCCACCTCAAGGCCATGTACGCCCAAGCCACGGCGGAATGGGAGCGAGCCCAGCGGCTCCGCGAGCTCAAGCTGACCAGCCTTTCCGGATTTGGCCGAAAGAACGGCGATGCCAGCGAGCCCACGACAATCAAGGGCATCTCGGACAGTGACTTCGTGCTGGCCAAGGCCAATTATGAAGTGGCCAAGGCCAACGTCGACGTGGGAACGGCCGCCGTCAAGCAGCAGGAGGCCACGCTCGAATCGGCCGATACGAATCTCGGCTATACCACTATCAAATCCCCGGTCAAGGGCACCATCATCGCTCGCCGCGTGAACATGGGTCAAACGGTCGTTTCGAGCCTGAACGCCCCCAGTTTGTTCTTGATCGCCAAGGACCTGCGGCGAATAGAGGTCTGGGCCGCAGTCAACGAAGCCGACATCGGCCAGTTAAAAGTGGGAATGCCCGTCGACTTCACGGTCGACGCCTTTCGCGACGACGTCTTTCGCGGCCAGGTGAGGCAGATTCGCTTCGACGCCAAGACCACGAACAATGTCGTCACGTACACGGTTGTGGTGAGCACGAACAACGACGACCTGAAGCTGTTGCCGTATCTTTCGGCGGACCTGAGATTCGAGGTGGACCATCGCCAGGATGTGTTGAAGGTGCCCAATGCCGCACTGCGCTATCGGCCGCGCCGCGAGTTGATTGTCCCGCCTCCGTCCGGCTCGGCCGAATCTTCGACTTCCCCCGGCGGCGATGACCCCAGCGACGATGCACACCGCACGGTTTGGGTCAAGCAAGGCAACTTCGTATATCCGCTCGAGGTACAAGTCGGCGTCACCGATGGCACGCACTCGGAAATTGTCGGCGGCGGTTTGACCGAGCAGATGGAAGTTGTGCTGAGCGAAAACCTCGGCGAGGTCGCCGAAACCGAAGCCAACAATCCCTTCGCTTTCAGGCGGCCTGGGAGCCCGAAAGCGGGCAAAAAGAGCAGTTAGGAGCCGGCCTTGGCCATGGATCTCATCAGAATCGAGGACGTTCACAAGACCTACCACGTCGGCGAGATCGACGTGCCCGTGCTCAACGGAATCTCGATCTCGATTCGCCAGGGCGAAATGGTCGCGCTGATGGGCGCCTCCGGGTCCGGCAAGACCACGCTGATGAACGTCCTCGGCTGCCTCGATCGGCCCACCTCCGGAAGATACTACTTGGAGGGACAGGAGATCAGCCAGCTTGCCGCGGACCGCCGGGCGTTGGTCCGCACGGCGAAGCTGGGATTCGTTTTTCAAAGCTTCAACCTGTTGCCGCGGACCACCGCCGTCCAAAACGTCTTGATGCCGCTGGATTACTCGCCCGATCGCCCCTCGCCGGCAATGGCTCTGGCCCGCGCCCATGAGCTGCTTGATCGCATGGGACTTAGCGATCGGAGGGAACACGTGCCGTCGCAGATGTCCGGCGGTGAACAACAGCGCGTGGCGATCGCGCGGGCACTGGTGAACCAGCCGGCCGTGCTTTTGGCGGATGAGCCAACCGGCAACCTCGACTCACATACGAGCGTGGAAATCCTGGAGATGTTCCAAGAATTAAACGCCACGGGTCTCACCATCATCGTGGTGACGCACGACCTGAAGGTAGCCGGCTACGCTCATCGCGTCATTCAATTGGCCGATGGCCGGGTCACCAGCGACGACGTTGGACCGGCCGCGGCCAGGCATGGCCCGCCGGCCCCGCACCACCTCACGACCAATGGATACCCTGCGCCAGGTCCGTACCCCGAGCCGAACGGAAATGGCACCGGCGCGTGGGTTCCGGCCTCGCGTGCCGCCGAGTCGGGTAGCGTGGTGGTTGGCACGGCAACAGCGACTCAAGTTGCGCCGCCACCGGCGGCTGCGCCCGGCACCCTTGCGCGGGTTGGCGTGGCAAAACCGGCGCGATCGCTCGCCATCGGGTCGCTTTTACCGGCGACCTGGCGCACCGCCGTCGGAGCCTTGCGCCGCAACATGATGCGTTCGGCCCTGACGACGTTGGGCATCGTCATCGGCGTGGCCGCCGTGATCGCCATGGTCGAAATCAGCGAAGGGTCCCGCCAGGCGTTGATCGAGACCATGTCGAGCATGGGCGCCAACATGCTCATCGTCCAGTCCGGCGCCGCCGCCAGCGGCGGCGTCAGTTGGGGCATGGGCAGCGAGAAAACGCTCACGCCCCAAGACGCCGAGGAAATCGGGCGGCAATGCAGCGCTGTGGCCGCCGTAGCGCCGCAGGTGCAGGGCAGCGGACAAGTCGTGTATGCAAACCGCAACTGGGTGCCCATGGGAATGTATGGCACGACTCCCTCCTATTTGATCATCCGCGACTGGCGGGACATGGACGAAGGGGAAATGTTCACCGAGCGCGACGTGCTGGCCGCCAACAAAGTCTGCGTGATCGGTAAAACGCTGGTTCGCGAATTGTTCCAAGGCGAATCACCCATCGGACGGGACATCCGCGTGCGCAACGTGGCCCTGCGCGTCGTCGGCGTGCTCGGCCGCAAAGGCGGCAGCATGATGGGTATGGACCAGGACGACGTCCTGCTCGCCCCCTGGACCACGATGAAGTATCGCATCACCGGAGAAAGTTCGGGGTTCGCGAAAGCCGACGCCGGCACAACGGCCGCCAGCAACCCGGCCCGGGAAAAAATCAACAGCCTCAGCAACCTCTACCCGGGCTCGGCGCCTTTGTATCCCGAGCAGTCGCTGGCGCAGGAGGCCAACACGCCGCAGCCGATCCGATTCGTCAACGTCGAGACGATTCTTGCCAAGGCCGCCTCCGCCGAGAGATCGCCCGAGGCGATCGAACAGATTACCAGCCTGTTGCACGAGCGCCACCGCATCCGGCCCGGCCAGGAAGACGATTTCTCGATCCGCGACATGGCCGAAATCATCAAGGCCATGTCGTCCATGTCGCGGATGATGGGTGGCCTGCTGTTGATCGTGGCGCTGATCTCGCTGGCCGTGGGCGGCGTGGGCATCATGAACATCATGCTCGTTTCCGTCACCGAGCGAACCCGCGAGATCGGATTGCGCATGGCCGTCGGCGCCCGCTCGCGCCACATCCTGCGCCAATTCCTGATCGAATCGGTGGTGCTGTGCCTGTTCGGCGGCGCGATGGGGATCCTGCTGGGTCGCGCGGCGACGATGCTCGTCTGGTTCTTCTTGCGCTGGCCGGTCCAGGCCTCGCTGCCGGCGATTGCCGCCGCGTTTGTCGTGTCGGCCGGAGTCGGCATCGCCTTCGGGTTCTATCCGGCCTGGAAGGCCTCGCGGCTCGATCCCATCGAGGCCTTGCGATACGAGTGAGCTCGTGCAATCGCGCCAGCGAGCGACCTCACATGGAGGGCCCGTTCGCGCTTCTTGCGAATGCGGGCAAACTTTGCCGGATTTGCCGCCGGTAGCGATTGCTGGCTGTCGAGAGGTGCACCATTCGGTTGGGTGCCGGCCGCCGGCGATCGTGCGGGGCGTCCCCACCGCGCGAAACTTTGACGGCAATTTCGGTTCCACTGGCGCGCGAGCTTCACCGGGCGCGGTTGTAGCTGGCGTGTCGATATGACCTTAGAGGCGGATTAGCGCAACTGTCGCTCCTGTGCGTCTTGTGCCGTTTTTTTTGCCTTGCACGTCTCGGCCATTGGGCAGCGCTTCAAATCAACAAGCCGCGCGCCCCAAGCCGCCATGGCGAGATCCATCCACCGTTGAATCGCGCAAGAGGAGCAAGCGGATGTTCGCGCAATACCGGCGATTCGCCTGTTCGGCGACATTCGTCTTGCTTGCGCTGTTCTCGAGCGGCTGCACGAGCCTGCGCGATTACGTGCACAACGGCTTCAAGGTCGGGCCCAATTACGTGACCCCCCCGGCGCCCGTCGCCAACCACTGGATCGACGCAGCCGACGTCCGTTTGCGAGGCGAAACGGGCGATCTGAGCACCTGGTGGGACGTTTTCAACGACCCGATGCTCGACAACCTGGTCGTCGACGCCTACCAGCAGAATCTGACGCTGCGCGAGGCCGGGTTCCGGGTGCTCGCGGCCCGCGCGCAATTCGGCATCGCGGTGGGCAATTTCTTTCCGCAGCGGCAAGACAACTCCGGAGGCTATCAGCGCTCGGTCGTCCAGGGCAACTACACCGAGCTTTGGGACTACGGGTTCAACCTGGCCTGGGAGCTCGACTTCTGGGGCCGCTTTCGCCGGGCCATCCTGGCGGCCGAGGCGAGTCTCGACGCGTCGGTTTTCAACTACGACGACGTGCTGGTCACCCTCTTGGGCGACGTGGCCAGCGCCTACGTGCAAATTCGCACCACGCAGCGGCGAATCGAACTGTTGGAAAACGCCATTGCCGTGCAGCAGGACGTCTACAACTTCATCGACCAACGCTTGAAAGCCGGTTTTCGCGGCGTTACCGATCTGGATAAAGCGCAGGCTGAAAGCGATTTGAAGCAAAGCCAGGCCCAGATCGCGCAACTTAAGATCGATTTGCGACAGGCCGAAAACGGGCTCTGCGTACTGTTGGGCCGGCCGTCCGTCGATTTGGAGCCGTCGCTCCAGTCCGCCCCCAAAACCGGCATCCCCATTCCGCCCGACGACGTCGTGGTCGGCATTCCGGCCGAGCTGCTGCGCCGCCGGCCCGACATCCGCAGAGCGGAACGCGACGCCGCGGCACAGGCGGAGCAAATCGGCATCGCCACGTCCGATCTTTATCCGGCGTTTACGATCACCGGTTCGCTCGGTTGGCAGAATTCGCAACTCGATCAATTGATCGCTCCCGGCTCATTCACCGGATTCGTGGGCCCGCGGTTTCAGTGGAACCTGCTCAATTACGGCCGGCTGTTGAACAACATTCGGCTGCAGGACGCCACGTTCAACCAGCTCGTCGCGACGTATCAAAACACGGTAGTGCGAGCCAGCGCCGAAGTCGAAAACGGCATTATTACGTTCCTCGAGGCACAGCGCCGTGCCGAATTGCTCGGCGCCAGCGTCGACGCCGCTTATCGCGCTTTGGCGGTCATCGTCGCCCAATACGAAGCGGGCTTAGGCGGCGTCGACTTCAATCGCTACGCCGTGATCGTGCAAAGTCTCATCCAACAGCAGGATCAATGGGCGGTGGCTCAAGGCCAAATCGGCCAGGGTCTGATCCAGGTCTATCGCGGACTGGGCGGCGGCTGGCAAATTCGCTTAAGCCCCAACGTCAACCTCCTGCGGCACCTGCCGCCTGTGAACGAGGCCCCGGCCTTTGGTCCCGAAGTGGTTCCCCGGGCCGACGAAGCTGCTCCGCCAGCCGCGCCCGAACTCATTCCGCCGGCCGAGCCGCCGGGCCCAGCCGAAGAGCTGCCGATGGCCCAATCCCGTCCCTCGTCGCGAAAGGCGAGCGGACTCCCAACGAGCCGCAGGCGACGGCGCTGACGTCGATCGACCGCGTCGGCCGTTTTCTATCGCCAGGCTGCGATTCGATCGCCCTGGCGCATGCCGGCTGCCGGCTCGTGAGCTGCTCCGTCCCGCTCGTGAATGCGGGTGAAGACCGTCGTGCTGGCGATTGGGCGTTCGTTCAAGTAAGGTAGTGAGAACAAGAGACGTTGCTTCACGACCTGTTACGAGTACGGAGATTTGCGCGGTATGACACAACACAAATGGCCGAAAGCTGAGCCGATCGGCGCGCAGCCGGGATTCTCCTCATGCTGCCTCGCGATTCTGCCGCTGTGCCTGTTTGCCATCGGCTCGGTGGCCCGGGCGGACCAGGACGCAATTCGTCCTTCCGTGGTCAAGATCTATACCACGCACCGGTTCCCCGATTTCTTTCGACCGTGGACCAAAGCCGCGCCGCGCGAAAGCTCGGGCACGGGCTTTGTCATCGACGGCAAACGGATCCTGACCAATGCTCACGTCGTTAACTATCCGAGCCAGATTTACGTGCAGGCGTACCAGTCCTCGGAAAAAATCCCGGCGACGGTCGTGACCAGTTCCCTTTCGATGGACCTGGCGATCTTGAAGGTCGAGGACGAGACGTTTTTCGCCGATCGGCCGCCGCTTGCGCTCGACGAGTCGTTGCCCCGCGTCAAGGCCCCGATCAACGTTTACGGATATCCGATCGGCGGGGACCAGATTTCGGTCACCGAAGGCATCGCGTCGCGCGTCGAGTACACCAACTACTACTACGACGCGGCGGGGCTGCGCATCCAGATCGACGCCGCGCTCAATCCCGGCAACAGCGGCGGCCCGGCCATTTCCGACGGCAAGGTGATTGGCGTGGCGTTTATGGGCCTGGCCGCCGCCGAGAACATCGGCTACTTGATTCCGGCCGAAGAGGTAAGGACGTTTCTTGCCGACGTCATAGACGGCAACTACGACGGCAAGCCGCGGCTGTGGGACGAATTCCAGACGACCGACAACGAGGCGTTGCGGACCTGGCTCAAATTGCCCAGCGACGTGGGAGGGTGCATGATTACCAGGCTGGCCGCCGGCAACTCCTCGGGCGAACTGAAACCCAATGACGTCATTACCCACGTCGGCCCCCACGCGCTCGGTCGCGACGGCAACGTGCGTCTGGGAGACGATTTGCAGGTGATGTTTGACTATTATATTCCCAAGCTTGCGCACGACGGCGTCGCCCCTTTCACGCTGCTTCGCGACGGCCGGTCCCTGCAAGTCGACGTGCCCGTCACTCCGCGCCGCAAGCGCGTGCTTCCCAACCTGGACGGCGCGTATCCGCGCTATTTCATCTTGGGGCCGATCGTATTCTCAACAGGTACTGCGGAGTTGGTTTCGGCAATGAGCACGGGCCGGGAGTGGTTGAGTCTGCTGTTGGTCCGATCGAGCCCGCTAGTGACGCGAGTCAAAGATCCGCCGGCCTTCGACGGCGAAGAGCTCGTCGTCGTCGCGAGTCCTTTTTTCTCGCACCGCCTGACCAAGGGTTACAACTCTCCGACGCTGCAAGTCCTCACGCACGTCAACGGCGTCGCGATCAAGAATCTTGTCCATCTCGTCCAACTGCTCCGCGACAGCAAGGACGAATTCCTCGAGTGCCGCTTCGCGGGCAGCGGCACCGAAGCCCTCGTGTTCCGCCGGCAGGAGATGCTCGACTCAACCGAGGACATCCTCACCGACAACGGCATTCGCAAGCAATACTCGGACGAGCTGGAAACAGTCTGGAAGAAGTAAATCGGACACTGCGGAGTTTCGACGATCGAATTAGCCGTGCCTGCGAGCCTCCCTGTTGGGCACGCAATGTGCATTTCAGGTGGGATAGGCACAGAGCAAGTCATAGAGGAACCACAAATGAAGCGAATTTTCCGTTACTCGACGTGTGAGTTCTTGTTCGCGCTGGGGTTTTTCAGCGTGCTTGCTCGTTCACTTTATCCGACAGTCAGCCGGGCGATGTTTTCTTTTATCAACGAAATACCCTGGAATCTGTAGGCGTTTTGCCGCCGACCGCTGTGTCTCGGGCAAGGGGTCAAAGGGCGCGTCGGCTTCGGGCCGTTGTCGTGTTTAACGCCCGGCCGTGTACTTCAAGTCGTCCAAATAAAGGACGGCATCTTTTCCGTTGTTGCCCTGCGCGTTGAATATGCCGAAGCGGTTAAACACCGCGCCGGCGGCCCGGTGTTCCGGCAGCAAATCGAGCATCGTGGACTTTTCTCCGAGCGTCAGGGTGATGGCTCCCTGTCCGCCTTTGGCGTCGGGGTCGTAGTGGATCGTCCAATCGTAGACGCGGCCGTCGGGCTGAATGAGCACGTCGTATCCGCCGCCGTGCGCGCCGACGACTCGCTTTCTGCCGTCGGCCCCACTTTCCAGTCGGGCCCGCGACGTGGCGTAAGCGGGCGTGATGAAGCGGCCGACCGTGCTGTAGCTGTCCATGTATACGCCGAGGTAATTCCTGATCGGAAAACCCTGGGTGTCGGCGTTGTACCAGCCGAAATGCAGGGCGCAGTCGATCGAAAACCGCCGGAAGGCAATCTTGCCGCTGGCGGTCAATTTGTCCTTCAGGCTGAGGCGGCCAATGTCGTCGCCGAAGTGTGCGAAGTACTCCGGCTCCTGCACCTGCCACAAACGTCCGCCGATTTCACCCGGCTTGCCGCCCGCGTAGTTGGTCATGCTGAAACCGAAATCGTTCATGCCGTAACCCAGCAGATCTTCAAACTTCTCGTCGTTCCCTTTGGCATCCCAGCCCGGATCGCTCGCAAACGCCTCGCGCACCCCGTTGATCGTCACATCATCAAAAAACGCGGTGATCGCGTTGCCGGGCAGTTGCAGGTTGAAGATGCCAAAACGATCGAACGTCGCCCCGTGCTTGCGATGCTCGACCAACGGTGACAGAACGATTTCTGCGCCGTCAAACTTGAACGTAAACGTGCCCTGGCCCGAGTTGCCCTCGGGATCATAGTCGATAGACCAGGTATGAGATTTGCCGTCGGGCGCGATCGGCGGAATCTTATCCGCTTTGAGCAGCGAGCCGCCGGCCTCGTACCGGCTGGTTCCATAACTCATGTCGACCGTCGCCGCGCCCACCGGCTCGTTGGTGCCGCTCAGCGCGAAACCCAGAAAGTTGATGGGCCGCCAGCCTTGTTCTGCCGAATTGAAAAATCCCATGAATATCGTACTGCCCGTCTGCCAGCCTTCGATGTGCGTTGCCCGGGTCAGCGCAAGCTTACCCGAGGCGGTCAGACGATTTTCCAGGTTGCGCGGCTCGATCACCTTGGCATACCAGGCCGGCCGGATCGAGCGCCAGACCGTGCCGCCGATCTCTCCCGGCTCGCCGCCGGCGTGATTCGACGCGCGAAACCCGAAGTCTTGATGTTTTTCGGGCGCGAGTTGAGGCCGCAGCCGAATGTTGACCCCGTGCCAGAGCGGATCGCGCGCAAAGTCCTCGTGCCGCTGGCGGCTTTGACCCCAAAGCGGGCTCGTCCAGCCCAGTCCGAGCAACATGCCAACCAATACGCACTTCAAAATCGCGTTTTTGCTGGCAATCATCGTCGTGGTCCCCGGGGGAAACGGATTCGCGTGACGGCAGCGGCATGCATTATAAATGGTTGTCCGCCCCGCAGTCGTCCCGTTTCCAGCCCTTATTCCTTTCTGCATAGGACAAATTGCCCCATGCCCGCACAGCGCTTTGCAAGGTTGCCAGAAATCCGCCGTGCGGGACTGGCATTGCTTGCCGGTGTCTTCGTCGGTCACGCGGCCGGCACGGCGTTGGCACAGGACCGCGACCCGCGGCCGGCCAATCCGGCCATTGAGTTTGCCGACGAATTTGACGGGCCGCTCGATCCGCGCCGTTGGACGACGCGCGGAACGTGCCGGACCGAGCACGGCCTGCTGCGCATGGAGGCCAATCGGCCTGGTCCGCCGGGCCCCGGCAAGTCGTTCACCTTTTCGTATCTCGACCTGAAGGCGAAATGTTTCGCCCCCGGGCTGTCCGGCACGAATGGCGTGGAGATTACGCTGGACGCGTACACGCACGAAAGGGAATATCCGGTCGAGTTGGAGGCGGACGTTGTCCGCGAACACCGCATGGGGTGGGGAATTACCGTTGCCAGTTGGCGCGGCCAGATCGGACAGAACAATCCCGAAGATCGAGGCGTGCAGCTTCATATCGACTGGCTGGGACGCCACGGCCTGTTCGTGTCCTTCGTGCGCAGCCTCTTGCCGGAAGATCTCAAAAAATATCCCAACGACAACGTGTGGCGAGTCGGCCCCGAGGAGTTTCGAGTCAAACAGGATGAGCTGATCGAGCAGGGCCCGTTTATCAGCGAGCCCTGCCTGGTGATGGCATGCCGCATCTTTCGCCCGGCCCGGAAATTTCTCGAGCAAAGCCACCGTTACGGAATCTATCTGACCAACGACGCGCGCACCGCGTTCTGGACGCTGGACGGTCGCAGGATGGATTCGTTCGACGTGAGCGGCTATTTCGCCTCCCGTCCCGATTCCATTCGGGACGGACTTTACCTGACCATTGCGGGTGCGGGCATCTATCAAGAAAACGTGTTTACCATGGACGATCTGAAAATCTATTCCAGCCGGAAAGTGCCAAAGTAAAGCTGTCGCGTGCCACTTCTTGCTTGTCAAGCAGTGGCTAGGAGCGAGTCAACTTTGTCACCGGTGGCCAGGTGCCATGCTCACGCCCGGCGTGAGCATGCTCAACCACCGGTCCGGCCGGGGGACAACGCATGCCTACTGAAGTCAATCTGGTCGGTTTCGATATTGGCACCACGACCACGAGCGCCATCGTTGCATCGGCGCAACTGGCGCACAACTCGGTGACCGGCCGTACTGAAATTACCTCGGTGAACGAACGCTACCGTTCGGAAATGATCTTTACGCCGCGGCGGGACGACGGTCTCGACGTGGATGCGTTGGGCAGTTACCTCGACGATTGCCTGGCGGCCGGGCGGGTTGGGCCGGAGGAGATCTTCGGCGGCGGCGCGCTATTGACCGGACTGGCGGCACAGGGCGCGGCTGCCCAGGCGGTTGTCCGTCTGGTCAAGAGCCGGTTGCGCGACGCGCTGGTGGCGACGGCGGACGATCCTTGCCTGGAGTCGTGGCTGGCGTTCATGGGCAGCTCGGCGGCGCTCTCCCGCGCGCACCCGAATTCGCCGCTTGTGAACCTCGATATCGGCGGCGGCACGACCAACCTTGCATTGGGAGTCGCCGGCCAGGTGCTGCGCACCGGCTGTTTGTTCGTCGGCGCGCGCCATGTTCAGGTGGAGCCGGGCAGCTACCGGATTGCAAAACTGTCGCGTTATGCCCGCGCCTTGTTCGAGCACCTTGGCATTCCCCGCCGAATCGGCCACGCGCTCACGGCAGGGGAAGTCGACGCCGTGCTGGATTTCTACATGAATCTCCTGGAGGCCGAATTGGAGGGCGCGGCCCAGCCGACCGACGATCCGCTCATCCAGCAGCACCGGCAAGTTGCTTTCCAATTGCCTGGGGACGTCTCCGATCCGATCGTCACCGTCTCGGGCGGCGTCGGCGAGTTGGTCTATGCTCATCTGCGGGGCCAGCCGTGGCCGGCGGTGACCCGCTACGGCGATCTGGGAATCGACTTGGCGCGGCGGCTCGTCGCCTCGCCTAAATGGGCCGGCCATTTTCGCAAGTTTGTGCCGGCCTCTGCCGGACGCGCAACCGTTTATGGTCTGCTCCGCTACAACACGGAAGTCTCCGGCAGCACCTTATTCCTCCCGCGTGCCGAAAGTTTGCCGCTGGCGGATGTTCCCGTTCTCGGCACGATCGCGCCGGAGTCCCCCGCCGCACACGTCGATTACCTGCTCGGCTTCGCGCGTCGAAGTCCGCGCGGCGGGGCTTTTAGGATCGAGCTAAGGGGACGCGACGGCGATTTGATCCGCGATTTGGGACGGCGCATGGCGGGCTGTTTGGCGGCGCAAGCTTTCCCCGCCGAACATCCTCTTGTATTGTTGGTGTCGGAGAATCTTGGAAAGGTTCTGGGCAACTACGTCACCGATTGGGGCGCCGCGGCGCTGAACCTCGTCGTGATCGACGAAATTGACGTGCCGAATGCCGAGTACGTTCAGATCGGTCGCCTGCGCAACCAGGTCGTGCCGGTGGCCTTTTATGGCCTGCGCGAAGAGTCGCCAGCGGTATGAATCCCATTGCACGCCGCGGGGAGCCATGCATGAAAAACCTCACGCCGCTGGCGGAAATCCCGGTCCCCCGGCCGCAGCCCGAGCGGGTTTATGCCACGCGCCTGTTCGATCGGGAATTCTCGTTCCACGGGCTCAAGCGTTTGCTGGGCGCGGCCGATTACGGCAAGGCCGGCGATCGAAACGCCAACCTGGCGGCGACGAGCGAAACGCAGCGTGAAGCCGCGCGCCAAATCCTGTCCGGATTGACTTTGGAGCACCTTTACGACCATCCGCTCTCCGACGATGAGGGCCGGGTCGATGCCGTCATGCGGGTCAACTACGACCTGGACCTCGACGCGCTTGCAAGCGTCGCAAAGATGACGCTCGGCCAATTCAAGGACCACCTGCTGCGCTCGCCGGCCCTGGAAGTCAAACGCCTCGGCCCGGCGCTTTCCGGGGTGATGGCCGCCGCCGTGGCCAAGTTGTGCGACGTCCACGAGCTCATTCTGGTTGCCGGAAAGATCACGCGCACCAGTCATGCCCGCACGTTGCTGGGTTCGCCCGGCACGCTCTCCTCGCGACTTCAGCCCAATCACCCGACGGATGATTTGCGCGGCATCACGCTTTTGTGTTACGCCGGTTTGTCGCTGGGCGCCGGCGATGCCCTGATCGGCGTCAACCCGGCCGTCGACAGCGTCGAAAATGTCTCCGCGATTCTCCGGCATCTGGACTTGCTGCGGCGCCAGACCGGCGTTCCGACGCAAATCTGCGTGCTGGCCCACGTCAAAACCCAGCTCGCTTGCCTGGCGCGCGGCGCACCGGTCGAAATTCTGTTCCAGAGCCTGGCCGGCACCGAGAAAACGAACCTGGAGGAGTTCGATATCTCCGTCGATCTCCTGGACGAAGGCTACCGCACGATGGCCGAGCGGGGGCCTCTGGCAGGCGTCGCCCGGCAGTTCATGTATTTCGAAACCGGGCAGGGAAGCGAGTTCACCTACAACAAGCACAACGGCATCGACATGACGACCGCCGAGGCGTTGTGCTACGGACTGGCGCGCCGCTACGACCCGTTCATGGTCAACAACGTCACCGGCTTCATCGGCCCGGAAACCCACCTCGACAGTTTCGAGATGGTGCTGGCCAACTTGCAGGACCACTTCATGGGCAAGCTGCTGGGGCTGCCGATGGGAATGGCCCCCTGTTACACGCTGCACTCGAACATCAGCCTGGAAGGCCAGCAGATCGCCACCGGACTGCTCGCCGCCGCCGGCGCCAACTACTACATGGACGTTTGCCTGAACACCGATCGCATGCTCGCCTACTTCGACACCAGCGGTCACGACGTTCAAACGCTGCGCGAAACCTATGGGCGGCTGCCGGCTCCCGAGTTTCTCGAGTGGGCCCTTTCCCGGCAGATATTTGCCCGTGATGCGGACGGACAAGTCGTACGCGGGCCGAGTTGGGGCGACCCCAGGATGTTTTGCCGCTGCGAGGCCGAGTTTCAGGAACTCCGTAGCGCCACGCCGGCGCTTCCCGGTTTCGAGACTGCCGGACCGCGCCCTGCGGACCAGCTACAGCGCGAGATGAGAATGAATCAGGCGATCGGGCGCGAGGCGATTCACGCCGAGTTGCGCGCGGGCCAGCTCGAGCAGATCGCGCCGCTGCGAATCGTCGAGACCGAAGCTTGTAGCCGCCAGGTCCATCTTAACTCGCCGGACTTGGGCGCACGCCTCTCGCCCGCCAGCCGCGATCGCCTCTCGCCCGAGCGAAACCAGGTGCAAATTCTGATCTCAGACGGCCTCAGCGCCGAGGCCGTCCACCACAACCTGCCCGATCTATTGCCCGTGCTGCTCGACGGGCTCAAAGGGCGCCAACTCTCCGTTGGGCAACCCCTGTTGGCCCGCTACGGCCGAGCCAAGCTGGCCGAAGCCGTCGCCGATCGGCTCGCGGCCGACGTCGTGATTCACCTGATCGGCGAGCGTCCCGGCGGCGACGCCCTCTCGTCCCGCAGCCTTTCGGCCTATCTCGTCTACCGTCTCTGGGACCCGCAAGTTCAATCCGCCGCCGCCCGGTTCAGCGGCCACCCGGCGATCCGGTTTGAATACACGGTCATCTCCAACATCTACTCCGCTGGACTGCCTCCTCTCGAAGCCGGCAGCGTCATCGTGGAACGCGTCTGCGAAATCCTCTCCCGCCAGGCCGCCGGAAACCGATTGGAAGCACTCGCCAGACCGTCGCACTGACTTTACTTTTCTGGCGGCTTCACCTGAATCTCGCCAATGTCCACCGGCGGCGGAATCTCGCCGGGCACTTCGGAATCAACCTGAATTTTGCTGTGCGCCGCGAAATTCTCTACGCCGGGCGCCGAGACAAACATCTGATAACGGCCCGGCAGCATATGCGGAATCGCGAACGTGCCATCGGCGTTCGGCTGGAGCTTGTCCCGAAAGAACAAGGGCCCGATCGCGCTGGCGCGAAAGATGCCAAAAGCGTGCCATTGCTCGTCGTCGCCGGGAGAGCCGAAGTGCGGAGCATCGGGATGAATGCGTAACGTCACGCCGTCCCACGAATCGCGACCGGTCAACCGGCCCGTGACTTTGCGCCCCTGGCCGCCGATGACTACCGGCGTGGGCTGGCCGGGGCGAATGCTCACCTGCGAATACATGCCTTCACAGAGCGCGGACGTTGCTCCCGATTTGCCTTTTTGCGGCAGCTTGATGAACCGCGAAAGCTGCACGCGACCCGGCAATACCTTTTCGAACACGAATCGACCTTGCGCGTCGGATGTCGCTTCGGCCTGTTGCCTGATGATCCCCGGATAGCCATACTCGTCGTGGTCGATGTGCAGGGTCACTAGCTCGCCCGCCCCGGGCTTGTCTTTCCAAAGCACCTGCCCCTCAATCCGCCCCCAGGCTTGGAGCGTGATTTCCGAATGCTCCTGCAATTCCGTGGCCGGCATCACGCGAATACCCGACTCATGCATCACCAAGGCGGCGGAACCCGGATCGGTTTCCGTGTGCAATCGGAACCGTCCGACGGCGTCGGTCTTCACCAGCGTGGGTCGCCGCCAGCGGTCGCTTTCCTTTTCCGGTAGCGGATCGAGTTCACCGCGAAGTAGCCCGTTCTCTATCACCGCGTCCTTTTGCGCCAGCGCCAGGGCCACCGTCGCGCCCGCGGCCGGTGTGCCATCGGGTTTGAGAACCCGGCCGCTCCTGCCGGGATCTGCAACCAGCAGGAATTCGAGCTGCCCGAGGCGTTCTGATTCATTTATCCATCGCGACATTTGCGGCTGGTAGCCGCCAGCTTCGACGCGCAGCGTCATTTCCCGATAGCGGCGATCCAACGGCCAAACGAATTCGCCCTTGCCCACGCGGACCGTGTGCGGCTGCCAATTGGTCCCCTCCAGCCCGGTGCGTTCCCTGAACGCCCTTGACGTCGCCCGTCCCCCCGGCACCCCGGCCAACACGCGAAACCACGGAATCGGCTTCTTATCCTTCGCGTCGAGTACCCGGATCGTGATGCCGTCTTGATTCGGCTTCGGGTCCGTTTCGGGCTCTTGCCTCTGTGCCCCGGGGGCCGAAGCCGGCGGTTGTTCCTGACCGTTCAAACCGCCCGCCGCCGCCAGCGCAATCAGCACGCCAGAAATCAAACTCAGCGCGGCGATCGGCCAGCCCGACCGGCCCGGCCGCTGCGGGCTCTCGCCCACCAGCCGGCGGATGCGTGTGACGAGCGATCCTCCGCTGGCCGCTACGCCCAACGCCACCGGCGCTCGCCGCCGCTCTTCGAGCGCCACGAGCGCCCGCGCATACACGAGCCTGTCGCCAGTGTACGCCGCCGCGATTGTATCGCAGCAGTGTTCTCGCTCCTGGCGGACCTGGCCCGACACCCACCACACCGCCGGATGATAAAAGAACAATGTCTCAACCATCGTCTGCAAAAGGTTTACCAGGAAATCGTGTCGGCGCACGTGCGCCAGCTCGTGCGCGAGAATCGCTTCGAGCTCGACCGGGCTCAGACCGGTGAGTATCCCTGCCGGCAACAGCACGACCGGCTTCAGCCAACCGACCACAAAAGGCACCGTTGCCCGCGTCGAGCTGAGCAACCGCACCGGATACGAGATGCCCAGCACCTGCCGCAAGTGGGCCAGGCGTTCGATCCAATAAGACTCCTCGATTTCGCCGCCGCAGGCACGAATTCGTCGGATCGCGTTCCAGTCCCTGACGAGCCGCAGGCAAAGCACCCCCACACACACCGCCCACAGGCCCACGATCTTGGGCAGCCACGGCCGCGACGCACCCGCCCACGATGTCAACCTGGCAACGGACACGTACTCCCTCGACCCCCAGCCGGCCATGGTGTCCGCGACGGGCACCCCACTGCGCGCTTCTGGACGCGGTTCCGCGGCAGCAGAAACACGTTGCGCGTCGCGTGCTGTCGCTTCCGGTGGCGAGTTCCCGGCCCCGGCCAGGGCAACCGTTGCCTTCACCGTTCGCTCGAATTGGGCGACGCTCATTTGCCAGGCGAACGTCACCACCGCTGCGGCCATCATCAGGCCAAGCGCCGCACAGCCCAGCGCGTAACACAGGTTGGGGGATGCCCTTTGCACGAGCCGCAGAGTCGCGAACAGCAGCGCGGCGACCAATGCCCCCTGCCACACGAAATGCACGAGCGTCCATCCAAGCGATTCCACGATCGACGCGACGGGAGAGGCGTTCATGGCATCCTCGTTTTACCTTGTCGGGCTTCGAGTTTGTCGAGCAAGTTGCGGATCTCCGCCAGTTCATCCGGCGACGCCTTTTTTTCCGACAGGGCCTGTACGACCAGCTTGCCCGGCGATCCGCCGAAGGCGCGGTGCAGCAGATCGCGCACCAGTTGCCGCTGCGTATGCTCGGCCTGCCGGGCCGCCTCGTAGACGTGCGATCGCCGCGACTTGTCCCTCCGCACCAACCCCTTGTCTGCCATGTTCTGCAGGATTTTCAGGGTCGTGGTGTAGCCCGTGGCCTTCGCGCCGCTGGCGGCCTGGTGGATTTCGCGCACCGTGCTCGGCCCGCGCTCCCACAGCACCCGCAGCAATGTCAGTTCCGCCGCGGTCGGTCGAATCGCAGGTTTTCTCTCCATGCCGTCAATGTACGATATCTATCGTATAATGTCAACGACAAGCTTCGTACTCCAAGCGGGGCAACGAACGCCGGCCCTGGCAAACTGGTCCGGTTGACCGGTGCTTTGACCCTGAAATTGTCATCTGATAGGCTGAGGGAACGGAGGGTGCCCTATGGCATATCAGTTTTCGAGCGATCTCATGCAGCGAATTCAGGCGTTCGTCGCTAGCGGCGGGTACGCAAGCGAAGAAGACGTCGTTCGCGAGGCGCTTGCCGCGCTCGAGCAGCGCCAGCAGGACCTGGCCGCGATTTGAACGGGCGTGGCCGACATGGAGGCTGGTCGCTATCGGCCGTTCTCAGAAATCGACGTCGAATTTCGCGCAAAGCACGACATCGCTCGCGACGAATGAGGATGGAAGTTGTTCTGACGCACCAGGCAAACCACATTTGGCCAACTTTGGTTTGTGCCGTCGCGGTCGCGCTTGTCGTCGGGTTGGCGGCGACGCCGGCTGGTGCCGCCGATAAGCCTAACATTCTCGTCTTCTATGCCGACGATCTCGGCTGGGGAGAGCTCGGCTGCCAGGGCAACGCCGAAATCCCGACCCCCAACATTGATTCCATCGCCACTGGCGGCATCCGCTTCACGCAGGGTTACGTCGCGGCCACGTATTGCAGCCCGTCGCGCGCTGGCTTGATGACCGGCCGCTATCCCACGCGATTTGGCCATGAGTTCAACAGCGTGCACAACGCCGTCGGCCTGGCCGCGCACGAAACAACCATGGCCGACCGTCTGAAGGCCCAAGGATACGCCACCTGCTGCGTCGGCAAATGGCACCTCGGCCATCAGCCCGCCAACCGGCCGACGCGGCGCGGCTTCGACGAGTTTTACGGCACCTTGGCCAACACCCCGTTCTTCCACCCCACCAACTTCGTCGATTCGCGTGTTTCAAACGACGTGCAAACGGTCAGCGACGATTCGTTCTACACCACCGACGCCTACGCCGACCGCTCGGTCGACTGGATCGAGAAGAACAAAAACCGACCGTGGTTCCTCTATATGCCGTTCAACGCCCAGCACGCTCCGCTTCAAGCACCGAAGAAATATCTCGATCGATTCAGCCTGGAAGCTCGACGGCGTGAACCTGCTGCCCTATCTGACCGGCGCCAACAGCGCCCGGCCGCACGAAACACTTTGTTGGCGCTTTGGACCTCAATGGGCCGTGCGCCACGGCGACCTGAAGCTGGTCGTCTCACGCGGCGGCAGCGGCGCGCCGGAACTCTATGACCTGGCCCACGACGTGTCAGAGACGAAGGATCTGGCCAAATCGCAACCCGAGACGGTCCGCGAACTGCAAGCTCTCTGGGCCGCCTGGAGCGCCGAACAAGCCCCGCCCAGCGCCCCGGACCGGCCGGCGAAAAGGAAGGCCAAGAGGGCCGCCTAGCAGGCTGTTGAAAAATGGGACTGGCTCCGAGCACGTCGCGGCGAGACCCGCGAAAAACGGCGGTCGCGAGGTGCCTGTCCCAGTTTTTCAACACGCCGCCTAGGTCCAGCAACTGACTGTCGCGAGAATCGTCGCCCTGGGGACGCGAATCTGGCTTCAGGCCAACAGCTCGTGACGCACTTTCCCTTCACCGGCGATGGCGATGGGGCGGCCGAGACGGTCGCGAATGAGCGTTTCCGGATCGATGCCCAGCAGGTGGTACATCGTGGCCAGGATGTCCTTCGGCGAAACGGGCGTGTCGAGGACGGCGCCGGCGATGCGATCGGTGCGGCCTACGACTTTGCCGCGGGCCGTTCCGCCGCCGACAAGCAGCGTGGAATAGGCCTGGGCCCAATGGCCTCGGCCGCCGCCCTGCACGTTTTCGAGCTTCGGCGTGCGACCGTGCTCGGTCGTGCACACGATCAATGTGTCGTCGAGCATGCCGCGGTCCTCGAGATCGAGAATCAGCGTGCTGAGCGCCCTATCCAGCCCGGGGCAAAGCTGCTCGCGCATCAGCTCATAATGATAGTAGTGCGTGTCCCAGGCGCTGTTGACCAGCTCGAACTCGTCCCACAGCACCGTGACGAACTCGGTGCCGGCCTCCAACAGCCGCCGGGCGACAAGGGCTGCCTGCCCGAAAAGGGTCATGCCGTACCGCTCGCGCATCGCCGCCGGCTCGCGGGCCACGTCGAGCGCCTCGGAAAGCGTGCTGGTCGTCAGATACGAAAAAGCCTGCCGGCGAAAATCGTCAAACGAGCGCGCGGCCGCGCTCGAGTCGATCAGCCGCCGCGCGTCGTCGAATTGCTGCAAGAGCGAGCGGCGACGGTTGAGCCGATCGAGCGTCACGCCGTCGGGCAATTGGGCGTCGGCCGCCAGGCCGAAGCGGCAATCCGGCGCAAGCGGTCCATACGGATCGTTGCAGCGAATCGTCTGGTTGCCGAACGTGTATGTCGAGACCCGCGTCCCCTTTCCCTCGAAATCGGTCCACAGCGGATCGTAGGCCCGCCCCAGCCAGGCTCCATACGGGCCCGCATTGTCGCCGGCCGCGTAGGGCCGGCGCGAGCTGAGCCGCCACGGCAGAGCGACATTGCGGTGGATGGGCCCAGCCGGCTCGCCGCGCTGGTCGGCCAGATAGTCGACCACCGAACCGATGAACGGCCAATGCCGCGGGTCGCGCGGGCTCATCTGTAGCGGCACGTCGATGGTGGGAATCGAAGTCAGCGTGAAAGCCGAAGCGTGCAGCGGATAAGGATGCGTCATGGACCGCACGATGGTCGCCCGGTCGATGATCCGCGCGGTCTGGGGCAACAACTCACCGATTTGCACGCCCGGCACACTCGTCGAGATCGCACCCAACTCCCCGCGCACTTGGACCGGAGCGTCGGGCTTGGGATCGAACGTCTCCAACTGGCTGGCGGCGCCGTACAGGTACAAGAAGACGCACCGTTTGGCCCGGCCGAACGACGCCGGCCGTGTCGCTTTGGCTGCCGCAGCCGGCGCGGCGCCGATGACGGATTGGGCACCTAGTCCCAACAGTCCGAGCCCGCCCGCCTGCAGAAAATCCCGCCGCGAGAGCCCGTCGCACAGCCGCTTGTGAGAACCAAGAATCCGCAGCATCGCACGCCCCTTGACGGCCGTCGATCCGGTCACCCCAAGCGTCACCATTCTAACAGCGCGGTCCGGCGTGTGTAGACGGGAAACGCATTAGATTGACCGCTGGCGCGCGGGTGAAATGGTACGCCATTGTCGATGGCCGCCGACAAGGACTCGCTCGCGTCGCCAGATTGGCGATGGCGCGCGGGGCGCCTTATTCTCTCGCTTGGGAGCTCGCTGAATCGATCGCCGGCTGGCTGGCGACGAGCAGACGCGCCAGAGTTTGGGCCAGGTGTTCCAGCGAGCCGCGGTCGGGCAACGTGACCGTGAGGCGCGGCCTGCCGGTTGGATCTTCGTCGACGCACGCGCCCAGTCCTTCGCGCAAGCTGGCTACCAGTGCGGGCGACGGCGGGGCCGAGGGCGTTTGATCGACCAATTCGCCGAGCAGCTTGAACGCTGCGCCCAATAACTCTCCACCGGCAGCGGCTACGCGATCGCGGTACGACTCGGGGAGTCGCAAAGCGGCGTCTTCTTCCTGCCGGCGGACCGACTGATCAACGGGCGCCTCGCAGCGAGCTCCGAGCAACACCTCCAAGCGGCCCTTCAACTCCTGCACGCCGCTGGCCACGTCCACTTCATCCACGTCGGACTCGACGTCCAGGGCCGCCAGTGCCAAATCCTTCTTGGCTGCCAGCGTCGTCAGCAGGCTTTCCTCGATCGTGCCCTCAGTCACCAGCACGAACACCTGGACGCTCCGCCTCTGGCCCATGCGATGGGCCCGGGCGATGCGCTGATCGAGCACGGCCGGGTTCCACGGTAGATCGACGTTGACGACCGTATTGGCGGCCTGCAGGTTCAAGCCCGTGGAGCCGGCATTGGTGGTCAGGAACAGCCGGCAGCCGGCGTCGGTTTGAAAACGGTCTACCAACTCTTGACGCTTTTTCTGCGGCACGCTGCCGTCGAGCCGGACGTAGTCGAGTCTTCGCTTGCCCAGCAGCGGCTCGATCATGTCGAGCATCGTGGTCCATTCGGAAAAGACGACCACCTTGCGCGCCTCTTCCTCGAACAAGGACTCGAACAGTTCGTCGAGCCGTTCCAGCTTCGTCGAATAGCAGGGCTTCTGCTTGTCCACCAGAAACGTGCTGTCAGCCGTCATCCGGCAGACCAGCAATTCCTTTTGTAGCCGCAGCAAGTCCATTTCGCTGATAAACTTCTTGCGCACGATGGTGGATACGATCTTCATGTGCGCCTGGTGCATGGCGAGCTGCTCGTCGCTGGGCGCAATGCGCACGAATTCGGTCGTCCGCTCGGGGAGTTCGAGCCGGACGCTCTCACGCGTGCGGCGCAAAAGGATCGGCTTGAGCGTTTCCCGCAGATCAGTCAGTTTCTTGTATCCGAGCACCCTCCCTTTTTCATCCACGACGCGATGTTTGTTGAAGAACCGAAACCCGGGCCCCAGGCGACGGTCGTCGACGAACTGGACGATTGAATACAGATCGTCGAGTCGGTTTTCCAAGGGCGTCCCGGTAAGCACCAGCGCGAAACGCGACCGCAAACTCTTCACCACTTGGGCGGTCTTCGATTCCCAATTCTTGATTCGCTGGCCTTCGTCCAGAATGATCAAGTCCCAGCCGACGCGCTCGATGGCCAACAGATCGCGCAGCACCTGCTCATAGTTGCAGATGGTGAAAAAACAGTCGTTCCCGTATTGCGCCTGCCGCTCGGCGGCGGCCCCGTGGATAAGCTGCACATCGCGATCGCAGAAACGGTGGATTTCGCTGCGCCATTGCGACTTGAGCGAAGCCGGACAAATCACGAGCACCTTGCTGATCTCGCCCTGGCGCGCGAGCAGTTCCGCGGTGCCCACGCCCTGCATCGTTTTGCCCAGCCCCATGTCGTCGGCCAGAATCGCTCGGCCCGCGCCGATTGCGAAAGCGATCCCGTCCAACTGATACGGCAACAGCGGCAATTTGAGCAGAGTCGTTCGCAACGGATGCGCGGCGGGCTCGCCGCGAATCTCACCCGACGTGGCGCCTAAGCGATGCTGCAAGGTTCGCTGTTGGATAAATTCCTCGGCATCGGGATAGACCGTTACTTCGTGTCCGAGTTGTTGCAAGCGCGCCAACCGCCGGAGCAAGTCGTGCAGATCCTCAATCGGGCGATCTCGCAACGCAGCGACTATCTTTGCCGCTTCGGCGTCGATGCGATCGGGCACGAGCAGCCGCAGCGATAGCTCACCGGCATAGTGCAAGTGGACCGCCAGGCTCTGCGGGCGATAGGGCCGGCTGAGTTGCCCGGCCGTAAAGCGACGCCGCGCCTTGGCCAGCACTTGCAGGACGTGTTTGCAGGTGCCCAGCGTGTTTGTGCGAAAGTCGGGGCAGGAACAATACGAATCGCCAGGCTCGGCTCCGCGCAACGCCACTCGATAAGTCTTACCGCTAAGACGATTGGTTACCAGGTAGTCGGTCCACGGCCGCGTCGCGTCGACCGCCCGCACGGCCATCTTTTCCGTTCGCGCCCGCTCGGCGCGGTCCGCGATCGCGCGGCGCACCAACTCATCCTCGGCCAGGCTTTCGATCGGCACGCGCGGCTTCGGAGGCGCGGCCAGCCCCAACGCCAGCTTTTCTTCCAGAATGAGCGAGAAGGCCGCGCCAACGTGCTCGCAGGCCCGACGACAGCGATTGCAGCGAAAATGAAGCCGGTTGCGGGCTTGGGCCATCAGGGTAATCGTGACCACCGGCGGCGAACCGTCGAGCCAATCGCCCGGAAAGCGCAAGCGGAAAAGGTCGGCCCCCAGAAAGACGTCGTCGCGGATCTTGAACTCCCAGGAATTCGCGTGCCGCTGGATCAACTGGCGCCCCTGGGGCCCTAACAGTTTGCAGGCCTCCGTAAACGTCAGCCGCGAGAGGCGATCTTTGAGCGACAATCGGCCGCTGGGCAGAACCTTTGCCGTTGAGGTCGTCATGACGCCGCGCTCCTTGCCAGGCAAGAGGAAACAGATTTAGGGCCTATCCGAGAACCGGCGGGGACTGTCCCGATTTTGCGGTGCCCTGGGAGCAAAATGGGACTGTCCCCCTCTCGGAGACGGTTCTCGGATAGGCTCTTATGGCGCTCGATCCTTGAATCCAATGAATGTACCGCATCTAATCCACCGGTAAAGGTCCTCTCGGTGGTTGCTGGCCATGACCGACGCCCTCCCGCAAGCGTTGCGTACGCATTTCGGCTTCGATCGCTTCTTGCCAGGGCAGCGCGAAGTGATCGAGCACTTGCTAGCGGGAAAATCGGCGGCGGCCGTTTTCCCTACCGGTGGCGGAAAGTCGCTGTGCTTTCAATTGCCGGCCCTGATGCTCGACGGCGTAACCTTGGTCGTTTCGCCACTAATCGCCCTGATGAAGGACCAGATCGACTCCCTGACGGCACGCGGCATCGCGGCGGCCAGGCTCGACTCGACCCTTTCGGCGGATGAGTATCGAGACGTCATGCAACAGGTGCGCGGCGGGGCGTTGCGGTTACTCTACGTGGCGCCCGAACGGTTTCAGAATGAGCGGTTTCGCCAGGCCATCGAGCGGGTGCGAGTGGGGCTGTTCGCGGTGGACGAGGCGCATTGCATCTCGGAATGGGGGCACAACTTCCGGCCCGACTATCTCAAGCTCGTGGAGTTCGCGCGCCGTTGCCGTGCCGAGCGATTGCTGGCGCTGACGGCCACCGCCACGCCGAAGGTGCTGGACGACATTTGCCGGGCTTTTGAAATCGAGCCCCGTTGCGCGGTGCGCAACAGTTGCTATCGGCCAAATCTGACCATCCTGACGAGGCCGGTGGATGCGCGTCTCCGGGATGCAATGCTAATCGAACGTTTGCGCGATCGGCCGGCCGGTCCAACGATCGTCTATGTCACGCTGCAACGCACGGCGGAAACGGTGGCCGCGAAGCTTGCGGAGCACGGTTTCCAGGCCCAAGCCTACCACGCCGGCATGGAAGACGATCAGCGAGCCGCGGTCCAGGAATGGTTCATGGGGTCCGACGCGGGAGTGGTCGTGGCCACGATCGCCTTCGGGATGGGCATCGACAAGTCAGACATCCGCTATGTCTATCACTACAACCTGCCGAAAAGTCTGGAGAACTACTCGCAAGAAATCGGCCGCGCCGGCCGGGATGGTCAGCCGGCTATTTGCGAAATGTGCGTCTGCTTGGATGATCTCAATCAACTGGAGAATTTTGCCTATGGCGACACGCCGACGTGCGCGGCCGTGGAACGCCTGATGGAAACGGTATTCTCCCAGGATGCGGACTTTGACGTCAGCTATCATGAGCTCGCAACGCAGTGCGACATCCGCGTGTTGGTCGTCCGCACGCTATTGACTTACCTTGAGCTGGACGGATTTCTCTCGGCCGGGACGCCTTTTTACTCGACGTACCGCTTTCGGCCACTCCAGAATTCCCGCCAGATTCTCTCCCAATTCGACGGCCAGCGCCGCCGGTTTCTCGAGGGACTTTTTCGACAAGTCAAGAAAGCCAAGACCTGGTTCCAGGTCGACGTGGACCAGGCGGCCAAGGTGCTCCAGACGCCGCGCGATCGCATCGTACGAGCACTTGATTATCTGGCAGAGCGCGGCTGGATCGAACTGCAGGCTGCGGGCACGCGCAATCGTTATCAACGGTTGCGTACGTCAGAGGACACAAGGGCGCTGGCCCGAAAACTCCACGCGCGCACGATCGAGCACCAGCAGCAGGAGATCGCGCGGCTTGGGCAGGTGTTGGAACTGGCACGGCACTCCGGCTGCCAGGTCGAGGTCCTTTGCCGCCATTTCGGCGAAACGCGCGACGGCCCTTGCGGGCATTGCACGCGTTGTCTCGACTCACATCCGCCGGTGGACTGGCCCTCGCGAAACGTGCCGCCGATCGATCAGGCAATCATCGATCAGGCGCTCGATTTGCGTGCCGACCGTCCCGAACTTTCCGACCCGGTGGTCCTGGCGCGCTGGTTGTGCGGGATCAGTTCGCCGGGCCTGTCGCGTGCCAAGCTGACGTCTCATCCGCTCTTCGGGGCGCAATCGCACCAACCCTTCGCCGAATTGCGCGCGCGATTAGAGAGCGAACTCGACAGGCGGGCGGATCAAAGTGTAAACAACTGACGCAGCATGGCGCTGAAGCTCGCCTCACGCCGCGAAGTGCGCTGCAAATGCGCTGCAAATGCGCTGGCCAGGAGCTCGGCCCGGAGGTTTCGGTCTTGGAGACCATGTTGCCTTCGTTGTCGTAGGCGTAGTCGTGCTGGCCGTCGGGGACGGTCAATTGCCCGGCAGGGCGGCCCACGTAGAAAACCGGCCCCTCGTCAAGGACATCAACGGAGCGTAGGAACGACCAAAGAACGCCAGCAATTTGCCTATTCTTCCAATATCGAACCCGTCCCGTTTTCCGGGCCTAGCTGAAAAACGGTCCTCACCCGCACCTACGTGAAAAAGGGCTGAAAAATGCTACGAATCTGTCTGTTCCTCTGGATCGGGAGTGTTTTGGCAGGGGCCGATGCGCGAGCGGCGGGAAATCCACACGCGACGCCGCGGGATCCCGCTGCGCCGGGTTATTCCGGGCACAAGGGCGTCACGTTGTACGTCTCCAAGCTGGGTGACAACAGCGATGGTCTGTCTTGGGCAACCGCGTGTACCAGCATTCAGATGGCGCTGGACCGTATCCCCGATGCGCAAGGAGGTCATCGTGTCGTCGTGCGGCCCGATACGTATATGGAAGCGAATCTGTCGGTAGGGCATCCGGGCGCGGCAGGCTCGTATAACCTCCTCGTGGGGGACGTAGACGGTCGGTATGGGTCGGGGACCAAGGGACGCGTCGTCATTGACTCTGGCGATCCGAGCAAGGGATTCAAGAGCTACGACTGGTGGAGCGCCATCAGAGCTACGTCGCAGGGATGGAGTCCGGAACACAAGGCCCCGACGTTTTCGGCGATCGTCTGGGACCGGTGGATTCTGCGAAACCTCTACGCCACCGGGGCGGACGCCGGGCTTTTCTGGGATTGTACGAACCGCGTGGAGCCGTTCACGATCGTCGTCGAGGATTGCGTGAGCATCGGTCGGGCTTTCGGCGGCGGCGTGGCGAATTGCCTGTCCCGCGATGATGAGCCGATTACGTTTCGCCGCTGCAAGCTCTGGTCCTTGGACGAATGGGGCGACACGGCGGGCCTGTACATCCGCATTGAAAACCAGGCCGCGCCCAAACGGCCCGACGTGATCGTCGAAGATTGCACGATGGTCAGCCCGCAATGCGCCATGAAAGCTGGCAACTACGGCTTCCACACCTACACGCGCGTCAGGGCCAGCCGTTGCCGCTTCATCACACTCAACTTCTCGCAGCCCGCGGGCACGCCGACCGATGGCATCATCCAGAGCGTGCAGAACGGCAAGTACCTGCACGTGGACCTCGAGGACTGCACGCTGATGGGATACAAGGTCTTCGGAGTAAAGGTCGACAAGGACTCGGCGAGCGCGATCGGTTACACCACGAAGGGCGCCGTCAACGCCTACGTGCAGTTCACGCAGGAGGTGCCCAAGGCGATGCTGCGGCTGGGGCATTGGCCCGTGGAAGTCTTCGAGGAAGTATCCATCCCCCGCGCCGCTGATCCGCGTCCGCCACTCACGGAAGAGACACTCATCCGAAGAGACATGTGTGAAGTATCTCCCATCGTGTGGAAGGGCCGCCTGTGCCACTTCATGTGCCGCCGGCCTGGGTCCGGCGGAACGAAACAGGACTATTACTTGACCGTGACCGATGCGGAGAGCGGCGACGAGTGGGCGCGCTTCGGCACGGGGTACAGCCTCGGCAGCGCCCATGTCCACGGTGACACGCTCTATGTTGTGGCCTCGCGATTCGAGAACGAGAACTGGAACGACGTCACGATCTTCAAGTCCACCGACCTGAAGAACTGGACGCAGAAGATCGCCGTTGTGCAAGAGCCAAACGAGCACCTGTTCAACAGTTCGATCTGCCAGGGGCCGGACGGGTTCGTCATGGCCTACGAAAGCAACGACCCCGCGTATCCCGCGTTCACGACCAAGTTCGCTCGGTCGAAGGACCTCGAAACGTGGACCAACGAACCCGGTGCCGCTCTGGGAACCAACCGCTACGTGGCGTGTCCGACGATCCGGTATGCCAACGGTTACTACTACGTGTTCTACCTGGAGCAGCGCACGCCACGGTGGTACTTCGAGACGCACGTGGCGCGGTCTGGCGATTTGAAGACCTGGTACCAGAGCCCGCTGAATCCGGTTCTCTCACCGAGAGCCATTGACGACGGGATCAATGCATCGGACGCCGATGTGGTGGAGTTTCAGGGAAAAACGCACGTTTATTACGCCGTGGGCGATCAGCGGACGTGGATGAACATCAAGCGGGTCACGTATCCGGGGAGGTTGACGGACTTCCTGGCGAGCTGGTTCCCGACAGAGGGCTACCGCGATGTCGGCGATCTCGCGGGCTACCGGGCGCGAATCGAAGCGGAGGCGAAGGTGAAACGGCAGCAATGGTTTCGCAACGCCAAGTTCGGAATGTTCGTGCACTGGGGGCCGTTTGCCGTGCAGGGGAGCGATCCAAAGGCGGCGTTCGACTATTTCGACATGAAGCACAACGCGGCGCTGCGTGCCGACTTCGTCAAGTACGCGAAGCACTTCAGCCCCAAAGCCTTCGACGCCGCGAAATGGATGGAAGCCGCTAAGACCGCGGGCATGAAATACGTGGTGTTCACGTCGAAACATCACGACGGCTACACCATGTTCGACAGCGCGCTGACGGACTACGACTCGATGCAGCAGGCGCCGAAAACCGACTACGTGCGCAGTCTCATCAAGGCGGCACGGGCTGCAGACCTGAAGATCGGTTTCTACTACTCGATCCTCGACTGGCGTCATCCCGACTACACGGCCAACCTGCCGAAGTTCGTGAATGACTATCTCTTCGGTCAGGTGCGCGAACTATGCACGAACTACGGTCTCATCGATTGCATCTGGTTCGACGGCGAGTGGGACTATCCTGCCGGCACGTGGCGCGCGCGCGAACTGGTGGACATGATCCGCCAGTTGCAGCCCACGGCCCTGATCAATGATCGCCTCGGCTTGGGTGAACGCGGCGTCAACCGGCTCTGCGATTTCTATACTCGCGAGCAACCGTCCGAGATCAGCGTTGCCATGGGATTCGAGCGTCAGAAGCCGTATCCCTGGGAAGCGTGCGTAACGATCGGAGACTCGTGGCAGTACTCCGTGAAGGATACTCACTTCAAGAGTGCCCCAGAGTTGATCCGCATGCTCGTGGACGTGGTCAGCCGGGGCGGCAACCTGCTGCTCAACGTGGGCCCCACACCCGACGGCGCCATCTCGGCCCCCATGCTCGAGCGCCTGAATGCCATCGGCGCATGGCTCGCCGTCAACGGCGAATCCATCTTCGAAACGACGGGGTCGCCATTCGCAAAGTTGCCCGCAGGCAAATGCACGACGAAAGGCAACCGCCTTTACATTCACATTGAGGTGCGCCCCGAAGGCGGCGTTCCGTTGCCCGGCCTGCAAAACACCATCAAGAAGGCGTGGTTCCTGAAGACCGGCACGGAACTGACGTTCGACAACAAAACCAAGACGATTGCCCTGCCGGAGGCGCTACCCGACGCCGCCGTCACGACGATTGCCATCGAACTCGATGCGCCGCCGGTGGTGCAGTAGCGGCCGGGTGTTGCAGCACTGTCTCGATGGACCGCGCCGTGTCCCGCAATAAGGGAAGAAAAGAGGACAGGGAAGAAAAGGAGATTGTGCCAAGAAGCTTGGGAAAGGAGGAAGGCGAACATGAGCGAATTAAAGGGGGACGGCGCGCCTCATCAGGGTGGCTACAAACGTCCCTTGAGTCCGACGCCCGAGTCGGCGTATGGTACGAGTGAACCGTTCTCGACACCCCGCGGAATTCTTCAATTTCGAAGGAAAAACTAAAACGGGGTCGAAACGAAGCGCAAGGTGTTCAAAAATCGGTCGTTGCGGCGCGCGGGTGGGGTTTGTTCTCGCGTCGCGGTATAGCTATGAAAAAGGCCAGCCCCTCTGGTGCCGCGAAAACCGGCTCGTTTGAAATAAATTGAGCCAGGCCGCGGCACTCGATTCCGACGGCCTGTGATGAGCGAGCGCCCGGAAGTGAGGAGAGCGGGATGCGTTGGATCTACGGTACCAGCAGTTCCAGCAGCGTCGTTATGGGCCGGGATGAGGTCTCTACGCCTCTCGTTTTTCCAGACCATTGATAAGGCCGCTGACCATCTTTGCGATCGTTTCCAGATCTTGTCGAAGCGCCTCGTGCTTCGGTTCGTTTAGCAGCCCTCGGCGCCGGGCAATTTCGAGCAAAGGAACGCACTCTTGAGCGGAGCCGCGGACGATGGTGAAGAAATTCTTGCGGTCCGGCTTTGTGAAACGACCGTTTCCCTCGGCCAGATTCGTCGCAATTGAAAGGGCCGCGCGATTGAGTTGATCGACCAAGAAGCTGTAGCCGCGTGGGAATTCCTGAGTCAATGCGGCAATTTGATCGGCAAAGGAGATTGCCTTCTGATAGACCTCCAGTTTCTCGAACATGAAGGCCA
This sequence comes from Pirellulales bacterium, assembly GCA_040877415.1. Taxonomy (GTDB): domain Bacteria; phylum Planctomycetota; class Planctomycetia; order Pirellulales; family PALSA-1355; genus JBBDNV01. The sequence goes on from JBBDNV010000167.1 coordinate 42,207, forward strand.
TTGGCAGGATCACACGAAAATGAGCAGTGGATCAGGTGAACAGGTGACCGCAGGAGAGCAAATCGAGTGGCAGTTCTCCCGTCTCTTTGTCCTTCACCTGCTCCCCTGTTCTACTGCTCTCCTGCTCTATTTTTGGCCGCTGCGCGGCCAAAAATGGAGGCGGCGGGAATTGAACCCGCGTCCCGCGATGTTTCCATGGGGGCTTCTACGTGCGTAGTCGGATCATTTACGCGTCTCGCTTGCCGACCCCTAACCGACGAGGTGCCTGGCAAGCCAGCCGGGAACAGTTTTTAACCTCGGGCGTGCCTGGCGGTGACCCGAGGCGATTCGGATTTGGTGACGAGTTTTTGGGCCTCTCCGACTAAAGCCCGCAACTCGGGTTGCCTGTTTCTAGGCAGCCAAAGCAAAGCTATCTTCGGCAATTGAAGATATTTGGTCAGCTTTTAACGTGGCCCACTGACCAACCACGGCACGCCACCCACACTTCAAGCTATCCGGTCGAACCCAGTTCGCCCCCTAAAAACAAGCCGAAAGTGCCGGCCGACAATCAATTATAGCAGACAATCCGGCCCGTCCAACTTCAGTCGGCCGCCGGTTCAGGGCGCCAGCCGGCCGGCGGCCAGCAGGTATAAAAGCAAGCCACCCAGCAGCAGCCGATAGGCCACAAAGACGTACGTTGTGTGCGTCCTCAGGTAGTAGAGCAAAAACGCGATCGCCGCGTAGCCCGAAACCAGCGCGGCGGCGGTCGCCACGACCAGCGCGGCCACGTCCTTGGAACTTCCCAGCACCTCGCTGCGGGCGGCGTAGAGCTCGAAAACTCCGGCCGCCAGCACGCTCGGCAAGGAGAGCAAGAACGAAAACCGCGCCGCCGCCTCCCGCGACATGCCGGCAAACAGGCCGGCCGTGATGGTCACGCCGGAGCGCGACGAACCGGGCACGAGCGCCAAGGCCTGCGCGGCGCCGGTCGCCAGCGCGTCGGTCCAGGTGATGTCGGCCAACTGCTTTTGCCGCTTTCCGGCTCGAGCCCGCCCGCGCACCAGCATTTCGGCCAGGGCCAACGCCACGGCCAAAGCCACCAGAGCCAACGCCACGACGTACAGCGATCGAAACGTCGTTTCGATGTGGCCTCTGAACACCAATCCGCAGGCGACGATCGGCACCGTGCCAACGATGATCATCCAGCCCAGCCGCGCATCCGGGTCTCCCAGCGGCCGGCCGCCGGCGAGACCCCGGGTCCAGGCCCGGCCGATGCGGACTATGTCGCGGCGAAAGTATGCCAGCACGGCCACCAGCGTGCCGATTTGAATGACCGCCGTAAAGGCGGCGCCGGGGTCTTGCCAGCCCACCAGCGCGGGCACAATGCGCAAGTGCGCGGAACTGCTGATCGGCAGAAACTCGGTCAACCCCTGCACGATTCCCAAAAGGACGGCCTGGAACAAATCCAAAGCTGTTTCCCCGCTGATTGCGTGTGCGATTCCGGCGCCGCCAGCCTCACCAATATAGCTTTCGCCATGCGCTGGCCCGCTCCCAAAAGGAAGGAGTTTTTGGGGCGTCGCGCGCTGGCCGGCGGCAAACTTCGCGACTGTCTCTTCATCGGCACGCCGGGATTTGCCATAATGGCCGTTTCACGGCTACCTGGCGTCGCACCAGGCTCGGGCCGGGGCGTTAGCGCGAAACGAGCACCTAAAAGGCGTTCGATGTTCAAGAATCTGAGTCCGGAGGCTTTGGGAGTTTCGGGTCGCGGAAGCGAGATCATCGAGCTGGCGCTGTCGCACGGCTTCAAGGGCCTGGACCTCGGATTGGTCGAGTTTGCCGAGCAGGTCAGCGCCCAGGGCTTTGCCAAGGCGTCGCGACTAATCGCCAGCGCCCGGCTGAAGCTCGGCAGTTTCCGGCTGCCGGTCCACTGGCAAGAAGATTCGCCCCAGTACCAGGCCGATTTGGAACGGCTGTCGGCCCTGGCCGAGGTGGCCCGCCAGATCGGCTGCCGCCGGGCAACCACCGTGATCGAGCCCGGCAGCGAGCGCGTGTATCACGAGAATTTCGAATTCCACCGCCGTCGCCTGGCCGAATTGGGCGACGTTTTGGCGAAGCACGAAATTCGGCTGGGGGTCGGCTTCCTCGCGCCCTTGGCCTGCCGCGAGGATCGCCCCTATCCGTTCGTCCGGACGGCCGAAGAGACGCTGCAATTGTTGCGCACCACCGGCTCGTCGAACGTCGCCCTGGCGCTCGACACCTGGCACTGGCATCTGGGAGGTGGAACGGTCGAGCAATTGCGCGCACTGACGCCCGACAAGATTGTCGCCGTCTGGCTGTCCGACGCCGAGCCGGCACTGACGGCCGACGAGGCGGAACTCTCGGCGCGGCGGCTGCCGGGCGAAGGCGGGGCGATTGACAACGCGGCCGTGTTGACCGCTCTGGCGCAACTGCACTACGACGGACCCGTGACCCCCGTCGCCGACAAAAGCCAATTGGCCGGGCGCAGCCGCGACCAGATCGTCAAAGCGGCCGGCGCCGCCTTCGATCAGGTTTGGAAAGCCGCAGGTTTGAATCAAGCGGGCCGCCTGGCCACCGTCAGCGGCCGCTAAACGCGCGGGACCGTCTCGTGTTTCACTACGACCGCGGACTCAAGCTGACCAGGGCTGACCTGGCGATCGATTTCCGTCGCCGGCAGCCGCGGGCATTCGTGTCGCATGCGCACGTCGATCATATGGCCCGGCACGAATATGCGCTGTGCACGCCGGACACGGCGGCCCTGTATCGCTTGCGCTTTGGTCCCCGGGCGACGCGCGAATTGCCCTATGGCGAGCCGCTCGAGTGGGGCGGGCTGCGGCTGACGACGTTTCCGGCCGGCCACTGCCTCGGCTCGGCGATGCTGCTGGCCGAAGACGGCGACCGCTCGCTGCTCTACACGGGCGATTTCAAGCTCGGCGAATCGGCCACCGCCGTCCGGGCCCAACTGCCGAGGGCCGAGGTGCTGGTGATCGAGTGCACGTACGGCCGGCCGCTCTACCGGCATCCGCCGCGCGAGCAGGCGATCGACGAGCTGTTGACGCGGGTGCGCGAAGCGCTCGACCGCGGCGCCACGCCGGTTATCGAGGCCTATGTCCTGGGCAAAAGCCAGGAAGTGACCCGCCTTTTGACCGGGGCCGGCTTTCCGGTGCTGCAACATCCCAAGATCCATGATGTCAGCCAGGTGTATCGCGACTGCGGCGTCGATTTGGGCGATTGCCACCGCTATGCCGGCATGCCGCTGCCGGGCCACGTGGTGATCGTGCCCCCGCGGACGCACCGCCACGGCCGCTTGCCCGGGTTGCGAAAGACGGTCACTTTCGCCGTCACCGGTTGGGCCGTACACTCCGCCACGCGCGAGCGGCTGGGCGTCGACCACGCGATTCCGCTTTCGGACCACGCCGACTACGACGAGCTGTTCGAAGCCGTCGAGCGGGTGTCGCCCCGCATCGTCTACTGCACCCACGGACCGGAAAGCTTTGTCGACTGTCTCCGCGCTGCCGGCCACAACGCCCATCCCCTCAACCGCCCGCAGCGCGACGAGCTGGCCCTCGCCCCTGTTCAGAAGCGGCTGTTCTAACTGTCCTCGGCCTCGTCGAGACATGCTCGTCTACCGTCCACTCGCCCCTGACCCCTTCTCGCGCGGGTGGTGGCCGAAACTTTTTGGCTTTTGGGCCAAACTGGCCGATTTTACGGGCGGAGTTTTTCATAGCTATACATTGCGCAGCGAAAAAGCCCCCTCGGCTCGCCGCAAACACAAAAAGCGACGGCCCTTAGGCGGCCCCGCGAGCGCGAAAAACGCGAAATCGGAAAATTGAAGAACCCCGAGCACCGCGCGTACCGACCCCAGTTTGCACTTTATCGAGCACGCCGATTGACGCAAGCGAAGTTTTCAGCCGGGGGGACGGGGGGGTGCTTTGGGTTGACTTCACCGCGCGAATGCTCGACCGAGTTCGTCGGCCTTTTGGGACTGACTGTCGAAGGGCCTGCGCACCCGCTAAACTTTGGCTTCCTACTCGACCCCAGCGAAGGCCCGGCATGGCAAAACGAACCACCAGCGGCGGCGCGGCGGCCCCTGGCCGAAGCCGGAAGGAAACCAACGGGGGATCGGGCAACGGCGAAGACCGATCCACGTTGGCCGGTAAGACCAACGACAAGGGGCAGGTTTGGAGTCACATTCGCCAAAAGTGGCTGACCGAAACCCCCGAAGAGCGCGTCCGGCAAGCCTACGTCGTTACGCTCCACAACGAATATGGCTTCAACCTGGACCAAATCGACGAAGAATTGCACGTTGCCGGCCGGGGATCGGCGGGGGCGCGGGCCGACGTGGTTCTGTGGCGCACGACCCAAGACAAGGCCGACAGCAAGGCCCCGTTGATCGTGGTTGAATGCAAGGCCGACAACATCACCATCAAGGCGGCCGACTACGCCCAAGGCGAAGCCTACGCGCTCTACTGCAATGCGCCGTTCTTCGTCACCCACAACAACCGCGAAACGCGGTACTGGCGCACGCGCAAGGACCGGATGCCGGGGAATATCGAGGAAATCGAGAACGTCCCCCACGCCGACGCCAGCGACAAGGACATTCGGGATTTAATCGACAAGCTGAAGACGTTCAAGGAAGACGAATTCGCCGACTTGCTCCATTCGTGCCACAACGTCATTCGCAACCGCGAGCACTTGGACCCCGCGGCGGCCTTCGACGAAATCGCCAAGGTGCTGTTCATCAAGGTGTGGGTGGAACGGGAACTGCGCCGCAAGCGTCAACGTCAAAACCTGTTCACAGCCGATTGGCTCGATTCCCAGCTTGGCGAAAACCCGCTGCAAGAACTTTTCCGGCAAACCAAGGAAGCCTACCGCGAAGATCGAATCTTCGATGAACGCGAGCAATTGAATTTGAAGCTGGCCACGGGGCGCGAAATCGTCCGGCTGTTGGAACGCTATAACCTGTCCGATACCAGCGAAGACGTGAAGGGTATCGCTTTTGAACGCTTCCTGGGCAAGACGTTCCGCGGCGAAATCGGCCAATTCTTCACGCCCCGAACCATCGTTGAATTCATGGTTCGCATGGTGGAGCCGAAGGAAGGGGACATCGTTTGCGACCCGGCCAGCGGATCGGGCGGCTTTCTCATCCGGTTCTTCGACATCGTGCGCCAGCAGATTCTTGCCGACGCCGACGCACAGTATCGGGCTTATGCCGAAGAACTGGCCGGCAAGCGGCTACCGGAAGCGAAGCGTGCGGAACTGCTCCGCAAGCGATACGACGAAATCCAAACGACCATCGACCAGCGGCGCCAGGGTTCCCGCATTTGGAAACTGTCGAATCTGTGCGTTTACGGGACCGACGCCAACGACCGCATGGCTCGCACCAGCAAGATGAACATGATCTTGCACGGCGACGGCCACGGCGGGGTTCATCACCACAACGGCTTTGTGAACGTCAACGGCGTGTTTGAAGAACGGTTTGACGTGATTCTGACCAATCCGCCCTTTGGCGCGAACGTCGAACCGTCGGACGTGTTGACCGCCGATCAAACAGCCGTCCATCCCGACGCGGATCGTCGTTATCGGCACGAATACGGCGAACTGTACAAACAGGCCCAAGCCCGCGTCGAAGCGGCCAAGGGAAAGCCCATCGCGTCGTTGTTTGAGCTTCCCAATCGGGGCGGCGATGGTCGCAAGCTGGGAAAGGTGAAAACGGAAATTCTGTTCATCGAGCGCTGCCTGTCGCTCTTGAAGCCGGGCGGGCGCATGGGCATCGTGTTGCCCGAAGGCATCTTCAACAATCCGTCCCTGGCCTATGTCCGCGAGTTCTGTGAAGACCGCGCCCGCATCTTGGCTGTGGTCAGTCTGCCGCAAGAGACATTCAATTCGTCCGGGGCAACCGTAAAGGCATCGCTGTTATTTCTGGGCAAGTTCACCACAAAGGAACAAGCCGACTTCGACAAGAAACAAGCGGCGGCCAAGGCAGAAATCGAATCCAAGTACGCCGGCGAAATTGCTGCGGAAACGGCCCGGCTGGAAGCGGCTATCGAAGCGGCCAAACAGGCGCGGGACGACGACGCCCGCAGGGCGGCCCAAAGCGAATTGCGCGACTACCTGAAACGGATGGAAGAAACGAAGACGCGTGAAGCCCGCGCGCTGTTGAAAGAGCGGTTCGACTATCCGATTTTCCTGTACGAAGCGGAGAAAGTCGGCATCACGGCCACGGGCGAGCCGGACGCCAACGAACTGTACCCCAACGAGCGCATGCCGGCTGGCATGAAGCCGGAAGACACTTGCTTGGAGCTGTACCGCCGGTTCTGCAACAAACCGGCGGCCTTCACACTCACGGCCAGCGGCAGGGGTGACGAATGAACGCCGTTGCGGTGGCGACGCCCCGCGCGTTCGTCGTTTGGTTCCGCGACTTTCATCGTTGGTCCGTCAGTTCGTTTGTCGAAACGGGGTGGCGATGGCCGGCAGAAACGATTCGTCCGCTGTCGGCGGCGTTGTCTCGAAAGACGGTTGACGTTGACCGCACGGAGACGCCAGCACACACAATCCGGCTGGTGACCCTGCATTTCGACGGAGAAATGGAATTGCGCGACGCCGGCGCGGGCGAAACCTTCAAGGGCCGACTGTTCTTCGCCGATCCAGGGGACGTAATCTACTCCAAGATCGACGTTCGCAACGGGGCGATTGGGATTATCCCCGATGAATTGGGCCGGGTTTGCGTTAGCAGCGAATACCCCGTCTATGCGGTCGATCCGAAAGTTGCCGAAGCCCGCTACGTCAAGATGTTGTTTCGGACGGACGTTTTTCGCCGCAAGATCAACAGCATGATTAGCGGGGCGAGCGGGCGGAAGCGCGTGCAGCCGTCTGACCTGGAAACGGTCGATGTCCCCCTTCCCCAGTTGCCGGTGCAACGGAAGATCGTGGCGGCGTGGGAAGCGGCGCAGAGGTACGCGGCGGCGACGGCTGCAAGAATCGAACAGCTAGAGCGCGACATCAAATCCCGCTTGCTAGCCGACCTGGGCTTGAAAGCGCCCCAGCAAGCCATGCTCCCGAAAGCCTTCGCCCCGCGGTGGAGCGAATTGGAACGCTGGTCGGTTATGTTCAATCAGCTTGCGAGCGTCGCTATTGACGTTAGCGGCGGCAAGTTTCCGGTCGCTAATCTCGGCGACGTGGCAGCCGTTTCCTACGGCATTCAGAAATGCCCAGCGAACCGACCCGGCCAACACTCCCGACCGTACCTGCGCGTCGCCAACGTGCAACGCGGTGAACTGGACTTGCGCGAAATGAAGTACATTGACGTGCCCAATAAAGAAATGTCAAGTCTGCGCCTTGAACCTGGCGACTTGGTTGTTTGCGAAGGCAATAGCGCCGATCTTGTCGGCCGGCCCGCATTGTGGCGCGGCGAGATTCCCGATTGTGTCCATCAAAATCATATCCTCAAAGTTCGCGTCGATCGAACGCGAGCGATTCCCGAATACCTGCTGGAGTACATGCACAGCGCGCCAGCGCGTAATTATTTCCGAGCGCGGGCGAAGTTCACCACGAATCTGGCTTCGATCAACAGCAGCGATCTGCGCGAATTGTCGCTGCCGATGCCCCGACTGAACGTGCAAAACCAGATTGTGGCGCGTGTCGCCAAGCGGCGCTTGGAAATCGCCAAGCTCAAAGCCGACGCCAAGGCCCGTGCCCACGCGGCCAAGGCCGACGTGGAAGCGATGATCCTGGGCACGAAGCCGGTGACGTGAACCGCCGACGGGGGCAGTCCGCCGCGACGAATTCGGGAAGCAAGGAAGAAAAAGGGGTCGGAACTATTTACGACACGTGCCGTAAACGGCTCTGATCCGCAGAATTGGGAAAGTCCCCGGCGGTTTTGAAATAGCCTCGAAGCTGCCTGCGGGCGTGAATCACCGTTCGTCGTGGGAGCGGGTCGGGTCGTTATTTCATGGTCAGCGGGATGACGCCGTTCCTGTTCATCCTGTCCGAAATTGCTGGCCCGGAGGAACAGACAGGATGAACAGTAGTTGCAGGATAAGAACGCCTGCGGCCCTCCAATCAAACAGGTAGCTGGATTCGCAGGAATTCAGCCCCCTGCTCGTGAGGAATCCGAACTTTTACGAGTTCGGCTACGACGGCCGCGCGGACAGAGGCGACTTAAAGGGCACCCTCCTGTCGATCCTGTTCATCCTGTCCAGAAAATTTCTGGCCCGGAGAAACAGACAGGATGAACAGGACTTACAGGATAAGTATGCCTGCGGCGCCCGAATTCAGTATTCAGTTCTATTTCGTCGAGAGCGGAATGACGCCGTTCCAATTTTCGGGGGGCGTGCGGTTGTGCTGGGCGATCAGGACGGTCAGAAAATCTTTCACGCGGTCTTCGGTCGGCACGCGGTGCAGGCGCTCAAAAGCTTCGCCCCAACGGCCCGCCAGAACGTCGTCGAGAGCCCGTTCGTATTCGGCGATGTGCTTGTCGGCCAGCTCGGGCAATTCGGCCTCGGGGGGCAGCAGCTCGGTGACTTCGAGCTTATGATCGAGCCCATAGGGCTTGACGACCGCCACGCGGCGCAGCCGACCCACGTCGGAGGGCAGCTCGGCGCGCAAGATGGCGGCGGTGCGCTCGTCGACGAGGATCGGCGCTTGCAGGATCTTCGTCATCCCTTCCAACCGCGAGGCGAGGTTGACGACCGGCCCGAAGACGGTGATTTTCACCTGGTCGACGGTGCCGATCTTGCCGGCCACCGCGCTGCCGGTGGCGATGCCGATGCCGGCGCGAAAGTCGGCCAAGGGATCCAGGGCGCGGCGGGCCGCCGCGGCGAATTGGCCGCGGATGGCCAGCGCCGCGGTGGCGGCCCGCACGGCCGCGTCGGGCTCCGCGAGCGGCCATCCCCAAAAACCCATGGCCGCGTCGCCGTGGAAATCGCCCAGCACGCCGCCGCAGTCGCGAATGTGCCGGGTCGTCACGCCGAGCGCCTGGCTGACGCGGTTCAAGAGGCCGAGCAAATCCTGGGACGAGCGTTCGCTGGTGCGCGAAAAACCGCGCAGGTCGCAGAACAGCACCGTCACCACGGTTTCGCGCGGCGCAAGCGCCACTTCGGGATCGACGCCCGAGAGCGCATCGAGCACGACGGGGGCAAAGAACTGGCTGAGCGCGGCCCGCTGGCGTTCCAACAGCCGCACGTCCGCGAGCGCGCCGAGCGTGGTGGCGGCCAGCTCGGTGAATTTGACTTCGTCGCGCAAATCGGTGGGGTCGGAGACCGGTTCGCCCGGCGCGCGGCCGTCGCCAAATCGTCCGGCGACGTACAGGGCCCAACCCTGGCAGGCGTTGCCGGCCACGGGCGTGCAGCAGGCCCAATCGATTCCCTGGCTGATCGTGAATTCGGACAAGGTGGAGCTTTCGGCGGCGTTCCACACGTGCAGCACGCTTTCGCCGCGAGCGACGGCGTCGAGGATGAGCCGCTGGCTGGGTTGAAAATCGCCCGTGGTCGCGCTGCGCCGGTCCCAATGGAGCACTTCGATCGTGGGCCGCGCTAGCGCGAGATCGCGAACCGCCACGAGCGCCGCGGCGCCGGCCCGGGGCAATCCGGCCAACAGCAGGTTTACTAGCCGCAGGGAAAGTTCGGCGTCGCTGTCGGCGCCGGCAATCACTTGCGGCAGCCGTCCCAGGACGTCGATGTGCGCGCCCGCGCGGCGAAAGCTCAGATTGTGCAGGTACTCGGCAGTGAACGTCTGCTGCTGCAGAGGGAGGGGCGCGTCGAGCGAGATGCTGACGCGTTCGTCGGAAAGCGTGAAGGTGGTTTCGCCGATGACGAAATGCTCGCCGGGGGAGATTTCAAACTCGTCGGCCGGTCGTCCGGCGACAAAGATAGGATTGCGCGCCTCGGCCAGCCGCCGCACGCGCAGACGCCGGCCGTCCCAGGAAAGCTCGGCATGGCGGCGCGAAATGCGATCGTCCCACGCGGCCGGCCAGCCGCCGCCCGCGCGACCCAAGACGACGACGCGCCCCTCGTGCAGCGTGCGCCGCCAACGGTGCTCGGCATCGGCTCCCTGTGCGATCAAATCGGCCACGGAGAATTCCTCGGGAGCGAAGTCATGTCGTCACGGCTTGGTCTCTGGGCGGGCCGGGCCCGCCTTCGTGGGACCGCGCGTGCGCCTGCCGAGCGAGCGGACGACCAGGGCCCACAAGGCGGTGGTCGCCAGCACGATCGAAACGCCGGCCACGAGGCTGGTGGAAAACAGGCGGTCTTTGAGCCGCCGCAGCGTGCCGCCGATCGCGCCGTCGTACGATTCCTGCACGATGACCACGAAACCGGTATCGCCGTCGCGCAGGGTCACGCTGGCCGCTTCGGCCAGCCAATGCGTGTCGTAGGCCTTGCCTTCGGGATCGCGCGCGAGAGGGTCGACGTAGTTCTCGCGCACGCTGGCGGCCGAAAACTCGGGCAGCTCCCGTTCCTTGATGCGGTACGACTGAAAGCGCTTGGGCACTTCCCGATCGCGCTTGCGCATTTTTTCGAACAGCGGGTGCTGCAGGATCAGGCCTTTGTTCGGTCCGTTGCGCCAGTCGACCAGCACGGCGAACTGCTCGGGCCGGGCCTCGAGAATGTCGAGAAATCGATCGACGTTGGCCGATACGCCCAGCACGCCCAGAAATCGCTTTTCGCTTTTGGCGCCGTTGGGGCCGCCGGGCTGATCCTCGACGTCGATGAAAACGGGCGTGGAGATGGTCACGGTCCAACGGTCGGTCACGTGGCTATAGTAGACGGTCGACAGGTTGGTCTTGGCGATGTGGTCGTCCGGGCCTGGGTGCCAGTCCTCGGCATGGTCTTCGACACCGCCGTGAAAGTAGGTGCGCCAGCCGTAGTTGACGCCCACCGTCTTTTCTTCCGGCGCCCGGGCAAGCTGGATTCCGCTGGGGGCGTTGACGAACCAGCTTTCGACCTGGACCTGGTCCGTGTCGCCGAGCAATTCGTTCAAGCGCTGTTGCAGCGGCTGCCGGGCCGGGCTAGCCCGGAATCGCTCGCGCACTTTTTCGCGCTCGTCGCCCGAGAGATTCGGATCGTTCAAAAGGCGCCGCAGCTCGGCCAGCTCGAGGTCCGAAAGCGTGGTAGCGAGCAGGGTTTGAAAGCGATAGCTGGCGGCCACTTCCTCGACCGCGCTTGTATATTCTTCAAACGTGTTGGTGACGCTGGCCGCCACGTACTTGGCGGCAAAGTTATTGCTCTTCAGCACCCGCAGTCGCAGCGCCTCGTCCGACTCGTCCATCACGGTCGAAAACCAGCTCCAGGCGAAAATGAGCATGACGGTCAACAGCAGGGCGGGCCCGATGAATCCCAGCGCCACCAACGGTCGGCGCGCCCGGCGCTTGTCGCGCTCGGCGAGCGCGTCGAGTACTTCCTGCACGTTGGCATAGCGGCGAAGTCGATCGGCCGCCAGGCAGCCGTCGACGATGTCGGCCAACTCACGATCGACGCCCGGGGTCTGGCGATGTTCGGCCGGCGGCGGAGACGTTTCGATCAGTTTGCGGTAGCGCGCCAGGCGGTCTTCCAGATCGGTGGCCTGTTCGAGGCTGCCGGTTGCCGCTTCGTTGCGGTGCGGGGGCGCTGCGGTCAACATGCAATAGAGCAGGGCACCCAGCGCGTAGACGTCCCACCGCACGTCGGGCACGGCTTCGAGATCGGCCTGTTCCGGCGCCATGTAAAACAGCGTGCCCAGGGCCGGCGTCTGTTCGTGCGACAGGCGCGATTGTCCAAAATCGGCCAGGCGCGGACGTCCGTCCTGGTCCACCAGAACGTTGGCCGGCTTCAGGTCGCAGTGCAGGATGCCCTTGCCGTGCGCGTGCAAAAGGCCCACGGCCACGTCGCGAAACAGGGCCACCGCTTCGCGCACCGGCAGCTTGCCTTCGCGCGCCAGAAGATCTTCGAGCGACCCTTGCTCGACGTATTCCATGACGTAGTAGGGCGGCTGGGCTTCCCATTCGACGGCCAGCAATTGCACGACGTAGCGATCCGCCGAAAGGAACGCCAGCTTTTCCACTTCCCGCGAAAGGATCGACCAGTCGAGGCCGCCCTGATGGGCGTAGAATTTGATGGCCACCTGGCGGCCCGTGTTGCGGTCCCGCGCGACCCAGACTTCGCCATAGGCCCCGGCGCCCAGGAATTTGCGCGGCTCGTAACCGGGGATCTGCGCGGGCGGCCGCGCGGGCTTGAGGCTCAACGCCTGGGCCCGCCGCTGTTCGTCGGCCGTTTGTTGCTCGGTGTGATCGAAGTCCATGGCCGGGCAGAATGGGGTGTCCGAGAGACAAATGTGGCGCGGGTGGCTCGTCCGCCCGTGCCTTTCAATCCGGTGGGCCTGTGCGGGCAGCACGGGTGGACAAGCCACGCGTGGCAGCCGAAAAACGGCATCGGCCCTATGAGTTATAGTATTAAGCGGCCACGCTGTTGAGAATCTTAGTTCCGTGGGGACGCAGCGTTATGACGAGATTTCGCGGATGGTTGCTGTTGGGGGCGGCCAGCCTGTGGACACTTTGCGGCGCCGCGGATGCCCAAATCCGCGCCCCCGACGCTGCCTCCGGCAAGGCCGGGGCCCAGACCGGCGGCGCGGCGCTGCCGCTCGACGCGTTCCGGCCCAAGGCGATGCTCGAAGTCGAGGCCCACCCGCTTGAGCGGGCCAAATTCCCCGTCGTCGACGTGCACGTGCATCCCAGGTTTCGGCTGGGGCATTCGCCCGAGCGGCTCGACGAATTCGTCAAACTGATGGACGCGCAGAATATCGCCGTGTGCGTCAGTCTGGACGGCGGGCTGGGCGAGCCGTTTGACGAGCACCGCAAATTTCTCTGGACGAAGTACCGCGAGCGTTTCGTCATCTTTGCCAACATCGACTGGCGGGGCCAAGGCAAAGTCGACGACCCGGCCACGTGGGATTGCCAGCGACCGGACTTCGCGCGGCGCATGGCCGACGCCTTGGCCGAAGTCAAAGGCAAGGGGGCCAGCGGGCTGAAGGTGTTCAAGGACCTGGGGCTCGTGTATCGCAATCCCGACGGTTCGCTGATCCGGGTCGACGATCCGCGCTGGGATCCGATCTGGAGGGCATGCGGCGAGCTCGGCTTGCCGGTGCTAATTCATACGGCCGATCCCAAGGCGTTCTTCCTGCCGATCGACGCAACCAACGAAAGGTGGGAAGAACTGAAGCGCCATCCCGACTGGAGCTTTTACGGTCCGGCCTTTCCGAAGTATGAAGAGTTGATCGAGCAGTTTCTCAACGTCGTCGAGCGGCACGGGCAAACGACGTTTATCGGGGCGCACGTCGCTTCGAGCGCCGAAGATCTGGGCAGCGTCGGCCGCTGGCTCGACAAGTATCCGAACCTGTACGTCGACATCGCCGCGCGGATTGCCGAGCTCGGCCGCCAGCCGTACACGGCGCGCAAGTTTTTCGTGAAGTACGCCGATCGCATCCTGTTCGCCACCGACGGTCCGCGCGTGGCCGAGCGGCTCCAATACCACTGGCGATTTCTCGAGACGTACGACGAGTATTTTCCCTACTCCGAGAACCCGTTTCCGCCGCAAGGGTTTTGGCAGATCTACGGCGTGGGTTTGCCCGACGACGTGCTGGGCAAGGTGTATTACGAGAACGCCGAGCGGCTGATCGGCGGCGTCAAGGAGCGGTGCGAAGCGTACGGGGCACGCGCGCCGCGCCGCTAAGCCGCCAGCGGCCGCTGGGGCTCAGCGAGGCGGCCAGGAGAAGAGGCGGGTGCGGTTGCCGTCCGGGGTCCAGCGTGTTGGCTTCGCGCAAGCCTTCGGGGTCGTGCACCGGGTACAACACGGCCATTCCCGACGAGCTGACATTGACCGCAACCCTAGTTGCTCTAGAATGTTGCGATTCTTTCGGCGATTTGCAAGACGACCTATGCCCCCAGTCGACCGTTCCACGCTCCCGGCCGAGCGCGCGCCATGACCGATACCCCGGATTCCCCCGGCATCCACGAGGCTTCAAGGCGCGAAAAACTGCGCAAGATCCAGGAGCTGGGGATCAATCCCTGGGGATCCCGCTTCGACGGCCACATGCCGATCGGCGACGTCCGGGCTCGGGAGGCGGAAATCACCGTCGAGCCGGCGCCGCCCGACCCTGAGAAACGCGATCCGGCGATGCATGGTCCGACGGTTCGCGCCGCCGGGCGCATCGTGCTGGCGCGCAAGAAGGGGAAGCTCATTTTTCTCGACATTCGCGACTGGACCGGGCAAATCCAGGTCATGATCGGCCGCGCACAGGTGGGCGAGGAGCATTGGGCGCTGGCCGAGTGTTTCGACCTGGGCGATCTGGTGGGCGTCGACGGCGAGCTGAAGCGCACGAAAACCGGCGAGCTGACGATCTTTGCCGAGAAGCTGCACTTCCTGACCAAGTCGATCGAGCCGCCGCCCGAAAAGCACCACGGGCTGGTCGATCCCGAGCTGCGCCAGCGGATGCGTTATCTCGACCTGGCCTACACCGAAGGCGTGCTGCCGCGATTCGTCAAGCGCACGAAGATCGTCACTTCGATTCGCGGCACGATGGCGGCCGAGGGATACCTGGAAGTCGAAGGTCCCACGTTGCACACAATCGCCGGCGGAGCGGCGGCCCGGCCGTTCAAGACGCACCACAACGCGCTCGATCTGCCGCTCTTCATGCGGATCGCGCTGGAATTGCACCTGAAGCGGCTGCTGGTGGGAGGGATGGAGCGCGTCTACGAGATGGGGCGCGTCTATCGCAACGAAGGGATCAGCCAGCGGCACAATCCCGAATTCACGATGCTCGAAGCGTATCAGGCCTACGGCGACTACCGGACGATGATGGACCTGACGGAGCGGATCATCCAGGATGCGATCGCCGCGGTGGGCGGGAGCCACAAGATTCCCTGGGGCGACGGCGAGCACGCGATCGACTTTACGCCCCCCTTTGCCCGGCGCACGTACGACGAGTTGTTCGCCGAGCACACGGGCGTTGGGGCCGACGACCCGGCGGCGATCAGGAAGTCGGCCGACCAGGCGGGACTGGAGACCGCCGGCAAGCATCCCGACGTGATCAAGAACGAGTTGTTCGAAGCGCGCGTCGAGCACAAGCTGGCGGGCCCCGTGTTCGTGCTGGACTATCCGGCCAGCATCTGCCCGCTGACGAAGCGCAAGGCGACGAATCCGGCCATCGCCGAACGGTTCGAGCTGTTCGTCGAAGGGATGGAAGTGGCCAACGCCTACACGGAGCTGAACGATCCGGATTTGCAGGAGCAACTGTTCCGCACGCAATTGGCCGGGCTGCGGGAAGAAGACTCGATGGCCAAAATGGATCACGAATTTATCCGCGCCCTGCGGCACGGGATGCCGCCGGCCGGTGGATTGGGCGTCGGCATCGACCGGCTGGTGATGCTGTTGACCGGCAGCCAGAGCATTCGCGAAGTGATTTTGTTCCCGTTGTTTCGACCCGAAGAAAACCGCCCGTGATGGGGCGAACGGACCGACGGAACTATCAAGGACGTACGCGTTCGATTGCCAAAGGATTGGCCATGTACAAGCTTCTGCTCTGCTGGCGCTACCTGCGGACGCGGTACATCGCGCTGGCCAGCATCATTAGCGTCACCTTGGGCGTGGCGACGATGATCGTGGTCAACAGCGTCATGGAGGGTTTTGCCCGCGAAATGCAGGGCCGCATTCACGGCGTGCTATCGGACGTCGCGGTGGAGAGCCGCGGAGCCGAGGGTTTCCCCGACGCTAGGGCGCACATGAAGCGGATTCGCCGGGTGGCCGGGCGATACATCGCGGCCATGACGCCGACGGTCGCGGTTCCGGCGCTGTTGGCCTTCGAGGTGCAGGGCAATTGGCACCAGCGGCAAGTCACGTTCATCGGCATCGACCCGGGGACGCACGGCCGGGTGAGCGCCTTCAACCGCTACCTGCAACATCCTCAAAACCGCAAAGCGCCGAAGTTCGAGCTGCGCGACGGTGGTTACGATACGACCGATCACGAAGGCGGCGCCGACGCGCTTGCGCGCCGGCGGATGGAAATCGCGGGGTGGCCCTACCGGCGGATGTGGGCGCAGTTTCAAAAAGACATGGCCGCGCCGCCCCAGACGAGCGCGACCGATGAACCGGCGCCAGCCGGACCGCCGCCGGCGGAATTCGAGTACGAAGGCTGGATCTACACGCGCGGCGAAGAGCTCGACGACGCGGCCGCCGCGGATGAGCTCGACGCGGCGGGGGCCGAGTTCGATCCGTTTACCGACACCCACACCGGAGTCGTCATGGGCATCGCGCTGGCCAGCTACCGGCTGCACGACGGCAGCGACCAGTTCTTTCTGCTTCCGGGCGACGACGTGAAGCTGATCGTGCCCACCGCCGGGACTCCGCCGCGGGCCGCGCGCGAAACCTTCACGATCGTCGACTTTTACGAAAGCAAGTTGAGCGAGTACGACGCCAACTCCATTTTCGTGCCGATTGAAACGCTGCAAAGGATGCGCGAGATGATCGACCCCCAATCCGGCGTCGGCCGCGTCACGTCGATCCAGATCAAGCTCCACGACGAGGCCGACGGCGGGAAGGTGCGCGATCTGCTGCGGGCGGAATTCCCTTCCGAGATGTACGGCATCGAAACGTGGCGCGACAAGCAGGGGCCGCTCTTGGCCGCCGTGAACCTGGAAACGACGATCCTCAACGTGCTGCTGTTCATGATCATCGCCGTGGCCGGTTTCGGCATTTTGGCGATCTTCTACATGATCGTCGTGGAAAAGACCAAGGACATCGGCATTCTCAAGTCGCTCGGCGCTCCCAGCCGCGGCATCCTGGGCATCTTTCTGGCCTACGGGCTTTGTTTGGGAATCGTCGGCTCCGGAGCCGGACTTGTGATCGGACTGGTGTTCGTGGTCAACATCAATGAAATTGCCGAATGCCTGGCGCTTTTGACCGGCCAGCAGGTATTCGACCCGACCGTCTACTACTTCCAGGAAATTCCCGCCGTCGTCGAACCGTTGACCGTGGTTTGGATCGTGGCGGGAGCGATGTTGATCGCCGTGGTGGCCAGCATTTTGCCCGCCCGGCGAGCCGCGCGACTGCATCCCGTGGAGGCGCTCGGCCATGAATAAGATGCAGAGCCCCCCGGCGAAGCCGGGGGCTTTGGACCGGAAGAATTAGCCCCCGGCTTTGCCGGGGGATTGCGTCGTTGTCGTCAGGATGAATGGCCATACGAGCCGAAAGTTCTGCCATGTACAAGCTGCTGCTGTGCCTGCGGTATTTGCGAACGCGATACATCGCGTTGGCCTCGGTCGTCAGCGTCACGTTGGGGGTGGCCACGATGATCGTGGTCAACAGCGTGATGGAGGGTTTCCAGCGCGAAATGCAAAGCCGCATTCACGGCATCCTGGCCGACGTGGTGTTCGAGAGCCGAAACCTCGAGGGCTTTTATGACGCCGAAGCGCACATGGATCGGATTCGACAAATTGCCGGCCAATACATCGCCGGCATGACGCCGACGGTGGCCATCCCCGGCCAGTTGGCCTTCGACGTCGGCGGCCACCGGCACACGCTGCACGTCAGCTTTATCGGGGTCGATCAGAAAACCTACGGGCAGGTGAGCGATTTTACGCGCTACCTGAAGCATCCTGCCAACCGCAAAGAGCTGAGTTTTCAACTGCGCGACGGAGGTTACGGCACGAGCGACGAAGTGGATTCGGCCGAGGCCGCCGGGGCCGAGTCGTTGCGCGGCGCCGGCTGGCCGCACCGCCGCCGCACGGCGCAACTGGCAAGGGAAAAACCGGCGCAAACGACCATGCCGTCGGCCGCGCCCTCGCCCGTTGCCGAAAAGCCCGATGTGCCTCCCGAGTCGCTCCTTCACGATGGCTGGAGGTATCGGCGCGTGCGGCGAAGTGTCGACGAGAGGAACCTGCCCGATGCCGGCGATCATGCGCCGGCGGTCAATCCGTTTTTGAAACGATCGCCGCAGGCCGAATTCGACCCGGCTCGCGACGCGCACACCGGCATCGTGATGGGCGTTGGGCTGGCGCGGGTCGCGGATTCCCTCGGCGATCGATTTCTGGTGGTTCCCGGCGACGACGTGAAGATCACGGTGCCCACCGCCGGCACTCCGCCCAAGGCGGCCAGCGACACGTTTACGATCGTCGACTTCTACGAGAGCAAGATGAGCGAGTACGACGCGAATTTCATCTTCGTGCCGATCGAAGCGCTGCAGAGGATGCGGGGCATGATTCACCCGCAAAGCGGCGTCGGATACGTGACGGCGATCCAGATCAAGCTCGGCGACGAGGCCGACGGCCCGCTGGTTCGCGACTTGCTGCGCAAGGAGTTTCCGGCCGGCTACTACGGAGTCGAAACGTGGCGCGACAAGCAGGGGCCGCTGTTGGCCGCCGTTTCGATGCAAACGGCCATCCTCAACGTGCTGTTGTTCCTGATCATCGCCGTGGCCGGGTTCGGCATCCTGGCGATCTTCTGCATGATCGTGGCGGAGAAGACGCGCGACATCGGCGTCCTCAAGGCGCTCGGCGCCCCCAGCCGCGGCATCCTGGGCATCTTTCTGGCTTACGGATTGTCGCTGGGCGTCGTCGGCTCAGGCGCGGGCCTGGTGATCGGGCTGGTGTTCGTGGCCAACATCAATCACATCGCCGACGCGCTGGCGCGCATTACCGGCCACGACGTATTCGATCCGACGATTTACTACTTTCAGGAAATTCCGACGATTGTCGAGCCGTTTACGGTCGGCTGGATCGTGCTGGGCGCGATGTCGATCGCCGTGGTGGCCAGCATCGTGCCGGCCCGCCGAGCGGCCCGTTTGCATCCCGTGGAGGCACTTCGCAATGACTGATTCCCGCCCCTTGATTCAACCCCGCCGGCGCGCCGACGCGCCGGGGCCACACCTGGCCGAGTTGCCGGACGCCAGCGCCCTTGCGACGAGCGAGCCGGTGCAACTGGCGGCCGTGGGCCTGTGGAAGCGCTATCACAAGGGACGCGTCGAGATTCCGGTCCTGCGCGGCGTCGACATGGAGGTGCGCCGCGGCGAATTCCTTTCGATCGTCGGCCAAAGCGGCTCGGGCAAAAGCACCTTGCTGCACCTGCTCGGTTTGCTCGATGCGCCGGACGAGGGCGAAGTCTGCTTCCGGGGGCGGCGCATCGACCATTTGCCGATGCGCCAGCTCGACGCGCTGCGCAACAAGCAGTTCGGCATGATTTTTCAGTTTTATCACCTGCTGCCGGAATTGACGGCCTTGGAAAACGTGCTCTCGCCGCTGTTGATCGCCGAGGGAGTTTTCAGCTATCTCCGCAATCGCAAGACGCACGTCAAGCGAGCCGCGCACCTGCTGGAGCTGGTCGGGCTGTCGCACCGGTTGAAGCATCGTCCGCGCGAACTATCGGGCGGCGAGATGCAGCGCGCGGCCCGCGCCCGGGCGGTGGCCGCGGGGCCCGCGGGGGTGTTGGGCGCCGC
>JBBDNV010000168.1:0-12971 GCA_040877415.1 Pirellulales bacterium
AGCTCCCGTCGGCCAGACGCATCACGCAGCCGCTGGTGACGTAGTTCGATTCCCACGGACGCTTGGGATCGGGCCGCAGCACCGGGTTTTGCGGATGCTTGTGCCAATGAATCCCGTCACTGCTGGCGGCAAAACCGATGGCCGTCGTCTGCCGCCGCACGGCATGGTTGTAGCTGCCGTACCACATCAGGTAGACGCCGTCGAGCCAGAGCACGCAAGGGTAGACCACGATCTCCGCTTCCCACGGCTGGCTCAGTTGCAAGACGGGCTTTTCGCGCACAGTCCACTGGCGCCCGTCCGTGCTCGTGGCATAGCGAATGACCCAGGGACGCTTGCTGACGTCGACAAACCAGAGCTGGTAACCCCTATCGTTTTTCAGCACCGTCGGGCAATAAACGTGTTCCAACAGCACGCCCGAGGGTTTGGCCCAATGGATGCCGTCGGCGCTGGTCGATTCGTGCAGCGTGTGCAGGCCGGTTTTGCCGAACACGGTCGAGCTGAACCACATCCGCAGCTTGCCGTCTTCGCGCAAAATGGTGCCGTCGCCGCGGTGCAACAGACCCGGCGTGAGGACGGAGTGCTCGCCGTCGCCGAATTCGAAGACCGGATTGTGCGCGTATTTTTCAAAAGTTTTGCCATCGGTGCCGGTGGCCAGTCCGAGTCGAAAGACGCGCGTGTAGCGCGTGCCGCGCGAGCCGCAGTACCATAGCTGAAATCGCCCGTTTTCTTCGGCGACCGCCGGGGCGAAGATGTGCATGTCGTCGAACGCGCCCGGGGCACCGAGCGACAGAATCGGCCCGTCGGTGTTTTTTTCCCACTCCTGGGGAGCGAGCCAACGAGCCAGCTCCGCGGGCGGCTCGGCGGCGAAAAGGGCGCTGGCCGCGATCCACAACGCGGCAAACGAGATCACGCGCTTGGTCGGTTTCATCGGGCCCTCAACAGCGGGAAAGTCGCCGCGACAGAGTCATCATGGTGATTAGCCTCGTTGCCGCGCGATCGCGGCCAAATCGATGGCGATGCGGCGGAACACCTCCTCCCAATCGCCGGGCCGGCTTTGCCGATAGAGCCGCATCGTCGGATACCAGGGGCTGTCGGTTCGCGCGAGCAACCAGCGCCAGTCGGGAACAAATGCCAGCGCGACCCAAACCGGCACTCCCACGGCGCCCGCCAGATGGGCCGGCGCCGAGTCGCAGGTGATCACCAGGTCGAGGTTGCGCATGATGGCGGCCGTGTTGTGAAAATCGCCGAGCCGATCGCCCAAGTCGGTGATCGGGCACGCCGGCGGCAAATCGGCCAACTGCTCGCGGCCGGCGCCGAATTGCAAGCTGAACAGCCCCACGCCCGGCAGGCCGGCCAGCGGGGCGAGTTTTTCCAGCGGGAACGAGCGATAGCGATTGGCCCTGTGGTTCGGGTCGCCTTGCCACGCAATCCCGACTTTGAAATCCTTGCCGGTCAATTCGTCTTTCCACTCGCCGACAAGCGCCGCATCGGCAAACAGGTAGGGGACGTTGGCCGGAATGTTTACGAGCGACGTGCCCAGAATGCCCGGCAGGCTCGGCAGCGACACAAAGACGTCGTACGGTGGCAGCGGCCCGCCCGTGGACGTCACCCGATCGACGCCGCGGCAGCTCTCCAGCAGGCCAATTAGTTGTGGGCGGCATTGCACGACCACCGTCGCGCCTTGCCGCTTGAGCAGCTCGGCATAGCGGACGAATTGCAACGTGTCTCCGGCCCCTTGTTCTTCGCAAACGAGGATCGTCCGCCCTTCGATCGGATCTCCCTGCCAGCGCCGCCCCGGAAGGATCTTCTGGCCGACGCCCTCGCAACCCGCGCGCCATTCGTATTCGCGCCAGCCCTCGTCGAAGTTGCCCGAGCGCAAAAGCGCCAGTGCGTAATTGAGATGCGCTTGGGCGCAGTCGGGCTGCACGAGCGCGCGCCGGAACGAGGCCATGGCCTCCTCGACGTTGCCCTGCCGCTCCAAAACCAGGCCCAGGTTCATGTGCACCTCGGCGACCTTGGGCTCGAGAGCCACGGCTCGTTGCAACACGGCCAGCGCCTCGTCCAATCGGCCGAGCCTTTCCAAAACCAGCCCGAGATTCACGTGCGCTTCGGGGGAATCGGGTTTTAACTCAAGCGCTCGTCGCAGCGCCGCCGCGGCCGGCTCGAGCTTGTCCTGCCGGTCGAGTACGCCCCCCAGATTGCTGTGGGCTTCGGCGAAGTCGGGCCGCAGTTCGACGGCGCGGCGGAAACAGGCCTCCGCCTCGTCGAGCTTGTCTTGACGCTCGAAGGCCACGCCGAGACTGTTATACGCCTCGACGTAGTCGGGCTTCAGTTCGGCGGCCCGACTGCAACAGGCCACCGCTTCGTCCAACCGGCCTTGCTTTTCCATGGCCACGCCGAGGTTGTTGTGCGCCTCGGCATAATCCGGCCTGACCTGTACGGCTTGCCGGAACGCGGCTGCTGCTGCGTCCAACTTGCCCTGCTGATCCAGGGCGACGCCGAGATTATTGTGGGCCTGGGCGTAGTCGGCGTTTCGCTGGACGGCCGTTTGAAAACAGCCGATCGCCTCGTCGAGCTTGCCCTGCGACGCCAGCACCAGCCCGAGGAGATTGTAGGCCGCGGCATTTGCCGAATCGGCCTGAATCGCCCGCCGATAGGTCTGCTCGGCACGGCTCAGTTGGCCCGCGCGGCGAAAGGCTTCGGCCTCGGCAAGCAATAGGGCGGCATGGGACACGACGTTCCTCTTTCGCCCCCCTGGTTCATCGATCGCGAAGGCTACTTCTTCGTTTGCTCGGGCTTCGGATCGAGCTCGATCTCAAAATCCTTATAGCGCACTTCGGTGGGGCCGCCGGAGTGAAGCTGCAGGGCGATGATGCCGCGCTTGGCGCCGGCCGGATCGACCAGGTCGACGCACAGTTGGCCGTTGATCCGGGTCTGGATCTTGTCGCCTGTGGCCAGGACTTCGTAAGTGTTCCAGCCGGGCTTGACGTGGGCTTCGCCGCTAGCGGGCCACAACAATGCCCGTCCGTGCTCCTCGTAGAGCTTGCCCCACCAGCCGGCGCCAATGTCGGCTTGATAGCCTTTCACCAATCCGTCGCCGATGGCTTCGCTGCGGAATTGGATGCCGCTGTTGCCCAGGTTGTCCACCAGTTGCACCCGGCAGCGGAGGCGGAAATCGCCGAACGCGAGATCGTTTTTCAGGAATTCGTTTTGCTTGAGCCCCGACGTGCGGCCGACGATCTGGCTGTCTTCGACGCTCCACAGCGACATGTTGCCCTGCCAGCCGGAAAGGTCGGCGCCGTTGAAAAAAGTCTTCACGTTGTCGGCCGTGGCCGCCGTCGGCACCTGGCCGCTACCGGCGAGATACGCCACGAGCGAACGCACTTCGGCCGGCGAATGCTGTTTGAGCAGGTCGTCGGGCATCATCGACTGGTCGCTTTGCTGAACCTGGTCGATTTCGCCGCGCGGCAGCACGACCAGCTCGTTGGCCGTTTGCACCGTTAGCGCGTCGGCGTCCGGCGATTTAACGATGCCGGTGATCACGCGGCCGTCGGAGGTGACGATCACGCTGGGCTGATATTCCTTGGCCATCACGGCGCTGGGATCGAGCATGTTGGAAAGCAGGTAATCGAGATTGGCCCGGTTCGAGCCGGTCAGCTCGGGGCCGATTTTGCCGCCGGTGCCGAACAGCGTGTGGCATTGCTGGCACGTCTTGACGAACACGGCCCGGCCCAGCGAAGCGTCGGCGGGCGGATCCTTTTGCTTGACCAGCCTCGTGTACTGGGCGATCAGTTGGGCCTTTTCGGCGGTCGATTCGCGGGCCGTGCCCCAGACTTTCGTGATGCGGTCGTCGAGGTCGTCGTTCTTGTGATTGCGAAGCTGGCGGATCAGATCGGCCGCCAGATCGGTGGCAGGCACTTTTTTCTCGCCCACCGCGGCCAACAGGGCCGTGGCATACGGTACGCGCGCGGCCAGCGTGTTCAGCGCGTCGCGCTTTTCCTCCAGGTTGAAGCTCGGGTACGCGGCCAGAATTGCCGACGGCGTCCCGCCATCGTCGTATGCCGCCAGCCCGCGCAGCGCGGCGCCGCGCAACGGTGGTTCGTCGATGAGCTTTTGCAGCGTGGCGGCCAGCCCCGGATCGCGCACTCCCAACAGGGCGTCGAGGGCCTGCTTCCGCTGGGCGATCTGCTCTTGGCTGTCGACCAGCACGCCACGCAGTTTCGCCAGCGCCTGCGGATCGCCAAACTTCAAGGCCAGCGCCGTGGCCAGGGAGTTCACTTCCGGGCGCGGGCTGTTGACCAGCGACTGGGAGTAGTCGGCCCAGCGCTTGGGCATCGTAACCCGGCGGCGGCCCGTGAGCCCTTCGCTCGTGGCCGACAGCAGGCGAAATTGCGTATCGGCATCGCCGGTTCTGCCCAATTCGGCCACCACGACGTCGAGCGCCTCGGGCGTGGCGATGTTGGCGACGCGGCGGGTCATGTACGAAAACACGAGGGGAATTCTTCCGTCGGCGGCCAATCGCAGCGCGCGGGCCGCGTCGGCTTCGGCCAATGGCTCGGCGGCGTACCAGTACATCAGCGGCAGGTTGTGATCGGCCGCGTCCTCCGAGTGCGCGAGCAATCCCGGCAGGATCGCCCAGCGCTGGTCGAGGGGCAACTTCTGGAGAGCCGAGCTGATGTACAGCCGCACGACCGGCGAATCATCTTTCTCGGCCAGGCGAGCCAATTGATCGAGCGCGGCAGGTGAAAGCGCCTGCGCCGGATCGTCGGTGAGCAGCTGAATGGCCCAAGCGCGGACGTGCGGATATTCGTTTCGCAGACACGCCAAGGCGAACTTTTCGTCAAAACCGCCGGATGCGTGCAATGCCCACATCGCGCGCACGCGGCGCGTTTCGTAAGGATGCTCAAGCGCGATGTCGGACAGTTTTTTGTGAATCGCCGGGTTGGGCCCGCGCTCCTGCAAAATCCGCCGGGCGTGCCGCACGTACCAGTCGTTGGGGTTTAACTCGAGCGCGGCCAGGTCGTCGTCGGAAAGTTTTTGCAAATCGACCGGCGCGGGTTTGGCGTTCTGGTACGACACCTTGAAGATGCGGCCGTTTGTGCGGTCGTGGCCATTGGGGTCGCGATGGTGGCAGGCGTTGGCGTCGTACCAATCGATCATCCACATCTGACCGTCGGGGCCATATTGCAGGTTGATGATCTGCGACCAGTTGTCGCGGGCCAGGCAGAAATCGGGCGCCCGATTCCCCTCGTAACCCGAGCCCTTGGGGGAAAGCAGATCTTCGTTGAGCCGTTGGCCGTGAATGTTGTTCATGAAGATTTGGTTGCGATACTTTTCCGGCCAGCTTCCGCCCAGATAGATCATCGCTCCGGCATGCGCGTGTCCGCCACCGGCCGCGTCGGAGCGGTTGTTGCCCGAATGGGGCGTGTCGCCGATCCAATGACGGTGACGGGCGATCGTCTGGATGTCGTCGTAGGTGTAACGGTTGAAGTGCGCACCGGCTTGCCGCTGGTAGCGGCCGCCTTGAATGACGTGAAACAGGTGAGGAATGACGCAGGCCGTGCAAAACGCCTGGCCCAGATCGTTGAAGTCGACTCCCCAGGGGTTGCTGGTCCCGTGGGCAAAGACTTCGAACTCATGACGCGTGGGATGATAGCGCCAAATGCCGGCGTTGATCGGCACGCGCCGAGCGTCGGGCGTGCCGGGCTTGCCGACGCGCGAATGCGTAAACACGCCGTGGCAGCCGTACAGCCAGCCATCGGGTCCCCAGGTCAGCGCGTTGAGCGTTTCGTGCGTGTCGTGATAGCCCCAGCCGTCCAACAGGACCTCGGGCTCGCCGTCCGGCACGTCGTCGTGATCGCGGTCCGGCACGAACAGCAGGTACGGCGCCGCGCCGATCCACACGCCGCCGAAGCCGACTTCCAGGCCGCTCACCAGGTTCAGGTTCTCGACAAAAACTTTCCGCTTTTCCAGCCGGCCGTCGCCGTCGGCGTCTTCAAAAATCAGAATGCGATCTTTGCCTTTTCCCTCCGGCGCGCGGATTGGATAGGTGTAGGCTTCGGCAATCCACAGCCGGCCCCGATCGTCGATCGCCATGGCAATCGGCTGCATGACGTCGGGCTCGCCGGCGGCGAGCGTGACTTTGAATCCCTCGGGCACGACCATCGCACCGGCGGCCTTTTCAGCCGACAGACCCGCAAACGTATACTCGTCGGCAGGCGGCTCGCCGGGCGATTGCGGGAAATCGGGCTTCTTGGCGTGGACGCGGAAGTCGTCGAAATTGACGTGTCCCCAGTCGCCGCTCGAGGCATCGACCAGGCGGATGAAGATTTCCCGGCCGATGTGGGGGCGCAGATCGATGGCGATTGGCTTGAGCGTTTCAGTGTTGTCGCCCGAGCATGCGAAAATCACCTTGTTCGTATCGCGGCGCACCAGCTCGACGCGCGTCTCACGGCTCGATCCGCCGGCAACGCGAAAGCTGGCGTAGGGCAGGGTGACCTTAAAGGGCGCCGAGGTGAGCATCCCCTGCGGAGCGTCGCTAAGCGCCATTTCGAACCCGCCGACCCAGAACTGGCCGGCGTGCCGGCTGTTCATGCCCCGGCCGCGGGCCGTCACCGTGTCGCCGCGCACCGGCTGCCCGGCAAACGCATCGCCGCTGGCCATCCAGTGCAAAAGGGTTCCTTTTTCGAAATCGAGATTCAGCGGCTGGCCGTCGATGCCGCGCGGGAGTTGGCCCACTGGCTCGGCCGCGCCGACAATGGCGATCGAGGTGAACAAACTCAGCAACAGGGATGCCATGGGGATCGAACGACGCATGCTCGTTATTCCTGTTGGGGACAGCTACCTGGCGACTCTCCAATTCATTACCTTAGCAGACGGGCGGGCCGGTTTGGAGTGTCCGCCGCGCACGCCCGCCGAATTCCGACACCGATAAGAGCACGCGGTCCGAAAGGATGAAATGATGGCAACGTCGAATCCGTTCGCGTTTACTTGCGTACTATTGATCGCTGGATTGCTCGCCGGTTGCGGCAACTCGGGAAACTTAAAGAACGCGGTCCCAACGCCCGCGGCGCCCGCGGTGCTTGCGTCCGATTACGGCGTCAGCGCGACGTTTTCGATCGTGGCCGTCGATCCCGAGACGGGCATTTGCGGGGCGGCGGTGGCCAGCAAATATCCGGCCGTCGGAAAAGTGGTGCCGTACGTCGAGGGCGGAGTGGGAGCGTTCTGCACCCAGCACGATCACAACCCCAAGTTCGGGCCCAAGGCTCTAGAAATGCTCGAAACCGGCAAGCCGCCGGGCGAAATTCTGTTCGAATTGACGCGCGACGACCAGCGGGCCGGCACGCGGCAGTTGGCCGTCATCGATCGCAATGGCCGCACCGCGCAGCAAAATCCGACCGCTGCCAAACAGCGCAGCCGCTGGTGGGGCTCGATGAGCGGCCGGTTTTACGCCTGTCAGGGCAATACGCTCACCGGAAGCGAGGTCATCACGGCCATGGCGGCTGCCTATGAAAAGACCGAAGGCTCGCTGGCCGACCGCTTGATGGCGGCGCTCGTGGCCGGCGACTGCGCCGGCGGCGATCGGCGCGGGCGGCTCGCGGCGGCCATCGTGGTCGACAAGCCGGATTTTGAAGGCACCTGGCTCGACCTGCAAGTCGACAAAAGCGACGACGCGGTGATGGAGCTGGCGAAGAAATACGTCGAGCTCGAGCACGACGCCAAGGGCGAATGGTCTAAGGACCATACGCCGTGGAAGCATTGCTTCCCCGAACGGCCCGAGCCGAAGCCGTCGGAGAAGTAAGAGCAGCAACGGTGCCGATCTGAACCTCGGCGGCGGATGTTTGAATCGGTCGGTCTAAGGGATGGCGACGGGCTCTCTGCCGCCGCGGCTGAACAATGCCCGCAAGGTTGCCTCGTCTGTTTCGTCGGGCAGGAAATGTACCGACGCATCCATAGCTCCGACGTGATAGCCTCCCTCGAAAAACCCGCCGAGCTTCGGCAGCGGCTTGTCGGGGTCGTATTCGATGTCCTCGGGCTTGGTCCAGGGGATGGACCGCTTGGCTTCCACCATTCCAATCGTCTTCGACGTACCGTCGACAATGTTGCGGACACTCGACGGCCCTTGAGCGGGATCGAAGACCGTGCCAGGGCCGGTGATCAGGAAGTAGCTGCAATCGCCGTTTGGCTTGTCCATCGGTACGCTGAACAAGTCGGCCCCTTCGGCGATCAGCTTGCGATTGTGCTCGCTGTCCCAGGGCTCGTCCATCTTGTAGCGGTCATAGAGATCTTTCTTCATTTCCAAGAACGGCAGCAACTCGACGCGCCAACTGTGCGGCGTCTTGCCGTCGGGGCCGATCACGACCGCGGATGGAAAACGTCTGCGCACGTCGTGGTAGTTATGCAAGGCGATGCCGAGCTGCTTCATCTTGTTGGCCGACACGTTCCTCCGCGCCGCGGCCCGCGCGGGTTCAATCTGCCTGGCGAATTCGTCGGCGATGCGCGGGCTGACCTGCGTCAACGAGCGCACCGTCGCGTCTTTGGCTTCGATCTTCGTGGCCTTGATGAGCTGTGCCATGATGATGGGAATGCCGGGCCCGGCACCGACTTGCTTGGCAAAAAAATCCATCGTGGCCTGCAAGTTGACGGCGATTCTCGCAGCCGCTTCCCGCGAGCGACAATCGAGCGTTCCGGTTACCTGAAACTCGCCATCCACCTCGCTCCCTCTGAAAAACGCGGCCTCGGCCAGTTCGGCCATGTTCAGACCGCCCCCACCGGCGGTAACGAACGGTTGAAGAACTGGCGCACGGATCATCAACGCCGCCGGAGCGACCGCGACCTTTTCCCACTCGGGCGCCCACGCCGGCTGGTTCACTGGGCCTCGCAGGGAGAACGTGTCGGTGATCCGCTCGGGCGGTGCGATGACGATCGTGCGGTCGTCGGGCAGCCAATAGGATTGCAGCTGAAATCCGCCAGGTTTCTGTTCGACGGCGCGGTAGTACTCCTGCCCGGCGCCAATGGCCTTTTCAGCCTTGCCGGTGAAGTACGTTCCCAGTTTGGACCAATCGTGCGGCCGCCGGCTGCGCAGCACGAGCACGCCCCCCTGTTTGGCTGGCGCATTCAGATCGCCGGCCGCGACAAACTTGAATTCCTCGATTTCCTCCAGCGGCAAGTCGAGAGGCTTGAAAAGTCCTATGCCCTCGAGCACTGGTTTGAGCGATGCAACGGCTTTGATCTTCATCAGGTCGGCCGGGCGCATCGCAAGAACGACTTGCGCGTCGTTGGGTACGTAGTCGAGATTAAACGGCTCGGCCGCGGCGTTTGGGCTGGCGTTCGCCGGGGGAGCCGCAGTGGCCACGCCGCTCGTTTGCGGGCCACGAAAGCCGGCGATCAAGCAACCGACGGCCAGCATCGCCGCGGCCAGCGCCGTGCGGCGGCCGTGTGACAGGGCGACTTGGGGCAGCATCTTTTCACGGTGCAACATTTCCACTCTCCTCAGAAGTGTTCCCCGGGTGGGCAGAAACGGACGCATGGCCCAGGCGATAGGCGGGTCGCTCGTGCGCAGCGCCATTTGGGCCAGGGCGGTCAAATAAAGCTGCCGATTGCCGAGCACTTGCGCGCCCCACACGTCGGCGGCCATTTCCTGTTCCAAGCGCAGCCGGCGCGCCAGCCAGTGCACGAGCGGATTGTAAAAGTGCACGGCGACGCCGAGCTGAGCCAGCAGCGCTGCGGTGAAATCGCCGCGGACGACGTGAGCCACCTCGTGCGACAGCACGGCCCGGAGTTCGTCAACGCTCCAGGTGGACCAATCGGCCGGCAGGATGACGACCGGCCGCAAACAGCCCATGGTCGCCGGCGAGCCGAGCCCGGCCGCCTCGCGCAGCTCGATGCGCCGCGCGCAACCGATTTGGCGGCGAATCTGTTGGAGCGTCTCGACCAGCGACGGATCGGTAAGTGGGCGGGCCTGCGCGCGGTAGCGGCGCGCCGCGGCCAGGGCAACCAGCAGACGCGCAAAAGCCACGGCGCATCCGACGGCGACGGCCAGGGCCAGCCAGGCCGGCCATTGCCACGACGAAGTCGACAGGGCCGCGCTTGAGCGGCTCATGCCGCTGCGCAATCCGGCGATGAATGATCGCCGACTGTGCCGCGGTTCTTGCCCGCCTTCGGCGGCGATGGCATCTTGTGTGCCACCGGCAACGCGCTTCTCGATCGCACCGGCGAGCATGCCCGGCGTCAAACGCTCGTCCGGCCTCTCGTCCGTGGGCTCTTCTCGGTCGTCCGTGTCGGGTGTTGCGACGGATGTCGCGGCGGCTGAGTCGATCGACCACCACCGCGGCCAGGGAGAAAGCGCCAGCGCCGAAATGCCGACGGCCATGGCGAGCGCAGCGCCGGCCGCCCAAGCGCCGGTCGCCGGATTGCGCCGCCGGGCCACCAGGTACAGCACGATCCCCGCCAGACAAAACACGCTCACTTGCAGAGCCGTCCACACCAACAGCAATCCGATGGCGTTCATCGTCGGTTCTCCCGCAGAATTTGTTCGAGCCGGGCCCGCTCCTTGGCCGTGAGCTTCTTGTGTTCCACGAGCCGCAAAATCAACTGTTCGCGCGAGCCGTGGAAAACGCGGTCGACCAGATCCGAGAGCATCCGCCGAGAAACTTCTTCATGCGAGCGCGCGGCGCGGTAGCAGAACGGCCGCTCCTTGATGGTCTGCTTCAAGCAGCCTTTTTCCGTCAAGATGCGGATCAGCGTGGCCACCGTGGTGTAGGCCCGGTCGACGCCGGCTTGGGCCAGCTCGTCGCGCGCCTGCTGGGCGGTGATTTCGCCGCGCTTCCAGAAGATTTGCATCACTTCCAGCTCGCGCTCGGTCAGTTCTCTGGCGGCGGGTCGGGCCATGGGTGGCGGGCTCCTTCGGCCGGGATATTTGGTTATTTAGATTTGGTTTTATAGTAGTTGTCGCAGCGCGTCAAGGGATGCGGCGCTTTTTTTCTCGCCGTGGTCGGGGGAGGGCTAGCGTCAAGGGTAGTCGGGCGGCAGATTCGGCAGTTCGGCGTGAAGCCGCTGAATTCCCTGTGGCGTGATTCTTTGCGGGTCGCGACCGTAAAGGTACAGCTTTTTGAGCCGCTTGAGCGGATACAGATGCAAAAGCCCTGCGTCGGTGAGTTGCGAGGCGTCGAGTTGCAGCTCCTCGAGACGCCACAACTTGCCGAGCGGCTCCAAATCGGCGTCGGTTACTGCCAGGTTCTGCACGGAAAGCGAACAGAGCGACGTCAGTCGCGCGATCTGCCGCGTGGTGCTGCCCGGCAGGATGTTCTCATTCGTGACCTGCAACCGGCGCAGTTCGCGAAAATGCTCAAGCGCGGCGATGCCCGCGAGGAGATCCGGCTCGTTTTCTGGATAGAGTATGACACTACTGATCCGGCCGAATGCCGAAGAATAAACATAGACTTTCCGCGGATCGAGCCGGGCGACGATACGCTGCTCGGACTGCTCCTGCTGGTAATGCACGGCCGCACCGCCAACCAGGACGCTGGCCACCAGGACGAATGTGAGCAATCCGCGCAATCCGAAGCGGAATGGTTGCCGTCGCGCCGTGCCGACGCGGCTTCGCCAGGCGGCCATGGCCAGCCATGCGGCGTAGATCGGCACGACCGAAGCCCACCACAGTCGTGGCCACGGCGAAAGCAACGTGTAAACCATGCTTGCAACGCCCGCCAGACCGAGCACTGCCCCGACAATCATTCCGGCGCGGGCTCCGCCCCAGCCGACCACGGCCACAACCAGCCCCAGCAGGGTCACGCTGTACAGGATCAAGAGCTGGACGAGGCCAAACAGCCCGGGGTCATTTATGGCCACTGTCGATTGTCCCATTTGTCGTCGGCCGAATTGCCGATTCGCACTACCATGGTACCGCCGCAATCTTGATGCGCGATTGCCAATGCAAGCAGGTTCTTGGGTTGTTAACCGCGAGACGTCGTGAATCTTAACCGCGGTGAATCCTGCGGGGCGGCTGCGGTTTGTGTTGTGCGGTGTTGGCCAGAAGAAACTCAACCCAGGGGACATGGACACAATGTCGCTGCCCGATTCGCGATTCCTGACGGCCCAGTGGCGCAACCTGGCGGTTTTGAATTTCGAGGTCGACCCGGCCGTGCTGGGCCCGTATGTGCCGGCCGGAACCGAGTTGGACATGTGGCAGGGCAGGACGTTCTTGAGCCTGGTGGGGTTTCAGTTTCTCAAGACCCGAGTGTGGGGCGTTTCGATTCCCTTTCATAGCAGCTTCGACGAAGTGAACCTGCGATTCTACGTGCGGCGCAAGACGGCGGAAGGCTGGCGCCGCGCCGTCGTGTTCATCCGCGAGCTGGCGCCGCGCCGCGCGGTTGCCTGGACGGCACGCTTGTTGTTCGGCGAAAACTATCTTACGGTGCCGCTGCGGCACCACGTTGAGCTGGCCAACGGCGACCCGCGCGCCATCGCCCGCGTCCGTTACTCGTGGAGGTTCGCAGGCCGCCAGCATCACCTGGAACTGACGATCTCCGGCGCCGGTCGGCCCGCTTGCGCAGGAAGTTTGGAAGAATTCATTATCGAGAACTACTGGGGATGCTCGGGCGGCGCGGGCCGCGGGACGATCGAGTATCGTGTCGAACATCCGCCCTGGAATCTTTGGCCGGCCCGCGAATCCCGCTTCGACGCCGACGTGACGCGCCTTTACGGCGAACGGTTCGTCGAATCGCTATCGGCACCGCCCGCGTGCGCGTTTTTGGCCGACGGATCGGCGGTGACCTTGTATCGCCCAGTTCGCATCGCGTAGCGCTCGGCTGCGACGAATCGCGGACTGGCGAGCGTCGGCCAGCTTCGGGCGGGCCTTTTTCGACCCGTCGTAAGCCGTTATACTGGCGGCACTTTGTCCGCGTAGCTCAATTGGATAGAGCGTCGGCCTCCGAAGCCGAAGGTTACTGGTTCGAGTCCAGTCGCGGATA
>JBBDNV010000169.1:0-12859 GCA_040877415.1 Pirellulales bacterium
TCTTCGCCGAATGTTCGAGAGATCAAATCTTGCATTTCCTCTCGGATGCTTTCCAACGGTCCACGGCGAAACAGCGTCCGCAGCCTACGGGGTTCACTCTTCGCGATTGCAGTAGCCATAATCAACCTCCTATGAAACTTCTCGTGTAACCAGCAACTCGAACTAGAACGCCCCATTGCCGAAGCAAAGTTGGTGCCACAAGTCCACACAATCCACTTCAAGCGGTGCGAAATCGTCAAAGTGCCGCTGTTTGCCCAACAGATCGCGCTGAACTGGGTCCAGGATAGCGCGCGAAGCGATCACGCGATCGCGTTGGTCTGTGCGTAGTCGCCCGCACGATGTCGCGCTCCGGGCCAGGGCACATTGCGCCCAACGCCGCTATGTCAGGTGATGATGCCGGCCGAGAACTCGGACTGTGCTAGCTTGAGGACCCTTATCGCCCAACTCTTCGGCGAACGTAACCTCGGTTCCAATCGCCAGATCGTCGAACTTGCTGTCCAATACGCTGTTTGCGTGGAAGTAAACCTCGCGCCCTTCTGGCGTTTCGATGAACCCGTAACCACCCTCAGGCAGCAGCTTAACAATCCGTCCGTGTGGCGGGATTTCGTGGTGTTTTACATCTTGTCGTTGGCGGCGGACGTAGTCTTCCAATCGTCGCGCCGCCGAGTCGAACGCGTCTCGAATGGCAACGTTGACGTCCTTGTAATGAGGATCATGTTCAGCCGGTTCGTGGACCACAGCGATCTCTTCCCCCGGCACTTTGATATCGAGACGCACCTGATACACGTTGCCGAACTCGTGGTGCCGGTGCGGCACATCGACGACCACGCGACAGCTCATGATTTGATCGCAGAATTCGTCGAGCTGTGCTGCCTCTTCCCAAATACGATCCTCAATCGTTGCTGAGCGGTCCAGGTTGTGGAAGCTGATTTGCAGAGCGAGCTTCATGATTTCATTCCTAAATGAGCGCGGCATAGAATGGTGTCAGGACCACAGGGAACGGATTTCCTCGGGCAAAGACTTCTTGAGTTTGTCGACCTCCCCCGGCGTGATGTGCTTGGCGAGAACATTCATCACCGCCCGCGTCACCGTCTCGATGTCGAAGCTCTCATCGGCGAACTCGCCTTTCACATGCGCGAGGAACTCCGCCTTCGTTCGCTCGCGCGAGGGCTTGTCGCCAAGGTGATACCCTTCATAGTAAAACCCTCGAACGAGCATCGGAAGCTGAGCGGCGAAGTGCGACGCATCGTTGACGCTCAGCCGATCGCGCAACGCGTGCAGCACGGCCCGCAGCGCCCGATAGGCTCGCTGCTGATCCCGCCAGGCGAGCCTTTCCAGCAGGTCGTTCAACCAGGTGTGAGTAATTTCGATCGTGTGCTCAAACACGCTTAATGTGTCTTGCGTCATGATAGCACTCCAGTTCAAAAGACGGTCGTCGGTGACGGATTGTGTTCGGCGCGATTCGATTTCGCTTCGACCATTGCGGCCGGCGCGAAGCTCTTGAGAAGTTCCACAACCTGTTCGTCCTCGACGGTCGGAAAATCCTTGTAAAATTGCCCGACGGCCCAAAACTCCGCCGGTGAATCGAGACAGACGACCTTGTCGCGACGCTCTTCAAAGGCCGCGAGATGATCATACCACGATAATGCCCTTGGTTTGACCGAAGTAGTTCAAACTGCACCGCTGCTGGCATCAAGCGTTCGTAATGTGCTCAAGCTACCTCAATCGTCTGGCTCTTGAATGCTCGTCGCACGAACCATTTTCGACCTTCTTCTATGCTGAGCATGAACAGCGGGATCGCCGACAAGAACACCCAATGGCGGGCTTGCAACGGGGCCAAGCCAAACGCGGACGCCAGCCACGGCGTGTAAATAAGTGCCACGAGCAGCAGAAGTTCGGCGGCAATAGCTGCCAGCAGAAAACGGTTAGTCATCCACCCCGTATGCCAAACTGCTTGCCGGCTACTGCGGCACGCAAAGACATTGCCCACCTGGCTGGCGACGATGGCTGCCAGCGACATGGTCGTTGCCGTTCGGTAGATGGGCCCTGAATCGGCCATTGCTTCGCCCCACTGCCAACCCGCGGACCGGTAAACAAAAAAGTATGCCAACATGGAACAGGCCGCTTCCAGGGGCCCCAGCCATCCGTACGCTCGGAGCAGCGTGGCCCGATCCAACAGTCGTTCCGTCCGTCTTCTGGGTAAACGACGCATGACGTCATCTTCAGGCGGCTCGGCGCCGAGTGCCAATGCCGGCAGCAGGTCGGTTCCCAGGTCCACCGCCAACACCTGCATGACCGTTAGCGGCAGCGGAATCCGAAACAGCACAAAGGCCACAAACGGCACAAGTTCCGGAATATTGCTGGTGAAGATGTAGGTGACGAACTTTCGCAGATTGTCGAACACAGCTCGGCCTTCTTTGATCGCCGAAACGATACTTGTGAAGTGGTCGTCTGCGAGCACCATGTCGGCCGCTTCCCGGGCAACATCAGTGCCGGTCGCTCCCATGGCGACGCCAATGTCGGCCCGCTTGAGGGCAGGCGCATCATTGACCCCATCGCCGGTTACGGCAACGACCTCGCCGCCACTTTGCAGCAGCTCGACGAGGCGCAGTTTATGTTCGGGCGTAACCCGCGCAAAAACCAAAGATGGATTCTTCAACAGCGCCACCAACGCCGAATCGTCCAGCGAATCAACTTCTATTCCCTCGACGGCTCGGACATCCGAACCGCAGAGCCCGATTTCCCGTCCAATGGCGGCTGCGGTGCGGCCGCTGTCGCCGGTTGCCATAATCACCCGAATTCCGGCGCTGCGACAGGCATTCACTGCGTCGCCGACGCCAACTCGCGGAGGATCTTCCATTGCCAAGAGGCCTAGGAACGTGAGCTCTCGCTCTACGTCGTCAACTCGCCAGCCGTCATCCGACATCGACGGCGAACCAACTTCCCGCTGCGCCACGGCCAGGACTCGCAAGCCACGATCGGCCATGGCGTCGTGGACCTGTGAGATTTCGCAGAGGATTGCTTGATCAAGTGGCCGCAGTTCACTGCCCCATTGGACCCCACTACACAAGGGAAGGACGTGGCTAGGCGCTCCCTTGACGCAGGCCAAGGCACGATCTCGGCTGCGCTGAATAGTCGTCATGCGTTTGCGCAGCGAATCAAAGGGAAGCTCTGACAACCGTGGGGTGCTTGCGAGCACCTCGGATGTCAAACCCACTTTTGCTGCCGCAACTAAGAGCGCTGCCTCCGTCGGGTCGCCGACAACCCGCCACCGTGTCTCTCCCGACGCTGGAGGGATGAGACGCGCATCGCAACAGAGCGCAGCGACCTTTAGGGCATCGAGCACCGAGTCGCGGGAATCGGTCGAGCAAACTGGTTCGAGGTCACCGACGGGCGAGTAACCGGTGCCGCCCAGCCGCCAGGCGCCGCCGGCAGCCCACAGTTCCCGAACGGTCATTTCGTTCTCGGTCAGCGTTCCTGTCTTGTCGGTGATGATCACGGTCGTGCATCCCAGCGTTTCAACTTTTTCCAACCGTCGAACCAGCGCGCTTCGGGCGGCCAGGCGACGCGCGGCGATTGCCAGCGCAAGCGTGATTGTTGGCAACAGTCCCTCGGGAACATTCGCGACAATCACGCCTACGCCGAACAGGAAGCTGTCTATCAACCTCAGCCCGCCGAGACTAATCCCCAACGCGAAGAACGCGACGCCCATAGAAACTGAAAGCACGGTAATGAGTCGCGTGATCCGCATGATCTCTTGTTGCAGTGGACTGGGGCGTACCGGCTTTTGCTGAGTCATGCTGGCCAACCGACCAAACTCAGTCTGTCCGGCCGTTGCGAAGACAACCGCTTCTCCCGTGCCGCTAGCCACCAAAGTTCCCGCCAAAAGCAAGTTGGACAGTTGAGGTGTCGAGCGGTGGTCGACGCTGGGGCAGTCAGCAGTCCTTGGAATGAGGCGCGACTCACCGGTCAATGACGACATGTCAACGCGAAGCCGTGACGCAGTCAACAATCGAGCGTCGGCACAAATGGATTCTCCCTCTCGGAGAATCAAGAGATCGCCGGCCACGACTTCCTCTGCCGGCACTTGCACTTCCTCCGCGTCCCGACGAACGGAAGCCTGGCGAGGCAGTAATGCTTCAAGCGATTCGATGGCCCGCCCGGCACTGTATTGTTGCCAGTAGCCAAACGCTCCATTGATCAGCACGATGAAAACGATGGCCAGCGCCAACTCCGGCATTCCCGCCAGCCAGGCCAACGCTGCGCCGATCCAAAGCAGAATCGCCATCCAATGAACAAAGTTCTTCGCTAACTCCAACCACCAAGGCGTCTGCACGGGGCGCGGCAGCGTGTTGCGACCGTTGTGTTCGAGCCGCACGTGTGCTTCAAATTGCGTCAGACCTGCATACGACGAACCGAGTAGCCGCAGCACGTCTTCTGCTGGACGCGTTGCCCATTGCGCGGCATTGAAATTCTCGTGCAAATGCGTCATAAGTCGCGCCGCAAGTACATCGATACCTGGCGATGAAGAACGGGCTAATTGTTGTGCAGTACAGCGCCGACGACAAGCGTGTGCGCCGAAACAATTCGCGACTCGGCCTGCGACAGAACTGCGGGGCAATCCGTTGTTGGCGCGCGGCCAGATCGTCGCATGGTCGAAACTCAGCGCTTCATCGGACACTTTTCAGTTGATCCAACTCGACACCGAGGTTTTCCTCAGACATAGCGTCGAATGCCGGAATCGTCCGAAGCGCTTTTGCCGTCGGACAAGTGATCGCCGTGCCCGCCAACGAGATTGCGCTTGTGGTCCGGTCGCATTCGAGGTAACCCTCGTCGATCAGCCTATGAATCACTGGCATGACTTGCGGCACCGTCTTGCCGAGGTACTCGGCAACATCCTTCACCGTCGCGCGGAACTGCGTTTCTTCGCCATCCAGATACATCACGGCTAAATCCAGCACATACGATAGCGCTTCCCTTCCAAGCCGTGTCAATGCATTCTTTGAATGTTGCTCAGCGTTTGCACAGTCCTCTTCGTCCGGGTGACATTCCTGGCAGGCGGTTAGCCCAGCGCCCGCCTGCTCCCGAGCCCAGGAGGCAAGCTCCGCCGTATCCAACGAGCAGGCTTTGATGTGCGCCCCCGTCGTCAGGTGGGCCCGCTTGTGGGGCTTGATGATCGAGCAGGTCGCTCGATGCAAAATCAGGTGCTTCTTCTTAGGCTTGGATTTGGAGTCGATGACGAACCCCTGCCGATGGCGTGAAATCCAGGAAACGTAGGCGGGGTCGTCGTTAATGATGATCAGCATGGCGGTGAAGGCTCATTGATCATGGCTACCGGCTTGCTACATGGGTTTCGCGACCGCATTGTGGAGCATGCTCACTTGCGCCATGACCGTGTGATGATGCCGTTTGATCCGCTCGTGGGCGTCATGCTGTTGCGTGTGCTTGGCTGCCTCCTTGTCGTGAGCTTGCGCGAGCGAAATCAACTCAGCTCCGGTTTCGCCGCGTTCGTATTCGACCAAGGCATGTTCGTGCGCAGCCAATTCCTGTTCGCGCAAACGAATGGCCGCGGCGTGCACTTGCAGCGCCTTTTCGTGCTCCTTGAGTGCCGCCTCAATCTCCTTGAGATCAGCCGCCGCCTTCTTAAACTCCTCCTGCCAGGCACTAATATCGCAGCGCCACATGTCATTGTCGCTTAACCATTGCTTGTGATCCTGATGCATCGTTGCGTGTGTCACGGTTGCCATAGGAAACCTCCTGAGTTGATATGTCGTCATTTTGCAAGGCGTTGGACATCCCGCGAATATTTGCGAGCCTACTACTCACCCATCATGCGATCGGTTTCCGCCTTTGACTCTGGAATTTCGGTCAGCGTTGCCTCAGTCAACAAGAGGACACTAGCCACGGAAACGGCGTTTTCCAATGCCAGACGCACGACCTTGGTCGGGTCAATGATGCCCGCCTCAACCAGATCGACGTACTGGCAGCGTGCGGCGTCCAAGCCATAGTTGCCGCTGCCGGCCCGCATCTGGCTGACCACTACTCCGCCATCCATGGCCGAGTTTTCGGCAATCTGACGAGTTGGCGCCTCGAGCGCTCTCTTGAGTATCCGCAGTCCCGTCCGCTCGTCGCCGTCGCAATTGGCTTCCTCGCGTTCGACCGCGTCGATCGCTCTTAGTAAGGTTAGTCCGCCGCCGGGTACAATTCCCTCGGCCATTGCGGCTTTGGTCGAGCTGATGGCGTCTTCCAGGGCCTCCTTGCGGCTTTTCATTTCCGCTTCTGAGGGAGCACCCACCCGGATCACAGCGACGCCGCCGGCGAGCTTGGCCAGTCGCTCTTGCAGTTTCTCACAATCATAGTCAGAAGTCGTTTTGTCGATTTGCTTTCGAACTTCGTTGCAACGCCCTTCGATGTCCTTCTTCTGGCCTCCGCCGCCGATGATAGTGGTGTTATCCTTGTCGATGACCACGCGCTGCGCCTTACCCAGTTCGCCGATGGTCACGTTTTCCAACTTTAGTCCCAATTCGTCGGCAATGAATTGTCCGCCGGTGACCACGGCCAGATCTTGCATGAGCGCTTTGCGGCGGTCGCCGTATCCGGGCGCCTTGACCGCTGCACATGGCAGGATTCCCCGGATCTTGTTCACCAATAGCGTTGCCAGTGCTTCTCCCTCAATATCCTCGGCGACGATTAACAGCGATGTTCTCGCCTTCGCGATTTTGCTGGACTTGGTTCCTCACGATTGTTGCCAGCGGCGCATGCCTCAGACGGGGCGGCGAGTTGCGCGCGTGTCCCATCGAGGGGCCGATGCGGAACGTAGTTTTGCTCGATCCATTCGCGCTCCGCCTTGAGCCAAAATTCAAGTTGCCCACAGTCGGGGCACCCGGCGTCGATCCAGTTGAAGTAGGCCATTTTCTGCACGGCATCCTTGCTGGAGTTCAGCTCTTCCGGAGTCATCTCGAGGGTTTCCAGCCTAACGGTCATGGTCACAGCCTTTCGCGTCGAGGAGGTAAGCAAGGGCAACGCATTGCTTCGCGGCTTTGCAATACGCAGTTGGCGTGCCAACGGTTTTTGCGGTGCAACCCGCTGATCATCGCATTCACTGTGCACAACGTCGCGGCCCGAGAGATGGGGCGTGACCTGCGCGGGCATGCATAGCGCGCCAATTCGCCCGGTCGCAAGTGCGAAGACGCCCACCGGCGGCCTTGCACATCGAGGGTGAGTCGGCCCGTCAGTTCTACCCCGCCTGAGCGATCGCGCGAGTGAATTGCGTTGACCGTGTTTCCACCTTCCCCACGACCGGCCCAAAACTTGCATAAAACCTGTTTTCATCCAAGGTCGTGTTTTTCCCTACATCGAGGATTCGCCATGGCTCACAAGATCACCGAGAGCCTGCTGCAAACTGAGGTGCAAATCCCGGCAGGTGAGCACCGATTGAAAGGCACGTTGAGCCGCCCGGCCGGCTCGGAAATCGTCGTCGTGTTTGCCCACGGCAGCGGCAGCGGACGGTTCAGCTCGCGAAACCAGTTTGTGGCGGAGTCGTTGCAAGCATCTGGCATCGGAACGCTCTTGATCGACTTGTTAGAAGAGGACGAAGAGGGTGACCGCGACAAGATCTTCGACATCGAATTGCTCGCTGGACGACTGCAATGTGCCGCCGATTGGCTGCGGAATCAGAAAGAGACGAAGGATCGCCGTTTGGGCTACTTCGGCGCAAGTACTGGTGCGGCTGCGGCATTGGTTGCTGCGGCGCGACGCCCAGAAGGTGTCGACGCAATCGTTTCGCGCGGCGGGCGCCCGGACATGGCGGCAGATGATCTGCCCAATGTCAAGGCACCGACATTGCTGATCGTCGGAGGCAACGACGATGTTGTGATTACGCTGAACGAGGAAGCCCTGGCTTTACTGCGTTGTCCAAAGCAAATGATCGTCATCCCGGGGGCGACTCATTTATTTCCGGAACCGGGAGCCCTGGAAGAAGTGGCACGACTCGCATCCGAATGGTTCACACATCCGGGACGCGGCATTCGCTCTGTGCAATGACGTGGACAGTTCACCCAATAGCGTGCGTAGCGTGGCTCTGCACTGCTGCGCTTGGCGCGGACGTTCAGGCCAATGAGATAATCCAGGGAAGAGTTCTGTTGGCCGGTAACGCTCAGTTGAGCATTCAAACCGTCGACGGCAGACCGCGGGTCTTTTCGGTTCGGGCGGGAGCCATCGTTACTTTGAACGGCATGCGGACGAGACTCGAAGACCTGAGACCTGGAAATCCCGTCACCGTCACCACGACCGTGGGCAATGTCGCGGTCCGCATCGATGCTAAAACCGCCCGCGGATCTCCTCTCCGGCGGCGTCCTGTTCACCTGATCAACTGCTCATCTTCGCGTGAGCGTGTCCATGACCTTCATGTTCGAGAAACTGGAGGCCATGATTCCAGCGTGGGGAGCCCCGAGGTCAGGGTCGTCGAGCAAGAAAAATGAGAAAAAATCCCCAGCGCGCTAGACACGGGGAGGGGCGCAGCTTGTTAGAATTGGTGGCGTTCCGAGCTTAGATCGGTTCCAGGCTCAGTCCAAAGCACTTAATGGGGGTAATGCTCATGACCGCTAGCAGATCGATTCCGCGTTGTTGCGTCTTGCTGGCCGTCGTCGGGCTGGCTTTTTTTGTTTCGCCGGCGGCCGCAGTCGACATTCTTCTGACGAGCACCGGCGAGCTGGATTTCCGCGACGACCCCATTCCCGCCGATTTCTTCGCGCCGGGGTCTTTGCCCTTCGACGGGGTGATTTCGCTGGTCGGCGTGCCGATCAATCCGTTGCTCCTTGGGCCAACCGACACGATCATCGAGCGTGGACCAGTTTTAGGGGGCGTGGAAACCGTGCCCATCGAGCTCGTCCAGTTGAATTTGCGGAGCATCGAGCCGATCCAGGTCAACTTTGGGACCTCGCCTCCGTCGTTTTTCGACGTGTTCGTCTCGTTAGACGCGCCGACTCCCACCGGCGCCATGCAGCTTCAGCAGACCTCGCCCAGCGGCGGCGTGATGGTCGACAGTCATTTTAACTCCGGTAATGTGCACGTTGATTGGATCGTGATTGGCCCGGGATCGTCGCCGTTCATGGTAATCCCGGATGCAATGGACCTGTTGAACGGGCCTGTGCCGTTCGACTATGTACCACCGTCCGGCTATCCCGGTGCTTCCGGCTTCTATCCGGGACCGCAGGACTATCATGGCGAAACGGGGCCGTTGAGTTTTCGGTTGATTCCGACGCCTGAACCGTCGAGCTTCGTGCTGGCTAGTTGCGGCCTGGCGGTGCTCGTGTTGATCGGTCGCCGAATGCGACGCGGTTGAATATACGACACCCGCCGCGCGAGCCGAACGACCGATTCACGGGAACTGCGGCCCGCGGATGTCCGCACCGAACGAACAAAACTTAGACTTAAAAGAGAAGCTCATGAATTGGCAGCGTCGCTTCGCGCGAGTTGCCGCGATGCCGGCGAATCTCTCATCGCCCACAATTACTCGGGCGATCGCGAGGAACAGAGAATTCTCGGGCTTCATAGTATTGGGATCACCTTATTGCGAGTACAGTTCATGCAACGCCGCGAAACTAATTTGCCGGGTCGTCGCAAGATCCTAACGCTTCTGGCTGCCGCCGCGCTTTCCTGGTCAGCGGTATGCGGCCTCGCGTCGGCCGCGGACAAGAGCCCTTCGGACACCCCGGCTGCGCGGGGTCTCAGGTTGCTGCGAACCGTGCCCTATTCGCCGGCCGACTTCACCGCCGAACAGTTTGATCGGGCGTGGGAAGTCTGGCCGCCGGAATTGAAACGGAAGGCGGAGTCCGCCTCGCCCGGGGAGCGCCGCCGGATGGCCTTCTCTCGCTACGGGCTCATCGCCGACCCGGCGAATCCCGACGGTCCCCCGCTGGGAGTCGTGGACGACGGTATGGGTGGCTGGTCGATGAATTGCCTGGCCTGCCATCAAGGCAAAGTGGCCGGCCGCGTTATCTGGGGAGTCGGCAATTCGCACTTCGCGTTTCAGACGTTGATCCAGGACGTGGCCAAGGTCCGGCGTCCCGCGGGCGGCTCGATGGGCTACCTTCAACTCGGCCTTTCGAACGGAACCACCAACGCCCAGGTGTTTAGCATCCTGTTGACCGCGCAGCGCGACAAGGACTTGAACCTGGTGAAGACGGCGAAGTTCCCGAAGTTCAAGAATCACGACCTCGACGCGCCGCCCTACTGGAACGTGAAGCGAAAGCGGAATCTGTATATCGACGGCTTTGTGCCCAAGACGCATCGCGTGATCATGCAGTTCGCCTTGGTGCCGACGAACGACGCCGAATCGTTCAAACAGCGGGAAGCCGGATTCCGCGATATATTGGCGTGGATCGAATCGCTCGAGTCACCGCGCTACCCTTGGCCGGTTGACGAAAAACTGGCCGAGCAGGGCAAAGCGGCATTCGAGCGCGTTTGCTCCGAGTGTCACGGCACCTATGGCCCTCGCGGCGAGTATCCCGAAAAGCGCGTGCCGCTGGAATTGGTCGGCACCGATGGCGTGCGCCTCGAGGGCATGCCGCCCGAGCACCGCCGATTTTATCGCGAAAGCTGGTTTGGCGAGTACGGCAAGCTCGACGTGGTCGAAGAACCCGACGGCTACGTCGCGCCGCCGCTCGACGGCGTTTGGGCCACCGCGCCGTATTTTCACAATGGCTCCGTGCCCACCTTGTGGCACGTGCTGCATCCCGACCGGCGCCCGGCGGTGTGGCTGCGCACAGAGGACGGTTATGACCGGCAGCGCGCGGGACTGGAAATCACCGCGTTCGAAACCCTGCCCGCCGACGTCAAACAGCCGGAAGACCAGCGGCGCTTTTTCGACACGCGAATCCCGGGCAAGAGCGCCGTTGGGCACCTGTTTCCCGACGAGCTGAATGAAGAAGAAAAGCGGGCGACGCTCGAGTACTTGAAGACGCTTTGAGGATCGCGTCGGCACGCCGAGCGTCAAGAGGCTGCCCGGGCCGCCCGATATGCCTGCGAAACCGCGTTGGTTTCCACGTGCGCGGGTTCGGCGATCGCTTCGTGGTGTCGCACCAGCTCGATCCGCCCGTCGTCGTATTCCAAAAGCGCCGTGCAGCTTTCGACCCAATCGCCGCAGTTGTAGTAGGCGAGGTCCTCGAGCGACTTGATGGCCGGCGTGTGAATGTGCCCGCAAATCACGCCGTCGCACTGTCGCATTCGCGTGTGCAAGGCCATCATCTCTTCGAAGCTGTTAACGTAATTGACGGCGCGCTTGACGTTCTGCTTCATAAACAGGCTGTAGGATTTGTATTTCAGGCCGAGCTTGCGGCGGAGCCAGTTTCCGGTGGTGTTCAGCGTCAACAGCAGGGAATAGGCCCGATCGCCCCACGCCGCCAGCCACGGCATGTTCATCGTGACGCTGTCGAATATGTCACCGTGAATCACCAGCAATCGGCGGCCGTCGGCGGCGCGGTGCACGAACTCGTCGGCGATTTCAATGTGACCGGTCAGCGCCGTCTGGAACTCGTCCATGTAGTTGCGCAGAAACTCGTCATGATTGCCGGCTACGTAGCGGACCATCGTGCCGTGCTTCACCATCCCGAAAATGCGGCGCACCAGCAGCGTGTAGGTGTCGTTCCAACGAAAGCCGCGGTGCATTTTCCAGCCGTCGATGATGTCGCCGACCAGGTACAGATGGTCGCACGTGTACTGCTTGAGAAAGGACAACAGCAGA
This sequence comes from Pirellulales bacterium, assembly GCA_040877415.1. Lineage (GTDB taxonomy): Bacteria > Planctomycetota > Planctomycetia > Pirellulales > PALSA-1355 > JBBDNV01. The sequence continues at coordinate 11,744 of JBBDNV010000169.1, forward strand.
TCGGCCTTGCTGTGCCGGCACCCGAGGTGCACGTCGGAGACGAAAATACTCCGCACGCGCTTGCGCATCGAGTCATCCATTGCCAATCCCCAACAGTTCGAGGACTTGATCCACACCGTTGGCCGGCTGCCGCGCGGACACGCGCCGCCGCACGCACCGCTCGATGCGTTCTCGCGAGAGCTGGGCGATGGGACAGTAGTCGCCGATCCCTTCCAGGCGGGCGTACCGGGCATTAATCTCCTGTTCGTGCTGGTTGGGTATCGGAACGACCAGCATCGGCTTGCCGAAGTAATGGGCCTCGCCGATCAGTTGCTGGCCGCCCGTGCAAACCACGGCCCTCGACGACGCCAGATCGGCGGCGAACTGTTCCTCGCACGTTGGCTTGAATTCGATGTTGGGGGCCCCGTTGGGTTCGCAGCCGTAGGCGATAAACCGCTCGTGGACCGTGCCGGCGACCCGGACCATCCGCCGCCCCAGCCCGCCCCGGCCGTACAAGAGCACGTGGCCTCCGTCGCGAGGCTCGAACCGCGCGATTCGCTCCCGCCGCAGGGCGCCCGTGCTCTGGTATTGTCGGCTGGCCGGACAGCGATGGAACACCGCCACGATGCACTGCCGCGGCCGCTTGATCCATCGCCGCACGAACTCGCCCGCCAGGCGGCTGTACGCCTGTAGGCTGTACGCCTGTAGATAGATCGGGAAATCACTTCCCAACGGATGACAGAATCGGTGCTGATTGTCCACGCTGACGCACGGCGCGCGCAGCGAGGCGGCCGCCAACGTCACGAGCGGCTCGAAGTCGGTGATAAACAAGTCGGGACAAAATCTTCACAACGGAGATCCGTTGCCAAACGCGGACAATTCGCCGTAGCGCCGCGCAGACAGAGTGGATCGTCCGCCGACCGTCGCGTCAACACAAAAGGTAACGGATGTGTCGCGCAGGCGGGAACCGCAGTTTGTGCGCTGCGCCGCGGCACGAACGATAAACTCATCGCCGGCTAACACAACCCGCACAATTCACCGTACCGACGCGCTGCCGATGTGCGGACAATCCGTCTGCTAGCCGGCCGTTGAAAAATGGGACTGGCTCCGAGCACGTCGCGGCGAGACCCGCGAAAA
>JBBDNV010000170.1:0-12791 GCA_040877415.1 Pirellulales bacterium
CCTCGTCGGTCAAGCTCACCAGCACGTCGACCGAGACCGTTGGCGACGCGCCACCGGGGTTCTTGCCCGTAAAGACAGGCGGTACGAGATGTGCGTCCGCTGGCGGCAAAGTTGGACTTTCGGCCATTCTTTCATCGCCGAAGAGATCCGCAGTAGCAACGCCGGGTGAGGTATCGATTCGTCGGAGGCGTGCGCGACGTCGCCCTGCAACTGCCCGCTCTCGGGTGGCGATACGTCAAAGCTCTCTTCGGGCAGCTCCAGTCGTTCCGGCTCCTCGGTATTCCTTTCGTCATTTCGTTCATCGTCGCGTTCCATCGCAAGCATGCTCCGTGAAAGTGTGCCGGCGGCTCCCGGGCAGCGTCCAACGACGTTGAATGGTCATCTTGATCGATGAGCCCGACTCTACCCGAATCGGCGGCCTACTTTCATCCTCAAATCGCCGCCCGCGATCGAGAATCCAGCCCGGAGGCTGGAGGCTGGAGGCGGGAGGCAGGAGTTAGAACATTGAATCGAAAAAAGCCACCCGAAGCCGCTGCGCGTTCGCCGTCAAGGCAGCCCATTGGCGCTAAAACGCGCCGGGCACTGGAACGAGACGCGCCGGGTTGGCAAGATGGATGTTTTACTCGCACCACCCGGAGGCTGAATCCCGTGAGCGCGACGCTAGCGGTTGTCATGGCGGCCGGCAAAGGCACCCGCATGAAGTCGGAGCTGCCCAAAGTGCTCGTGCCGGTTTGCGGGCGGCCGATGATCGACTACGTGCTCGATGCGCTTGAGACCGCCGGAATTGACCAAACCGTGGTGGTCGTCGGCTACCGCGCCGACGATGTGCGCCAGGCGCTGGCCGCGCGGCGGAACGTGGCTTTCGCGCTGCAAGCCGAACAGCACGGCACGGGGCACGCGGTCATGTGCGCCCGAGAGTTTCTGGCCAGACACGACGGGCCGGTGCTGGTCGTGGCGGGCGACTCGCCGATGATGCAAAGCGACTCGCTGGCCCGCTTGTTGGCCGAGTTCGAGCGCTTTCGGCCGGCCTGCATCCTGGGAACCGCCACCAAGGAGGACGCCAGCGGCTTGGGCCGGGTGGTGCGCGACAAAAACGGCAATTTTGCCGCGATTGCCGAGGAAAAGGACGCCACGCCCGAACAAAAACGCATCCGGGAGGTCAATCTAAGTTGCTACGTCTTCAATGGTGCCGACCTGTTGGCGGCGCTCGAGGGGATTCGGGCCGAAAACGCCCAGGGGGAGTACTATGTGACCGATTGTCCCGGCGTGCTGCTGGCGGCGGGCAAGGACGTGAGGGCCTTGAATGTCTTGAAGCCGTGCGAGGCGCTTTCCATCAATAACCGCGAGGAGTTGGCCGCCGTCGAGGACGCCATGCGCGAGATGGGCATGGCGCGCTGAAGTGGTTCACAAGGCTCGCGCCGAAAGATTATACTTCACGTCGTGGCTGCGGCGTACAGGCTCTGGTCTTTAGTCTTCGTCCTTTCCCAGGGCGAACGATCCATGAACGATCTGAAAATCTTCAGCGGCCGGGCGAATCACGACCTGACCCGAAAGATCTGCGACTATCTCGGTCTGCCGATGGCGCGGATCACGATCGGAAACTTTCCCGACAGCGAAATCAGTTGCAAGGTCGAGGAGGACATTCGCGGCCGAGACGTGTTTCTCGTGCAGCCCACCTGCCCGCCGGTGAACGAGAACCTGATGGAACTCTTGATCATGATCGAGAGCTGCAAGCGCGCCAGCGCCGAGCGTATCACGGCCGTCGTTCCCTACTTCGGCTACGCCCGGCAGGACCGAAAGGACGAAGGGCGCGTGCCGATTACGGCCAAGCTCGTGGCCAACATCATCACCCGGGCCGGCGCCGACCGCGTGCTGGCGATGGATTTGCACGCCGCCCAAATCCAGGGCTTTTTCGACGTTCCGGTCGACCACCTCTACGCGGCCCCGGTGCTCAACGAGTATTTTCTCGATCTCGGCTTCGCATCGGGGGACGTCGTCGTGGTGAGTCCCGACGAAGGGAGCATCAAGCGGGCCCTGGGACACGCTGAGCGATTGGGCGGCAACCTGGCCATCGTCGACAAACGGCGCGCCGACGCCGAGCACACCAAGCAGGAAAACATCATCGGCGCGCCGGTCGAAGGCAAACTGGCGCTGATGTTCGACGACATGATCAGCACCGCCGGCTCGATCTGCGGGGCGGCGGAAGTGATCCACCGGCGCGGCGCCTCGCGGATTTACGTGGCCGCCACGCACGGCGTGTTGTGCGGGCCGGCCATCGAGCGGATCAGCAAGTCGCCGATTTACGAATTGGTCATCACCGACACGATTCCCCTGCGGCCGGAGGCCATGATCCCCAAGATCAAGGTGCTCAGCGTCGCCCCCCTGCTTGGGGAAGCGATCAAGCGCATTCACCGCAACGAGTCGGTCAGCCGGCTGTTTGATTGACGGTCATTCGGCGGCGCGATTCATCATCCGGCGTCGTCCGGCCGGTGGTCGTCGTCGGTGCCACCCAGCCATCCCGCGGCAAAGTGCCCCCTTGACCGACTTTGCCAGCGATTCCCCGGCAATACCGGGGGCTTCGCAATTCTTTGGCGTGCCGGTCTTGAAAGATTCACTGTTTCGGCGAAAATGACTCGTTTGCCCTGCTTCCAGGACGACTGGCGGGTCACGACGATGGCGGAAACCTTAAACGTGAAAATGCGCGACACGCGCGGCACGCGACACGCGCGGCGGACGCGGCGCCAGGGCGGCATTCCGGCGATCCTCTACGGTCATGGCGAGGCCAACCATAGCCTGACCGTCGTGGCCGACGAAATGGCAGCCGTCGTGCGCCGCGGCGGACGCGTCGTCGAGCTGCGCGGAGCGGTGAACGAGAAGGCGTTCATCCGCGCGTTGCATTGGGATACCTATGGGCTGGAAGTGCTGCACGTCGACTTCACGCGGATTTCGGAGCACGAGCGCGTCGAGGTAAAAATCGCGGTCGAGCTGCGCGGCCAGGCCGTCGGCGTCAAGGATGGCGGCATCGTCACGCACTTTGTGCATGAAATCGAAATCGAGTGCGAAGCGCTTTCGATTCCCGACCGCATTGAAGTCAACATCAACGAGCTGAAGATTGGCGCCTCGGTGACGGCCGGCGACCTGCACTTGCCGCCGGGCGTCAAGCTGATATCCGATCCGGAGGCGGTGGTCGTCCAATGCGTCGAGGCCAGGGAAGAAGAGGAGGAAGCCGTCGCCGCTCCGGGTGCCGCCGAACCCGAAGTGATTGGCCGCAAGGCCGAGGAGGCGGAGGAAGGGTCCCAGGATTAAGTTCGCGCTTTCGTGCGCCGCGTGGGCAGCCCGAACAGAGCGCCGCCTCCAATCCATGAAACTCGTCGTCGGCTTGGGAAATCCAGGGCGGAAATACGAAGGAACGCGACATAACGTCGGCTTTCGGGTTGCCGCCGAGTTGGCGGAAAAGCACGGGAGGACGAAACCAAGACGGACGTTTCAGGGCGAGTTGGTCGAGGCCGCCATCGACGCCGAGAAACTGCTGCTCCTGTGCCCGCATACGCTGATGAATTTAAGCGGCGGAAGCGTGCTCGAAGCGCGAGATTTTTATAAAATCCCACACGACGACCTGCTGATCGTCAGCGACGATCTCAACCTGCCTTTAGGCAAATTGAGGTTTCGCAAAAGCGGGTCGTCGGGCGGGCAAAGAGGATTGAAGGACATCATTCGCCGCCTGGGGACCGACGAAATCCCCCGGCTGCGGATCGGCATCGGCAGCGCAGCGGCGGGGCGCGACGCCGCGGACTTCGTCCTGGGGCGATTTACCAAGGACGAAAAGCCCGAAATCGATGTAGCCATCGGCCGCGCCGCCGACGCGGTCGAGATTTGGTTCCGCGAGGGAGTCGCGGCCGCGATGAACCGATACAATTAGGTCGAGCGCTGCATGACCTCGACCGGGAGCGATACTTGTGGCTGTCAACGTCTACGAAGGGATGTACATTCTGGACTCGAATCGCTACGCCCGCGATCCGGCCGCCGTTTCGGACCAGATTCCCACCATGATTCAAAAGCTCGGCGGCGAAATACTGGCCAGCCGCTTATGGGAAGAACGCCGGCTGGCCTACTCGATTGACGGGCATCGAAAAGGCACGTATTGGCTTACTTACTTCAAGCTTGAAAGCGGCCAACTGACTCCCTTGAGCCGGCAGTGCCAGTTGAGCGAAACCATTTTGCGGACCTTGTTCCTGAAGGTCGATCCACGCATCGCCGACGCGCTGGTGAGTCACGCACTGACCGGCGGCACGGCCCCCCGCAAAGCCCCCGCCGAACCGGCCGCGTTGGGCACGGCGGTCCGCGACGAGGCTGTAGTCGAATCAGGCGACAAGGTGTAGCAGTCTGCCCAACGATGGGACACGGGCGGCCGGTGTGCAGTTGTGAAAGGAGCCGATGATGGCCAGTTTTAATCGCGTGATTCTGGTCGGTAACCTGACGCGAGATCCCGAGCTGCGGTTTACACCCAGCAACACGCCCGTTACCGAAATCGGGCTGGCGGTCAACGATCGCCGCAAGAATTCCAGCGGTGAATGGGTCGAAGAAACGACTTTTGTCGACATCACGCTGTGGGGCCGCACGGCCGAAGTCGCCACCGAGTATTTGAACAAGGGCTCCAGCGTGCTGATCGAAGGTCGGTTGAAGCTGGACACCTGGGAGAAGGACGGCAAGAAGAATTCGAAGCTGCGCGTCGTCGGCGAGCGGATGCAGATGCTCGGCCCGCGCGGCAGCGGCGGCGGCAGCGCGGGTTCCCGCGGCACGGCGAAAAGCGCCGCGCCCGCCGCGGGCCCCGACGCGGGCCCCGACGACATAGACGCACCGCCCGACGACGATATACCGTTTTGAATAAAGGACGAAGGCAGCGGGCGGCAGGAGAAACAGCCGCGTTAAAGCATTAAGGCAGTTTTGAGGAAACGATCATGGCCGGCGGAAAATCGACTCGGGCTCGATCGCACAAACAGCGGCTTCCCCGCGGCCCGCACAAGGGCGTCGAGTTGCTCTTGGTTCAAACCGTCGATCACGTCGGCCAGCAAGGCGACGTGGTCGAAGTCAAGCGCGGTTACGCCATGAACTACCTGTTGCCGCAAGGGCTGGCCACGATCGCTACCGACCACCACAAGCGAATGGTCGAAAAGCACCGCGCGCGGCTGCAGGAGATTCAGAACGCACGCCTGGCGCACTTGCGCGATTTGGCCGAGAACCTGGCGCGCCAAAGCGTCACGATCGAGGCCAATGCCAACGACGAAGGCCACCTTTACGGCTCGGTCGGGGCGGCGGAGATCGTGGCCGGACTTAAGCGCAACGAAATTACGATCACGGCCGACCAGGTCCGCCTTACGGGGCCGCTCAAGGAACTCGGCCTGTATACGGTCAACGTGCACCTTGGCCACGAGGTCGAAGCCGAGCTGAAAGTCTGGGTCGTGCCGACCGTCGCGGAAGAATCGCCGGAAAAGAAGCCCTAGGCGAGCCGCCCGGCGTGCCGAGGGCAACGAGCCCGACGCGCAAGCGCCGGTCAAGCCGGCAAGGGGGCGCACGTTCCCCGGCGCTGGTGCCCCGCGCTTCGGCCTCGTGCGCGGTTCGCGTCATGGCGGACACCGGATGGGTGACTTGCCATCCAGGGCGGGCTCGGCGAAACTAACGGTCGACGGCTGGAACACGCCTGGCGCAAGGAGGCTCGCAACGTGAAGGTCAACTCCGAGATTCTCGATCGTCAGCCGCCGTGCAACCTGGAGGCGGAGCGCGGCGTCTTGGGCAGCATTCTGCTGTTGCCCATCGTGTGTGACGACGTCGCCGTCATCGTGCGGCCGGAGGACTTTTACGACGACGCGAACCGAATCGTCTATTCGCATCTGCGCACGATGCACGGCGACGGCCGCCGCATCGACACGACGCTCCTGGTCGAGCAGCTCAAGACCCAGGGAGACTTTGAGCGCGTCGGCGGCGCCGCCTACCTGGCCGAGATTCTGCAATCCGTGCCCACGGCGGCCAACGCTACGCACTACGCCGAAATCGTCAAGAACAAGTCGACGCTGCGCTCGTTGATCTACTCCAGCACCGAAATCCTGCGCGACGCGTACAACGAATCGATCGAGCCGCGGGAAATGCTCAATCGCGCAGAGCAGAGAATCTTCTCGATCGTCGATCAGCGCGGTGTAGGTCAGCTCGTCAGCATCTACGACATCATGCAGGAGGCTCTCAGTCGGATCGACACGAGAATGCAGCACGAGTATTCGATCGGCGGCATTCCCACCGGCTTTACGGATTTCGACCGCACGGTCGGCGGCCTACACGACTCGGAATTGGTAATCCTCGCGGCGCGGCCGAGTATGGGCAAGACCTCGCTAGCCCTGAACATCGCACAGAACGTTGCCGTCGAAGAGCAGTTGGCGACACTATTCGTGAGCCTGGAAATGTCGCGCTTCGAACTTGCGGAGCGGCTGTTGTGCTGCCGCGCGAAAGTCGACTTGCAGTCGCTGCGCAACGGCACGCTTTCGACGGCGGATCGCCACACGTTCATCGAAAAATCCGCCGAGCTCAGCCAGGCGCCGTTATTTGTCGACGATACGCCCAGCCGCACGATGACCGAGATCGCGGCTACCGCCCGGCGCCTGAAACGCCGTCAGAATCTGCGGCTCGTCATCATCGACTATTTGCAGCTTATCGAGGCGGATAACGCGCGCGATCAAAGACAGGAGCAGGTGGCCAAAGTGGCGCGCCGCCTTAAGGGACTGGCGCGCGAGTTGCAATTGCCCGTGTTGTGCCTGGCGCAATTGAATCGTCAGGCCGAGGTCACGCGCGACAACAAGCCGCGCTTGAGCCATTTGCGCGAATCGGGGGCGATCGAGCAAGACGCCGACCTGGTCATGTTCATCCACCGCGAGGAATACTACGAGATCGATTCCGACGAGAAGCGGCGTCTCGAACGAGAGGCCGATCTGATCGTGGGGAAAAACCGCAATGGAGCGACCCCGGAAATCAAGCTTCATTGGCGACGGGAGTACACGCGATTCGACAACGCCGCCAGCGTGCCGCACGAAGCATTCGTGGACTGGAACGAGACGTGATTGTCGGTGCTGTCACTCGGCAAACCGCCCAGTTTATCCAGTCGTAGCTCCTCCCTTCGCGGGAAGGTGAACTCGCCTTGTTTTGCCGGCTCGCTTGCGGTATCTCTACGCCGCTTTAGCGGGCCGAAAGAAGCGCGTTCCCATCTGCTTCTCCTCGGCACTAGCGCGACACAACACCGCTGGCGGTGCGGCCTTGCACCCGTCGGCAGCGCGATTCACATCTCGACGTTCTGCAACCTGTTCGGAAGCTTTCGTTTCATGGCTCCAGTTCGCCGCCAAGTTTCTTGGTTGCTGCGCGTAGCGACAGCCTGGCTGTGGGTTGGCGCTGCGCTCTTGGGCCCGCGGACCCATGCGCAAGGACCGGGGGGTCCGGGCGCGTCGCCTCCCTCAAATTCTCCCGCGGGCAGCATCGTGCCGCTGCCGCCGCCCACGCCGGCCGCGGAACCGCTGGTGCGCGTGCTCGACATCCGGATTGAGGGCAATCGCGCGCATTCGCGCGAACAGGTGCTCAACAACATGGCCACGCGCATCGATCGCCCGTTCGACCAGGCGGCGTTCGAGAAGGACGTGCGCAAATTGACCTCGCGAAACTGGTTCGTGCACGTCGTGCCCAGGAAAGACTACGTGGCCGGCGGCGTGATCATCACGCTGGCGGTCGTCGAACGTCCCGTGCTCGAGTACGTGCACTACTTCGGCAATGAGAAAATCAGCAAGAAGAAGCTGGAAAAGGAAACCGGGCTGAAAAGGGGCGACTCCTTCGATCCTTATGCCGTCCGCGAGGCCGCGCGAAAAATCGAGACGCTCTACCAGACCAAGGGGTTCAACGACGTTTCGGTCGACGTGCCCGAGGGCACCAAACCGGGCGATCGCGGCGCCGTTTTCCTGATCCACGAGGGCAAAGTCCAGAAGTTCAAGGACATCACGTTCAAGGGCAACAGCCCCTCGATCGCGCCCGACGGGCGGTTGAAAAAAATCATCGACTCGAGGGAGCCGCTCTTTTTCTTCATCAAGGGCGAAGTCGACCGCAACAAGATCGAAACCGACAAGGAAAAGCTGACCGACTACTACCGCAGCCTCGGATTCTTCAAGGCCTCCGTGGGCCGGATCTACGAATACAACGAGGACGAAGACCGCTTGACGCTGACGTTCTACATCTACGAAGGTCCGCGCTACAAGGTGCACAGCGTTTCGTTCATCGGCAACCAAATCTATCCGCAGGAAGCACTCGACCAGGACTTGAAGCTCAATCCCGGCGATTTCTTCGACCAGACGAAGATGAACGCCGACATCGGAACCATCAAGGATCTCTACGGCTCGAACGGATACGTTTTTGCCGACGCCGCGGCCGAAATGCGGTTCTTCCTGGAGCCGGGCGAGCTCGACCTCATCTACCGCATCAAGGAAGACCAACAGTACCGCATCGGCGACATGAACGTCACGATCAAGGGGGACAATCCGCACACGCGGCACGCGACGGTGTTCAACCGCTTGTCGATGCGTCCCGGCGACATCGCCGATATCCGGGAATTCCGCTCCAGCGAGCGGCGCATCAAGGCTTCGGCGCTGTTCAACACCGATCCGACGAAAGGGGAAACGCCCCGCATTGTCTTCTCGCCTCCGGACCGCGAGCAAGAAGCGGAGCGCAACAAGAACCGCGCAAGCGCCAAGCGCACCGGCAATCCCGATTCGTTCCGCGGCCAAAGCCCGGATGCCGCGCAAACGACGCCCCGCGGCGGGTCTTGGCCCGAGCGGCCCTATCGTCCGCCGGCCCAAAACGCGGCTCCGGCACGGCCGCCAAGCACCCCCGGCGGGTATTTGCAGGAGCCGGTCCCGCGAAACTCGACCGTGCGCGCTCAAAGCCCGGACGGAGGATACGGCGGCTATGGCGGCACGGCGGTCAACCCGATTTCGCCGCAGCCGCAGCCGTACGCGGTCCGTCAGCCCCAGCCCAGCTACAACACGGCCCAGGCGCCGTACTACGCACAGCCCGCGCAAGACCCGCTCGCTAGCCCGTCCTATCCGCCATCGGGCGGCGCGGTGCCGCAGGACTTTGGAACGCCTGGGGAAGTGGCGCCGCCTTCGGGCAGCATTCTCGGCGAGCCGGAGCTGATTCCGCCGCCGCAGCCGAGTCTCCCGGTCGATATCATCGTCAGCGAGGCGCAGACCGGCCGCTTCATGCTGGGCGCCGGCATCAACTCGAACGCCGGGCTCGTGGGCTCGATCATCCTCGATGAACAGAACTTCGACTGGCGCCGCTGGCCGACCAGTTGGGAGGATTTTCGCTCAGGCCGCGCTTTCCGCGGAGCGGGCCAGAAGTTTCGCCTCGAGGCCGCGCCGGGCACGGTCGTGCAACGCTACCTGTTTAACTTCGCCGAACCGTATTTGTTCGATACCCCCGTCAGCTTCGGCCTCTCGGGATACTACTTCAACCGTTACTACCGCGACTGGCTCGAACAGCGGCTCGGCGGCCGAGTCAACCTGGGCTACCAGTTTACGCCCGACCTGTCGGGCAGCGTCGGGCTGCGGGGCGAAGACGTCGTGATCAGCCAGCCGCGCGTGCCAGGCGTGCCCGACTTGGAGGCTGTCTTGGGCCACACGACCCTATTCAGCGCCCGGACGTCGATCGCGCACGACACGCGCGACAGCACGTTCCTGCCCACCGAAGGACACTTCATCACCGCCACTTTCGAATACTTCATGGGCACGTTCCAGTACCCTTTGGTCGCCCTGAACGCCCAACAACACTGGCTGTTGCGCGAGCGGCCGGACGGCACGGGCCGGCACACGTTCAGCTACTACAACCAGCTCGGCTTCGCCGGACCCGACACGCCGATCTACGAGCGGTTCTATGCCGGCGGTTTCTCGACGTTGCGCGGGTTTCAGTTCCGCGGGGCGTCGCCGCAGGACATGACGGTGCTGGTGGGCGGTGATTTCCAGTTCCTCAATACGCTCGAATACATGTTCCCGATCACGGCCGACGACACATTCAGGATGGTGGCGTTTGTGGACTTCGGCACGGTGGAAAGCGACGTGCGGATCGACTGGGATCAGTTCCGCATCGCGCCCGGCTTGGGCATGCGCGTCACGATTCCGATGATCAGCCCGGCGCCGATCGCCATCGACGTCGCCGTGCCCGTGAAGCATGCCCCGGGCGACCTGTTGCAGAACGTCAGCTTCTTCGTCGGCTTTGGCCGGTAGTGGGCAGGGGGCAGGGGTCCAGGGGTCAGCAGGGGCCAGGGGTCAGCAGGGGCCAGGGGCCAGGGGTCAGGGGCCAGGCGTTGCGGCCGAACCTTTGTTTTTGCTCACCCAACTGCGCGGGTCGCCAACTTTAGGCGCCGGTCGCTACCCCCCATTCGCAATCGCTCGGTGGCTCATTTTGGCATTTCGTTTTCAGGCCACTTGGGGCGCGTTAGGTTGTTCAGTTTTTCATAGCTATACAGCGTGAGATTGAAAAACCCCCTGGCGTCGTCGGAAGCGATTGGTCAAGCCCGCGTTACGGCGAAAAAGCACGCTCAAATCCATCGCACCCCCCGATGTGAAAAACTTTCGACGAGTCGAGCTTGCCCCAAGCTACCAGAAATCAGAATTTAGCGGTGCCGTCAACGCGCGTTTTCGGCCACCCCCCGGACCGGTCGGCTGTTAACCGGCTTGTCGAAGGTTCGAGTCCTTCCGGGGGAGGGTGAAGTACTGCGGCGAGTGCAACGATCTGACGCCTCCGAGTCAACTCATTGGCGAAGAGGCCGCCGGTTCGAAGAATACCGGCTGCCCTACCGCGAGACGGCCGCGTCGAGTGACCGTGCCGTAGACCCCAGCCTTGTTGTCCCTCACCCGAACGATCGCTTTCAGCACCTCTGCGGCCGGGCGTGCCGAGTCAGGGTCGAATTTCACCATCGAGCAGCGCTCGTCGCGATTCGTGATGCCTATGGCGGCGGATTCGTTGGTTTCTCCGAACGAGAGGACCCCTCCCACCCAGTCGTCCTCCTCGAAGGGGACTGCTCGCAGTGATGCGATTAGGATGTTCGGTCGGAATCTCCGGACGTCTGGGCGCTGCGCCGCGAGCCTTCCGATTTCGCTGATCGTGGCGGACGTAATCACGGAGATGCTCGCTTCGTCAAAGATGCCACGGTTGAGGTGCATCATCTCGACGGGCGAACCATGCCGGCGACCGATCTCCAGCGCCAATTCCGGGCCGAACACAGCCAGCACTTCTCCTTCTGGCGTGCGAATGTGCGTCGGGAGGTCTCCATCGACGGCGGGTCCCCGCCGCTGTGGAGCAAAGAGAATCAGCTCCGGAAGCGTGGAGGCGGTCAGCCAGGGGAAACCGCCGCGATCGTCAACCCGACGGAGGGCCAAGCGCCGGTCGCCGTCGAGACCGTGCCAGCCCAGGTCGGCGACCTCGAGAAGTTCGCCGCTCATGGACTTAACCGGATACCGGAAGAGCGCCTCTACTTCACCAACTTTGATCGGCATGTTAGATGTCGTCCGCCCAACTTGCTCTTAGACTGATCCGTGTACTGCCTGTAGGCCGAGAGTTTCCAGCTAAACCGCAGGCAGTGTTCTTTCATAACTCACATTGTATTCGTTAGTTATACGCCCGTCGCGGTGTTCTTGGCGATTTGCAGGATCACTTCGCGTATAACGACGGAGCTTCGCGGTCGGCCCTTCCTGTGCTTCACTTCTGCGGCTCGTCCTTACGCACCCAGCGACGGAACGTCGAGTAGTCGACGATGGTGACTGCTGGGCCCAGCCCTTTGCCCAGCTTCAGGAGCCTCGCCCGTTCATCCGCCTTTAGGAAGATTCGCTTCCTTAGGGATGCGCTTCCTCAGCATTTCATTCTCGGCCTTGAGAAACTCGACCTGCTTGTGGAGGTCGTCGGAGGTGGAACGAGCGAGTAAGAAGACCAGGGGCTGGAAGAGACGACCCACCACGATAGAATCCTGCCATTGCCAATTAAGAATGGCGGTTTGGCAACCTTTTTGTACACCGATGGCGGGTATCTTGGCGGAAGGATTCTGCGTCGTGGAGCCTCCCGAACGGATGTCAGTTTCAGCCTATGCGGAATCGCCAAGTTGGTTTGACTGCCCAACGTCGGCGCTCGCGCGCCTGTTAACCCACGAGCGTCAGGTTTTGGCGTGCGGAAAAAGAGTCGCGCAGTTAACAACCCAGCTTCACATGGCTGTCAAGCGCGAGAGCGCCGGTTCGTGGAGGGTTCCTTTCGGTTTCGGGGGGACCGAAAGGGACTCGAACTCAGCAAGTCCTTAGCGTACAACCGCTTCTCGAAATCGCTCTCGCGCGCCTTGTTTCGAAGAGGGTTCCCTACGGGGAGCTTTGCAATCGGTGCTGGGCCGTAAGGTCTCGTATTCCTCAGGAATTTCGCAGTTCTCTGATTCTCGTACGTCGCCATTCTCGCTCGATACGGCGTCATACTGCACCGAATTCTGCACCGCGTCGCCGACAGCTCGCTCGAAATGTTCGTCGGTCACTTGCAGGTAGTGCTTGGCAGCGATCGCTTGGCTGTTGCCGATCCACTGACAAACCACATGCATCGGAAAACTCTCGGCGAGCTCCGTTTCGCGCGTCGACCGCAGATTCTGAAACAGCTTCGGCCACGGCTCCAGGCCCGCCTTGCGAATCAGGGCTTACGCATCAAAATCTTGTCGTAAATCGCTTGGGCGTGGTATGTTCCGG
>JBBDNV010000171.1:0-12745 GCA_040877415.1 Pirellulales bacterium
TGGTCGAGCGATTCTGGCCGCGGGATTTGGACAAGCGACACGCCAAACTCGATCTTTGGCTAGAGGAGGTAGCGCCCGATGCGAGTTTGCACACTCGATTTGGTGAGGATCCCGCGCCGGACCGCTGGGAGGAATTTGAGAAGCTCTATCGTGACGAACTGGACAACAAGCATAAGTCGATCGACCTGCTGCGAACGAAGAGCCGAGAGGGTGTGCTAACTCTGGTGCACAGGGCCCACAACCCAGACCACAGTTCCGCAGCCGTCCTGAAGCGGTACTTGGAAGACCTGGGTGCCTAGGCGGGCCATCCCCAGCAAGGGGCAGCCCAGGACAATCAACCCGATCCGAACAAAGTCACCTCCGGGCCGTATTATGGAGTGTCGGCAGCGCAACGCCGCCGGCTACCCGCCTTTACCACACATCCCGAGTTGCCGGGCTCCTTTCATCTCCCGGCAAGCCGCTGGCCCACCATCGTCGGATCCTTCCGCCACGACGCCATGTGCCCGCGTCGACTCTGTCGCCGGGACTGGGTCCGGTTTGGCAGCGCCGGATCAGCTCCGAAAAGCCGCGGACCTGTGCTTACCCCGCCAAAACGGCCAGAAGGAAATGAAACTGAGGACCAAATGAAAGTTAAGGATCGGAAACCGAGAGCCCGCCAGGCAAGAGCCCGCTTGCAAGCTGCTGCCGCAACGAGTGGGGTGGTGCGCAAGAAGTCGGGTCCGAAGAATCGCATAGAGCGCTACTTTCGCGACTGGCCAAAGTCGGTCGCGGTGTCGCCGGCGCGCCGCATGGATCGAGCCGAACAGCTCTTGCTCCGGCGCGAGCGGGCACGGCGGATCGCTGACCTGCCGTTGGAATACATTCCCAGCCCGGAATTTCACAAGCAAAACCCGGAGCAGCGATTTGCTGGACCGATGCCTGCATCGAACGCCGCGCCGCGCAAAGTCCGCACGCCAGCCGGACTGCCATCGTATTTGGCCAGTCTCTATGAAACACCCTTGCTCACTCGCGAACAGGAGCGTCATCTCTTCCGAAAATACAACTACCTGAAGTACCGTGCGGCGCGTCTGCGCGAGAATCTCAATCTGACGCGCCCGCAGGTTCGACTCATGGACCAGATCGAGCCACTGCATAGGGAGGCCGTGGCAACGAAGAACCAAATCATTCAAGCCAATCTGCGGCTGGTGGTTTCGATCATGAAGCGGTACGTGACCGAGAATGATGGGACGTTCGAGTTGATCAGTGAGGGCAACGTGTCGTTAATGCGCGCCGTCGAGAAGTTCGACTACACGCGAGGATTCAGGTTCAGTACGTATGCGAGCTGGGCGATCCAGAAGAACAATGCCCGAGAATTTGCAAATCAAATCAAGCGCCGTATTCGCTTCCAGACGAGCCACGACGAGGCATTAGCCGACTGCCCTCAGGAGCACTTTGATCCTTTACACGCAGAGCGCGCCCAGCAGGAGCGTGCAGTCCGGGTTGCGAAGGTACTGGCGCGACTCAACACGCGCGATCGACAAATCATCGAGGGCCGCTTTGGTTTGGCTGGCAATCAGGAGGCGAAGACGCTGAAAGAAGTCGGCGCGGAGATGGGCGTGAGCAAAGAACGCGTTCGCCAACTCGAGCAACGCGCGATGGAAAGGCTGCGAGAGCTCGCGCGGGAAGCGAATCTTCGCGACGCGCTGGAGTAAGCCGGAGTAGCCGCCATCTCAGCCAGCCGCGATCGAAGGACGTTCTGCCGAGGCCGGGTGCCATTTCAATGTCAGCATGCCTCGGTCAGCGGACTCAAACTGAACGCCGTATTTCTGGCTCTCACGATTGAGAGTATTTCTCAACCACAGCGCGTCCGCGGCACCGGCCCGGCCGACACGCATGCGGCGAACTTGCGTAGGTACGATTCGCAGTTGATATAGTTGGCCCGTCGAAGGTTCGACGCCCGCGAAATAGAGCAATCCCAGGTCACTGCGAAACTCTTCATGCCCAGCGATCCCTTCGTAGTCGTCGAGGAAGTCCCCACAGCCATAGAGGATGAGGTGATCACGATAGACTTCGATTCCAAGAACATGATGGGACGAATGTCCGTGGATCACGTCGATCCCGCCGGAATCGATGAGTCGACGCGCGAATGTCCTGCGCGCCTCGGATATCTTGTAGCTCCAGTTCGGTCCCCAATGAATCGAGGCGACGACGATATCGCTCGGGCGTTTTACCATTGCCACATCCTGTTGGATCCGGCGGACTTCATCGTTTGACATCTCGGTCAAAAGATTCACGCCCGCGCGGTGGCCTGTGGCGGCCCACGAGTATGGTATCCCGCTGGACACCGATCCGAACGAGAAGACGACGACCCGTCCCTTTCCGGGGATTTCTAGCGCCACTGGGGCGGCCGCCTCTTGTCGGTCCTTGCCGGCGCCCGCGCACTTCACGCCTGCCGCCTTCAAGGTTTGCAGCGTCTCGCTGAGGCCAGCGTGTCCCCAGTCGAGAACGTGATTGTTGGCCAGCGAGCAGCAGTCAAAATGGGCCGCGGCCAGGCAGTCGATGTTCTGGGGATTCATCCGGTAGTGGACGTCTTTGCCCGGCCAGAAGTCGTTGCTTGAGGTAATGCTTGTCTCCAGGTTGGCGATGCGCACGTCCGGCGAGGCCCGATTCCACTCTTCCAAAGCATCGCCCCACACATACGCGTCGTCGACGGGCCGGACAATCGGTCCGTGGGCTGTCTCCGCGAGCTCGACGTATTCTCCGGCATCTCTGACGAATGGTTCGTGGAGCGTCGGCTCCCCAGGATGCGAGAGAATCTGGTCGACGCCCCTTCCCGTCATCACGTCGCCGCACAGCGCGATCGTGACCAGAGATGACGGAACTTCGGCCTGCTGTACTCCGTTTTCCATTCCAATGCCTCAGAGAAGGCACGCCGAGTCGCGAGCCCAGCTTGCAGCCAGGCCACTACCCGATGGCAGATTCGACCTTGATCCCCTCGGCCATGTTCTGCAACTCGCGGCTCAGCAAAAGCAGCAAGTCATAGGCACGTTCAAATCGTCGGTTCAGCGAACGAACGGCTCAGGGTGAGACGCAATTCGCGTACCGTATGCTTGATGATCAAGATCTGGCAGGTTCTACTTGGTCGTCCCCGCTTCCAGCCCGCGAATTGCCGGAACCGCCCCGACGATTATCATCGAGTTGTCAGGACAGCCTGCCATGCGGTGTGTCACTTCCGCCCACTTGATGGGACGCCGTGGCACGATCCAGTTCGACGGGCTTTGCTGAATGCGAGTATCAACGAGAATGAGCACCATATTTGCATGATGTGGCGAATTGCACATCACGAAGTCCATCGCCTCCTAAAGAATGATCAGTCCCTTGTAATGGGCGATCGATCGTAGTAGGCCGCCAAGCCCTTTACTTCATCTGAGGCCAGATTGCGGCGGAAGCTCGGGCCCTGGAAGTGATGCTCATATGGAAAAACGCCAATGGGTGACGATCGTCCTCGCCAATTCCCTGACCCTGGCCCGATTGATCGCCGGGCTGATGTTTCCCTGGGTTAGCGTCGCCTGGCGGCCGGGACTCATCTTGGCAACAGCAGCCAGCGATGTTGTCGACGGAGCAATTAGCCGGAAGTTTTGCGGCACGAGTGCCATGGGGCAACTGCTGGACCCCATCGCGGACAAGACGTTTCTGCTCATGGTCGTCGGAACACTGTGGATGGAAGGATCGCTTGCCCTCTGGCAGATTGTTCTCCTCGGGATGCGCGAATGGGTCGTGCTGGCCATCGGAATAGGTTTGGTCGTTGCCAGAAACTGGAGCGGGTTGTTGCGGATGGCTCCGCGCTGGTCGGGAAAGCTGGCAACCGGAGGGCAGCTTGTCTTTCTGACAAGCCTGGTGTTTTTGCAGAGGGATGTGCCGGGACTTTTCCAAATCGCTGTCGCATTGAGCGGATTGGCCGCCGCAGACTACCTGTGGAGAGGCCTTGCACTCGCCCGGGTCGGTCGCGCTGGAAGTTAGTCGTCGTGCATGAGCCCGTTTCGAAGACGCCCGCTGAGATTTGCCGCGAACTGGCACGGTCTGGCATGGCGAACTTGTGGATCCCGTCTCAGGACAGCTTTATTGAAGTTGCACAAATTCCTCTGCTCGGAACCGGCAAGCCGGACCTCAAGCAGCTCAAGGTAGTAGCGCTTGCGAAGTTTGGGCAAGCACCGTTGACGAGAAACTAGCACGGTCGCTCTGGACATTCACGTTTCATCGCCTGACTGTTATGCGTCGGTCGGCAGGTGCGCGCTGAATGGCGCGCCTGCAGGGCGGCTGAGCGCGCTATGCCGCTTATGCGAGGCGAACACAAGCACTGCTTCCGTGGGTCTTGGAAGACCACGTGAGAGGATCGAGGTCTCAGCCTTGGCACAAGATGTGCGGATTCGTCAAGCGATCGCAATTTGTTTGGCGACGGCAGCCGAGCCGTCCGCCGAGGAGCAATGAAGCTATGAGCATCAAGCATTTTTTGCAGCGTCGCCATGTGCCGTTTGAAGTAGTCGCACATCCTGCCGCGTTCGATGCCCAACACCTGGCCCATGCCCTCCATACGCCGGGACGGGAAGTCGCGAAGACCGTGCTGTTGCGGATCGATCATGGCAGGCATTATGTCGTGGCTGTGCTTCCATCGACCCACAACATCGACTTCAAGGAATTGAGCGCTCTCTTGGAAGGTGCGGCCGTCGAGCTGGCCACTGAGCACGAACTTGCCCAGCGATGCCCCGATTGCGAATTCGGCGTGCTGCCCCCATTTGGGTCGCACTACGGAGCGCAGACAATCGTGGACGCAGCATTGACCGGCGACGAGCACATTTCTTTTGAGAGCGATTCGTTTACTGAAGCCATCCGTATGACGTACGCGGATTTTTACGACTACGAGCGTCCACTTGTGGCCAATTTCGCCCGCCGTGCATAGAGTGTGCTTCTTTCGCAGCATGATCGAACGGACCGATTATGGACCACTCGCGGGAGCCGTAATGTGCAAGATTGGAACGTCGTGATCAGCGTCCGCGAAGGTGGCTACTCCGCCGCCCGCGAACTTCTGCGCCAGTTCGCCGAGGTCAGTCGTACGCATTATTTCAATGTGCTTGCGGCCAAAGTGGATGACCCGCGCGCACTCCTGGAAACGCTCACCGAGTTGTCAACAACAGTTCCCGACATTCCCAACTTTCTGGCGCGCGTCGTGCCGCTTATGGTCACGTTTGACTTCGATTCGCCGGAGCACTTCGAGACGCAAGCGCGCGAAGCCGTATTGCAATGGTCCCCCCAACTAACGGGAAAATCGTTTCACGTCCGAGTGCATCGTCGCGGCTTCAAACAGAAGCTTCCCAGCCCAAAGGAGGAGCAAATGCTGGCCGCGGCTCTCCTTGAGGCAATGGAAAAAGCCGGGACGCATGGCAAGATCTTGTTCGACGACCCTGATGCAATTGTCGCCGTCGAAACGATCGACAATCGGGCCGGCTTGTCGTTGTGGAATCGCGGCGACTTGAGCCGCTACCCATTGTTGGGGCTGGACTAACCAGACGACAAGCGACTCCACCTTACCGGGCAGGCGGCGAGCCGACTCGCTCCGCATAGTAAGCCGCGCACTCGGCTTCCCGTCCACGCACGACCCGCCGTCCCGTTAGCGGTCCGAAGCGCGACGTGACGACCGTCCATTGGCCGTTGCCGCCGTGATCGTCTCGATAAATGACCACCCAATCCCGAATCATGTCCAGCTCGTGGGCTCGGGCGGTGTTGGAGTAGAGGGCCGTATAGCGCCGAGCATCGCGCTTGGTATGCAGCACGGGCAGCCATGCCTGGCCGGTGGGGTTAAACCGCCGCGGCGCAATACGCACCAGCTTGCCCGCGTCTGCTTTGCGTTGGTATTCGGCATCGATGTCCAGCAGTTCAGCGATGGGTGGGCCGGGAGTCTCTTTACGCGCCGACTCTGGCGCGCGGGGCCGGCGTCGAAAGCGGCCGGCCAGCGACTCGCGCACCGCGCGGATTCGCTTACGCCCGATGCCTGCGACCTGAGCCAGCCGGCCATCGTAGGCCGCCGCCTCCAATTCCGCTAATGACTCGATGCCCAACTGGTCATGAATCCGGCTGGCCATGGCCCGGCCAATGCCTGGCACCGAGGCGAATACCAACTCGGGCCTGGCCTCGCCCCGCAGTCGGTCGAGCAAGCCCAGCCGGCCGGTCTGCGAGAGTTGCTCGATCGAACGTGCCAACGATTGTCCGATCCCCCTGAGCTTCATCAACCCGTCCAGGCCTTCGCTGACGAGAATCTCGTGTGCGGGACGATCGAGTTGCCGGAGCAACTGTGCCGCCGTCTCATAGGCTCGCACGCGGAACGGATCGGCGTCCTGCGCCGCCAACAGTTGCCCGACTTCGGCAAGCCGGTCGGCGATTGAGGCGTTGTCGAGCGGCAGTGCAGCCTCTTCGTGCTTGCCGTATTTTCCGTTCACGAGATCCCCCGAGCGATAAGACAGTTTACCTTCGTGGAATCCGTCGATCGAGAACGCCACGGTAAGTGACGGACGCTTTGAAAGCACAGTTAGCTGCGTGCCTGGGGACCGATAGGGCGTTGGCGAGCTTTACGGCGAGTTCGCATGAACAAAACCATGCGCGCAGAACCAAGGAGTTCTTTGGTGCGTATTAAGTACGGAGGAGGGACGGATGGGTCCGGGCCTAGCCGCTATGGCGGCAGTTCCTGCGGGACCTCCAACCGACAGGACGAACGGTCTAAAGCGGAGGACCCGTCGGTCGGGGTTTGGTGCTCGAAGAAGGCTCCGACGCCGACAGCCGTTTCGGCAGCGAAGCGGTGGCCCCCGTGGGTGGCGTCAACGGCAACCTTCTCCGAACGTCAAACGATTCAGTCTCTCCTCTTGCCGGCATGACGCCGGCATTTTGTTGCGCTCCGGCCACCTCGGAGCCCCGACTAATTCCGAGACGAGCCGGACAGATAATGGACCACGTCACGATTCGATTTGAACTTCGCCAGCGTCTTGGTCAATTGCTCCATCGCCTCGACGTCGTTCATGGAAGAGAGCATTCGGCGGAGTCTGGTAACTGCGTCAAGTGTCGCCGCATCAAACAGCTTCTCTTCCCGCCTGGTGCCTGACTGGCCGATGTCAATCGCAGGCCAAATGCGTCGATCGGCCAACCGTCGATCGAGCACGATTTCCATGTTGCCGGTGCCTTTGAACTCTTGAAAGATCAATTCGTCCATTCGGCTGCCGGTTTCGATCAGAGCCGTGGCTACGATCGTCAGCGAGCCGCCTTCCTCAAACGCTCGCGCGCTGGCAAACAGTTTTTTGGGAATGTCGAGTGCTTTGACGTCCAGGCCGCCGCTCATCGTGCGGCCGCTGCCGCCAACCCACTTGTTGAAAGCGCGGGCCATGCGAGTAATCGAGTCGACGATCACGAATACGTCACGGCCTTGCTCGGCGAGCCGTTTGGCTCGTTCGATTACCAGTTGGGAGAGTCGCACGTGGCTGGTTACATCGCGGTCCAGGCTACTGGCAAAAACGTCAGCGCCCCGCAGAGCACGGCGGACGTCTGTCACTTCCTCCGGCCGTTCATCGACGAGCAACACCATCAACTTCACGTCGGCGTGATTGGATAAGATCGCTTCGCCGATCTGCTGCAATAAGACCGTCTTGCCGGTGCGAGGAGGAGCGACGATCAATGCTCGCTGGCCTTTGCCCAGGGGAGTCAGCAAGTCGATTGCACGCGTCGTAACACGCTCTGCACCGGTTTCGAGCCGCAGCCAGTGTTCCGGCGTAACTGGCGTCAACGCATCAAAGTGCCTGGTTTTGGTGGACTCTTCGGGCGCAAGTCCGTCGATCTTTTCGATCTGACGCAACTGCGGACCTTCGTCATTACGTAGATTCTCGGCCAATCCATGGACCATTGCCCCGACCCGCAGCTCGTACCGCGAGATGAGCGCCGTTGGCACGAATGTATCGCTCGGCTGCGCCTGCAGATCGCGCGACGGGTCCCGGAGGAAACCGTAGCCCTTGGGATGCAACTCCAAGACGCCGCCGACCTCGACGGTGGGCGGTCGATGTTCGAGGGCCCCCTGGTGTTGCGTTCGTTCCGGTCGCGATTTGCGCCGCTTACGCCGGCCAGTTTCTGGTCCGGCGCGGGCCCGGTTTTCCGCGAAGACATGATTGAAGGACGGTTCAAAAGTCGTGGACATTTTTACCTCACCGTTATGAATCTAGATTTGAAGAACTGAAATGGATCTCGGCCCTTGCGTCACACGCGCGCCGAGACCGTCGAGGTGCTCGCAATGAGCCCTGCGGAATGCCTGGGGCCTGACCTGCCAACAGCGGTCGCTTGGTCGTGGAGCGCTTCAGGAAGCGCGGTGCAAAAAGGCGGCTTCAACTGCCCGCTGACGCCTATCCTGGAATCAGAAGGCCCAACGCTCCCACGTCAGGCAATGCGGAATCGCCTTGCACTGGGCGAAGGGTGGCTGAGATGCGCTCACGGAAACGACCAAGTCAAAGATAGCGTTCCAGAGCCTGCCGGATCCCAGATCACGGACCAGAAACCGAAGTTGCTGCTCCGCTCTTACATTTCCCTATACGAAACTGGCCAACAAGTGGCCTAAGGAGACTACGAAAAAACCGGACGGAATGATTTCATCGCCCGGAAGATCTGGGAGGGAGGGGCTTCGCTCTTGCCAAGATGCTGGGAAGGGCTATCCCGCGGCAAAGGGCAGGCGGAATCTTTGCGTCGACTGACGCTCCGCCTCGCCCGAACGTCCAAGGCGGTGACGGGCCGCTACAGCGCTCAGGCGCTCTGCCGCCGGAGCTTCTCCCTCCCCTTATAATACGCGTGGGGCGAGCATTCGGTTCGCCCTCGACGCTCCGAGCAAACCCGGCGAGTTGGGTAGTTCAGGGGGGGCAAGGCTGTGCCGTGTCTTTTCTTCGAATCTTCGTCAACGATACGCCCAATGACTGGAATTCTGTGTGCTCCCACGTTCTGCGGGTGTAGGCTGAGTACATGCTTCTCGCCTCAACCGCCCGCCTGGTCATCAGCGATACTCCGCCCAACGCCTGGCTGTGCCGGCTCGCTCCCGATCGGCCAATCTACGAATGCCCAAATTGCAAAGACTCGAGCATGCAGTTCTTTTCCCAACGGCTCGACATGCCCGGACGCGAGGAGTTCTTTTATTGCTGCGCGTGCGGATCAACCTGGGAAATGTAGCGGTTCGTCCGTCGGCGGGACGCGTGCGATCGAGGCGCGTAGGGAGTGAACTGAGTTCAGAGACAACCGCCGGCTTCGGACGATCTTCGGCATCAACACTTAATTTCCGCATCGTGCTTTTGGCCGGCCAGTTCTCGTTTCACGGAATCGACCATTTCGGCCAGGCGGTGCTGCCCGCTTTTGCACTCATCGATGGTGATCGTCGTGATAACGCGGTCGTGCGCCTCGACCATCTTGCGATGACACTCCTTAATTGCTTGGAGCACCTCGTCCCAGTCACCCTCGATCGCCGTGCTGAGCGGCCCAAGCTCGAAGTGCAGTCCGGTTTCGCCCAGCGACTGCACCACCTGCGCAATGTCTTTGCTGAGGTGACGTGTCCCTCCAAGTGGATAAATGCTGAATTCGGCGAGCATGGGTCAAATCCTCCGGCATATTAA
Organism: Pirellulales bacterium; assembly: GCA_040877415.1. Classification (GTDB taxonomy): domain Bacteria; phylum Planctomycetota; class Planctomycetia; order Pirellulales; family PALSA-1355; genus JBBDNV01. The sequence continues at coordinate 9,657 of JBBDNV010000171.1, forward strand.
TCGTAGAACGATGACCTGTCGCACGCCTGCAACTTTCTCACGTGACAAGCGCGCGACGCACGACTTCCATCCTTGACATCATGTCTTGAAAGAGCTGTTTTGCCTGCTCGAGCTGTCTCTGTCGCTCGGTGTGCCCTGCTCGTGCCGTTCGATGCTGTTGTTCGATCGCTGCGAAGCTGAGGGCTTCGCTGCCTTGCAGGTACTGAGCCAAGGTCCGTTCGTGGGCGTGAAGGCCCTGTTCGTGAGTTGTCAGTTCCTCGCGTGCTTTGGCAACCGCTTCTGCAAGCTCGTGGTACGATTGCTCAAGCCTGGCAAGGTCCGCAAGCCCCGTTTCGTGCTCTTTGTGCCACACCGATAGCTCGTCGAACCATAGGGAATCTTGTCGACGCCATTCGGTGAGCTCCCGATGAAAGGTCGCAGCCGACGTCTGTTCGACAGGCAAGGTGCTTGGCTTAGCCATGGCTTAACTCTCCTATCTTAAGACTGGGCAACTATGAACCGTCGGGCGTAGTGACTTCTGAGCACGCGGTGTGCCAAAGTCATCGGCTGCGGCATCATGCCGGTGGAACCGGACGCCAAGCGGCCGAATGCGGCCAAGAGCCCGTGCGGAAGCACAAATCACGCCAGCGATTCTTGGACATCGCATGTGCCGTTTCGTCACAGGATGCGCGGTTCGGCACAAGGGTGACGACGCATCGAGGCGGTTCGTGTCCCGTTGTTCTCGCCGAAAAGTCGTCTTCGGTGTGGAACGCCTCCGGCAAGGTGGGTCGCCAGTCTTCGGCACACGACGTGCAATCGATTGGGCCGAACTCGTGAATCTCAAAAAGACCCCAGGTCGAAGGTGACATCATGGAAACGTCTGAGTTGCGTACGTATCAATCTCGCCTGTTTGAATTGAGAACCCGGCTTTTGCGCGAAGTGGGCACGGTCGAGGAGGCGCTGCTCGAGGACGTGATGACGGCCGGAGACACATCGGCCGTTCCTTCGCATCCGGCCGATCAGGATGTCGAGGGGTTCGACGAACAGGTCATCCTCGCGCAAAACGAAGAGCAGTTGCTGGAAGATGTCGAAGCCGCCTTGGAACGGATCGAAGCCGGCGCCTACGGAAACTGTGAACTTTGTGGCCAGAAGATTCCCAAAGAACGCCTCGACGCGCTGCCGCAAGCCGCGACATGTGTTGAGTGCGCCCGCGGTGACGAGAGGTAACCCTCAGCCGGGCACTCATTCATGCCGTCGCCAGGCATGGGCGAGCCGGTTTGTCGAACGGCCCTAATCGCGCTTGGCGGTAAACTGGCGCAACTGGACTGGAAGCCGCTTTGGACCCCAAGTGCCTGGAGCGTCGTCGAATACTCCTGGACAGTAGGTGCCGCACCGCTGGCAGCATCTCTCGGCCGTCAAGTGCCAGGCTGTAATCTGGTAGCCGTCGCGCCCAATGAGGGTAGCGCCGCAGGCATGGCACATAGTTGCTCCGCCTTCCAAATCGTGGACATTGCCGGTGTATGCGTAGCGCACACCGTTGGCCATGGCGATTCGGCGGGCTCTTACCAACGGGGCCAAAGGAGTCGCTGGCTTGTCCGTCATCCGCCAGTCCGGGTGAAAAGCCGTAAAATGCATTGGCACGTCTGGACCTAACTGTTCGACGACCCAGCGCGTCATCGCCTCTATGCCTCCGGCTTCTTGAATAGGTCGAGAAAGCGGTTCTCGTACTCCTGAAATACGTTGAGGCGATCCAATTCGCTCTTCAGCTCGTAGGCTTTTGACCGATCCTCCCGCGCTTGCGTAAAGAGCTCCTCGATGCGCCGTCGATCCTGGGCGGGGAGCTGTTCCTCTTCAATCGTTTCGGAGCTGAAGGCTTCTTCCTGCTCAGGCCCCTGTTCTTCGATCGCATGTTCCACCGAGGCCAATAGCTCGCCGAGCCTCTCTTCCATTGCCTGAGCCTGTTCGGACAGTTCCGCGAAGTCGACTTCAATCCCGGCTATTTTTGTGAAAGTCTTTAGCACGGCCAAGGAGGCTTTTGGAAAGGGCAATTGCGCGAAGATATGCGGCATCTCGCCGAGCAGACACGTGCCCTGCAAGCCGCCTTCGGCGGCGGCGCCCAGAAGAACGCCATTGAGGCCCCCGATATGACCATCCTCGAGTAGCTCAAGCTCCAGCCGCTTGAGTTCGCCGAGCCCTTCTACCTGGGTCGTGGCAGCGAAGACGCGGGAATCATGTTCGGGGTGCATCTGCGTGGCCATGGCAGCGAATGTAAATACGCGCTCGACCCCGAGCTCCTTTGCGTACGCGATCAGCTTGCGACACAGCGCATACTTCTCTCTGGGCGGTTGGGCTTCGCCGATGAAAACCACAATGTCTCGTTTACCTTGCGCATCGTTCCAAACAAAGAACCGGCTTCGTGGCAACTGCCCTGCGCGGATCAGGCCACCCTTGATCTCGACGTATTCCACATCGAACAGCCCCTGCGGCGAGAGCTCGGCAAACAGCTCCATGCCAAGTTTGGCCAGCAAGTAGTAGCCAGCGCTAATGGCCACGTGGCCCATCCCAGGCCAGACGGCGACCAACCACGGCTGGTGAAGCTTTCGATCGAGTGCCATACGGGATCAAGTCCTATCCAAAATTGCCGGTACCTTCGCATTGGAGCGCTCGTCGTCGCACACACAGTACACGCAACTCGCGCACACCTTGCGGTAGACGCTTGAGCAGTTGCCCCTACCGAATCGCCGCCGCGTGCCTAGAAGCACTTGGCCTTGATTTCTTCCGCGATCAACGCCTTGAGTTCCTTGACGTTGTCCTGCTCCTGCCTCTTCAATTTGCGCCACAGCGCTTGGATCGACGCCTTGCCCTCGGCGTTGGCGATATACTGGTCGAAGCGCCAGAGTGCGTCGAGTCGCTTGCTCAGGTCCTGAACCAGGTCGTGGTCGTGGTCGGCGCAGCCCATCGTTTCGCCAATGTGCTTGAATTCTTTTTCGGCAGCGAGTGTCATGGCAAAGCCTCCTTACAAAAGAACTGCAGATCACAAGAAAAGTACCTTCAAGCTTTCAAACTCATGTCGCAAAACTCTCCCGGCCGGCTGCGCTCAGCGCAGCCGG
>JBBDNV010000172.1:0-12720 GCA_040877415.1 Pirellulales bacterium
CTATGGCAACCCAACGCATCCTCGTCGTCGACGACGAAGAGGATCTGCTGGAACTGGTTCGCTACAACCTGAGCAAGGAGGGATTTCAGGTCCGTTGCGTGGCGACCGGCGAAGCGGCCATCCAGGAGGCCAAAACCTATCTGCCGGACGTGATTCTTTTGGACCTGATGCTGCCGGCGGTCGACGGCCTGGTCGTTTGCAAGACGCTCAAGAGCAACCCCCAGACGCAGCACATCCCCATCGTGATGCTCACCGCCAAGACGGAAGAGGCGGACGTCGTCAGCGGACTGGAATTGGGCGCCGACGACTACATCACCAAGCCCTTCAGCCCGCGCGTGCTGTTGGCCCGCCTTCGCGCAGTGCTGCGGCGTAAAGTCAAGCAAACCACCGACGACGACACCAGCACGCTCAAGGTGCACGAGCTGGTGATCCATCCCGGCCGGCACGAAGTGCTGTTGCGGGGCCGTGGGGTGGACTTGACGTTCACGGAATTCCGCCTGCTGCAGTTTTTGGCTCGCAAGCCGGGTTGGGCCTTCTCCCGCGGCCAGATTGTCGACGCCGTCAAGGGTGAAGACTATCCGGTGACCCAGCGCAGCGTCGACGTGCAGGTGGCGGGCTTGAGAAAAAAATTGGGCGACTTGGGTCGCTACATCGAAACGGTGCGAGGGGTTGGCTACCGATTCAAGGAGTAGCCATGCCAAAACGCCGCCTGCTGTGGCACGTCTTTCCCTCGTACGCCCTGGTGGTAGTCGCCGCGGCCCTGGGCTTCGGCTGGGCGGCGCTCGTGGTCCTGGAGAACAGCTTTCTCGATGCGACCCGTGCTCAGTTACAGGGCCTGGCCGATTTCCTCGACGGTCAATTGGGGCCCGACATTCCGCAAGATCGCCAGGAATTTGCCCGCGTCACCCGCCGGCTCGACGAGGCCTGCGGCGTGCGCATCACGCTGCTTTTGGCCGACGGCCGGGTCGACACCGACAGCCGCGGCCGGCCCGAGGAGCTCGACAACCAGTTGGACCGCCCCGAAGTCCGCGCGGCACTCTCCGGTGCGGTGCACGACGCCATCCGCTATAACGCGGGTCTGGACGAGCGCGTCCTCTACATGGCCGTGCCGTTTTCTCGGAATGACCGCCCTTTTGGCGTCTTTTACCTGTCGACGCCCTTGGGCCGGCTCGACCGCTCGGTGGCGCGCATCGAGGTGTGGACCCTGGCAGTAGCGCTCGTGCTTGCGGCGCTATGCGTTCCACTGGCGTGGCGCGTGACGCGCGGCATCGCCCGGGCGCTCGCGCAACAGCGCATCGCCGCTGGCCGGCTGGCCGCCGATCATTGGGGCACTCGCGTGCCGGTCCCCGAGACGCGTGAATTGGCCGAACTGGCCGAAGCCTTCAACCACATGGGCGACCGCCTCCAGAAACAGATCGCAGTGCTGATTCAACACAACAACGAGCAGAAGGCCGTATTGGCCAGCATGGCCGAGGGCGTGTTGGCTGTCGACAGCCAGGAGCGGATTATCAGCATGAACCAGGCCTCGGGCAGGCTGCTGGGGCTGGAGCAAGCCCAGGTTCAGGGGCGGCGCCTGCAAGAAGTCGTGCGCAACGCCGATCTGAGCCGGTTTGTCAGCCGGGCTTTGACGAATCAGGAGCCGATCGAAGCCGACGTCCTTTTGCACGGCGACCGCGAGCGCGTGATGCAAGCGCACGGCTCGGCGCTTTGCGACCTGGAGGGACGTCCGATCGGAGCCGTGATCGTGCTGAACGACGTGACCGATTTTCGCAAGTTGGAGCACATCCGCCGCGATTTCGTGGCCAACGTGTCGCACGAGCTCAAAACGCCGGTCACCTCGATCAAGGGCTTTGTCGAAACCCTCCTCGACGGCGCGATGCGAAACCCGACCGATGCCGACCGTTTCCTGCGCATCGTCGCCAAGCAGGCCGACCGCCTGCACGCCATCATCGAAGACTTACTGGCCCTGTCGAAGATCGAGCAGGCCGAGGAGAGCGAGCATCTGGCGCTCGAGCCGACCCCGCTGCGCCAAGTCCTGGAAAGCGCCGTCAACGCCTGCCAGACGGCAGCCCGCGACCGGCGAATCCTGGTTAAGCTCGATTGCGACGCCGCCCTGACGGCCAACATCAATCCCCCGCTCCTGGAACAAGCCGTCGTGAACCTGCTGGACAACGCCGTCAAGTACAGCGAGCCGGAGCACGAGGTGCGCGTCACCGGCGCGGCCACCGACGGCGAAATCACGATCAGCGTGGTTGACACGGGCTGCGGGATCGCCGACGAGCACGCGTCGCGGATTTTCGAACGCTTCTACCGCGTGGATCGGGCCCGCAGCCGAAAACTGGGCGGCACCGGCCTGGGCCTGGCCATCGTCAAGCACATCGTGCAGGCCCACCGCGGCCGCGTAACCGTCGAAAGCACGCTGGGCGTCGGCAGCACGTTTACGATTCACCTGCCGAAGTAGGCGGGAGGCGGGAGAATGTTTAGCCCGACGCCTTGCTTTTTTTCCCAGAAGCTCGAATCTCCAGAACGCCAGCCAAGATCCGCCGCTGCCCCGACGAATGGTCGACGGACACTATTCGTGGCATTCGCGCGCCACGAGTCCTACCGTAGGAGCAATCCCGGTGCATCGCCGGCTGGTGACGGCGAGGATCGATCATGAAAGCATGGCTTCCTTTGTTGGCATTCTGCGGCACGTTATTCGTGCAGCCGGCCGCGGCGCGCGCCGCTGACGACACGAGCCGGTTCGAACCGCAGCTTACGCCGATACTCGAAAGCGCCGTGCGTGAGCGTCACCTGCCTGGGCTGGCGTTGGCCGTCGTAGCCGGCGGCAAGATGGTCTACGCACGGGGCTTTGGCGTCAAATCCGTCGACGCACCCGACGAAAAGGTCAGCCCCGAGTCGCTGTTTCATATGGCATCGGTTACTAAGACATTCGTCGCCACCTCGGTGATGCAGCTCGCCGAGCAGGGCAAAGTTGATCTCGACGCTCCGGTGATCACCTATCTCCCGTACTTCAAATTGAATGACGCCCGGTTCCGCACGATCACGGTGCGTCAACTTCTGACGCACAGCTCGGGCATGCCGGACGTCGTCGATTACGAATGGCATAAGCCACAATACGACGGCGGCGCGCTGGAGCGCTATGTTCGCGGCCTGAGCAATCACTCGCTGATTGCGGCGCCGGGCGCCCGGACTCGGTACAGCAACATGGCCTACGAGGTGCTCGGCGACTTGATCGCCAAGGTTTCTGGCGAGGAATTCGAGGACTACGTGGCGCGCCATATTCTGCGTCCGCTGGGCATGAAACACAGTACGCTGCTCTTGAAAGAGGCCGACCCCGCGCTGCTCGTGCGGCCGCACCGGTTGAATTCCTCGGGCGAGCTCTCCGTCAGCCCGGTGTTTCCATACAATCGCATCCACGCCCCCAGCTCGACGCTGTATTCGAACGTGGTCGACATGGCCCGCTTTGCAATCGCCAATCTCCAGCGGGGTGAGCTAGACGGCACGCGAATCCTGAAGGTGGACACAATCGAGGCGATGTGGGCGCCATCTCGCGGCGGAGAGGTCCCAAATATCGGCATTTGCTGGTTTCTCGGCAAGTACCGCGATCACCAAAAAGTCAGCCATTCTGGCGGCGATGTCGGCTTTCGCAGCAATCTGGTGTTGCTGCCGCAGCAGAACATCGGCGTAGTTTTGATGACCAATTGCGATCGCGCGTCGTTGGGACCGCTGACCGACGCGGCGCTGGATGTCGCGCTAGGCATCGAACCGAAGAGGCCCGCGCACGGAAGCAAGTGAGCGTCGGCTGATTGCGCCGTCGCCGTGCCTTCGTGCTGGACAGCAGCGGCGGCGCTGCGAAATCGAGGTGAAGCACAGCGCCCCTTCGGTTTGCAGGCAGCCGAGACGGTCAAGCTCGGGATCAAGTCGAGCACAAGTTTGGACGCTCTACAGAGACCGACTCACTTTTTTCGCAGAATCTCGATGGCTTCGTCCAGCGCCACATCGCAGCCCTTCGTCAAATCCTCCTTCGAGAAAACGGGAACCTGCACATGGGGTGGAATGCCGGACCCGTCGAACGCCTTGCCGTCTTCGGTGAGGAAGATTTCGTTGGGCAGTGCGAATCGAAATCCGTTAGGCAACTGTCTGGCGAGCTCGTCGGAGAAAACACCTTGTGTGTTTTCGCCCACGCGCGTCACCTGTGGAGTCCTGCCCATCAGTGCCATCGTGAAGGTCTCGCCGGCGCTCACGGTATTGCTGCCCGTTAACAGCACAACCTTTCCGTGGAAATGCGGCCGGGTACTCACACGAACCCGCGTCTCTTGCGGGTCCGTGAAGCTACTTGGATCGGCCGCATCGTTGCGTGCTTTCTTGGCGAAGGCCGAATAGTCATGGGCCGCAAGTCTCGATGCAACGGCCACTCCAAGAACATCGGAACCGCCGTAATTGATGCGCAGGTCGATAACCAGACCGTTTAGCGTGTGCGCCTCCGCAAAGACCTGGTCGAGCGCCTCGTTGAGCGCTTTAAGTTGATTATCAAAACCGCCCGAAGACGCATAGCCGCCGAAGGCCGTAATTCTCAGATAGCCGATCGTCTCGGACAACACACCGTAGCCCAGCCGGCCGTTGCACCATGTCTTGAGCTTTTCGCGCGCATAATTGCTTTCGATGATCTCCACAATTCTGCGGTGGGTCTCGTCGGCAACTTGCTCGGTGGTCTCCCGCCTGCCGCGAAAGCGCCGCTTTTCCACTGCGCCGGTGATGTACGTATGAGCGTCGTGCAGCGGTTCTATCATTGCCTTGAGAATGCCGAACAATTCATCGGCGGTCATGTCGCTCGTAATCCGGGGCCGATAGGTGTCCCGAACTTCTCGCCAGTTGACGCCGTGCATGGTGAAGAAGGGATAATGCTCGTCAAACGTGGTCCAAAAGACGTCAAAATTGTGGAGCGGACTGTCGACCGCGGGCTGGCTGCAAGCCGCCGGCGATTCACCAACACGCCGGAATCCGATGCTGGAAGCGGCCCCTTTGGACAGCATGAACTTGTGGTCCGCGGAATCGCCGGGTTTGACCAAAAAAATCTGCCCTGGCGCTATGGCGAAAACGGCTTCGGCGCCCTCGGACGTCATCGCTTGTCGCTTCGCCGTAAACGACGGCAGGCAACTAATGGCCGTAGTCTGTGAGCCTTTGATCTCGTCCCCGTGGATCTCCAGCAACATGCCGTAGCCATCAGAAACCCACGATCCATCGAGCGAATCCGCTGTTGCCGCTGCGACCGAGAAAGAACCGGCGATCAAGCCGATGACGAAACGCCCAGCGACGGCTCGAGCCGATTGGATGGTTGACATTCGGAAGAACCCTTCAGCGCAAAGGGCCATTCGACTTGAGGCATTGAAACGCCCGCCAAAAAAAGCCGCAGAACATGCCATCGGTGTTGGAACCTCAGCGCTGGTCGAGCTCTCTCCTCGCCACAGTATTCGCCTGTCCAAGCGAACTATTGGCAACCGTCTTGCGGCGCTTGGCGCCCCGGCGCGCCCCGCTTTCTCGGCCCCTGCGGGTGATTCTGGAACCAGACGTTGGTCAAAATACGCCGGACGCCTCAATCCGGCCGCCAGGGATACTCGATATAGCGAGCGGTCTTTTCGGCTGTTTCGCGGCCCAGCAGCTTGGCCAGCACGTGAAACGACATGTCGATGCCGGCGGCCACACCGGCCGAAGTGATGACGCGGCCGTTGTCGACGACGCGCACGTCGTCGCGCACGGTCGTCTGGGGGGCCAGCTCGCGCAGCAGGTCCAGCGCCGCGTGATGCGTCGTGGCCGAAAGTCCGTCGAGCAGCCCACAGCGGGCCAACAGCAGGGCTCCGGTGCAGACCGACAACACCAGCTCGGCGCTGGCGGCCTGCCGGCCGATCCAATCGAGCACCGCGTTATTCTTCACCAGTTGGCGCGTCCCCTGCCCTCCGGGGATCACGAGCAAGTCGATGGCCGGGGCGTCGGCAAACGTGTGTTTGGGAACGACCGAGAAGCCGTTGCGCGCCAAAAGCGGTTCGGCGCTTTTGGCGACGGTGAAGACGTCGAAGGCGCCCGGCGCAACCTGCCGGCCGGCGACCGAAAACACCTCGAAGGGACCGCAGAAATCGAGCACCTCGACGTCCGGGAAAATGAAGATGCCGACGCTGCGGGTTTTGGCCATGGTTGATTGTCCAGATCGCGCGATCCTCCGGCAATGCCGGGGCTGATGGGGGTCAATCGACGCCCGGGCGGCGCTCGAGCTTTTCGGCCCGCTCGCGGGCTTCCTCTTCGGCTTCGAGCTGTTCCTCCGGCAGGACGGCCCAGGCCGGGTAGGTGTCGTCGCGGCCGCGGGTGCTGTGCCAGAGGATGCGGTTGAGCGTGTCTTCGTCGGCTTCGTCAATTTCGTCGAGCGGCAATTCGATCGACACCTGGGCCCAGTGCAATTGCCGCGGATCGCGGATCGACTTCAAATCGGGATTCAACTGATCGAGCGGGATGACGTTTTTGACAGCCTCGTACGGCGTCAGGTTCCGCTCGCCCGAAAAACACGTCGACATCGGCGTGGCCGAGGCGTCGAGCTGATTCATCGGTGGCAGGCCCAGGATCAGCTCGATCGTGCGGATCATGCTCGTCTGGTTATAGTTTGTGCTGTCGACCGTGCCGCGCGGCGTGTAGGGGCTCGCGACCATGGCCACCGTGCGGTGTCCGTCGATGTGGTCGAAGCCGGCCTGCGGATCGTCCTGGACCACGAAAATGGCGGTTTCCTTCCAGAATTTGCTGTGCGTCATCGCCTCGATGACCTGCCCCAAGGCCAAATCGTTGTCGGCCACGGCAGCCTGGGGCGTGGGCATGCCCGGGCGAGTGCCCGCGGTGTGGTCGTTCGGCAGGAGCATGATCATCAAGTTGGGCAGGTTGTCGTCGACTTCGAACTTTTTCAATTCGCGTTTGAACTGATCGGCCCGGTAGACGTCGGGCACGATGCCGGGAAAGCCGATGGTGGTGGGGCATGTATGCGGCTCGAGCGATTTGATCGTGGCCGTGCCGGTGATCTGGATTTCGCCCCGCTCCGTCAGGAAATCGCTGTAGCAATCCATGAACGTGGGCCGCCCTCGTCGATCGGAATCTTTCCAGCGGACCGTGGCCCGCACGAATTCGCCGTAGCTGCGCACGGTCCGTTTGTGCGCAAGCGCGTTGTCCCAGATGAAGCCGCTGGCGGCGTAGGCCAATGCGTCGCCGCCGGCAAAGGGATAGCTGCGCGGAAAGCCGCCAAAGGCCCGCTCGAGGTAATCGGTCACGTAGGCCTCCATGGCCCACTGGTGGCCGTCGGCGCTGAGCACCCCGCTGCAATAGAAGTTGTCCAATAGCACGAACTGGTCGACCAGCTTGTGGCAATTGGGGGTCACCTCCCGGCCGAAGATGCAAAGCTCGGGATCGCCTTCGCCGCGCTCGACGTCGCCAAACACCTGGTCGTACGTGCGATTTTCCTTGATGACGTACAGCACGTGCTTGATAAGCGACGGCTCGCCGTGCCGATCCGGCAGCGGCTTGGGCGCGGCGTCGTCGCGGGGCGGGGCCAGGGCGCTGATCGTTTCCGTCAGGCGGTTGTTTTCCAGCACCTTTTCGGTGTGGCCGGACAATTCCTTCAAGCTCGCCAGCGGCACGAGCGAAATCGTGCCCAATTGATCGTGGGTGTTGTACCCGTATACCACCTTGTCTTTGACCTTGCGCTTCCCCTTCCAATCGACGGCCCGCGAACCGACGCCCTTGACGTTGGCCACGTACAGCGCGTCGCGGGCCGCGTCGAGCACCAGTCCGCCCGGATACCAGCCGGTGGGAAAACAGCCCAGCAAGCGGCTGTTGGGCGGGTCCAGCGCCACGACCGCCACGGCGTTGTTCGTGCCGTTGGCCACGTACAGCGTTTTGCCGTCGGGGCTCGTGGCCAGCGCGATCGGGGAGCTGCCGAACAGCATGTTCTCGGCCGGCCGAGTGGAAATTGTCTCGACCACCTTGCCCCGGGCGATGTCGATCACCGACACCGTGTCGCTGTTGGAATTGGCCACCAGCACGTGTGCGCGGTCGGGCGTGGCCAGGATGGCCGAAGGGTGCAGGCCGACGACGATTTCACGCTCTTGTTTTCCGCTTTCGAGATCGACGACCGAAACGCTGCCGTCGTTGGCGATAAAGCGCACCGGGTCGACGCGCACCGGCGTGCCGGCTCCGGCCGGACCGGTGACCGAGAGAGCATCGGGGAGTCGGCCGCCCCAATTGGTCACATAGGCCGTCTCGCCCACGAGCACCACGCCAAACGGGGCGCTTCCCACCGGAATCTCGCGCTTGAGCGCGCCGGAGGCCAGGTCGATTTCGGCCAGGCGGTTGCGCAGGTTGAGCGCGGCCCACAGACTTTGGCCCTTGGCATCGATCGCCAGTCCCACGGGCAGGATCAACTCGGCCGCTGCGCCGGTGGCGGCCGCCAGCCCGATGGGCGGCCGCGGCTTGAGCGCGCCGTCGGCGGCAACGTCGAACACGCCGATCACGCCGCGCATGCTGGAGGCCAACAAGCGCTTGCCGTCGGGCGTGAATACCAGCCCGGCATAGCTGCCCTCCTTCAAGGGGGCGCGGGAAACAATCTGGGCCGTTTGCGGGTTGATGACGAGCACGCTGTCTTCGTCGAGCACGGCCAGCCAGCGGCCGTCGGGGCTTAGGGCCAGATCGACGGGCCGGCCGTCGTAGGCGACCTGGCGACCCAGGGGCGACAGGACCTGGTTGGTGGGCACGATGATCCGCTCGGGATCGGCGTCGCCGACTTGCGACTGGTCGTACGGCCTGGCGACGGCCGGGCCCGCTTGTTGTGCGACCGCGTATTCGGTCGCGGTCAAAAGCCAGACCAAGGCGGCCAGTCGGCGAAGGGTCATCGCGTACACTCCGGATTGAGATTTGTGGACGAATCGCGAGCCAGGCGCGGTTCGATAACCGCCCCCATAGTGTACCCGGCCGGGTGTCCGATCCAAGCGTTTGGTCGTCGAAAGAAAAGGGGCGTGCCGGTTAGCGGCCCACCCCTTGTGAATGCCTTCGGCAAAAGCCGGCGACTCAGCGACTGTCGTCGCCCTTGTCGCCCTTGTCGCCCTTGTCGCCCTTGTCTTCGCGCTCGCCGTCTTCGCGGAGGCTGCGGCGGAGGTCTTCCATGCGCTCGCGCATCTGGTTCATTTGTCGGCTCATTTCTTCGAGCCGCCGCTCCAGGCGTTCCTGCACGTGCTTGCGGGCCTCGCCCGCGCGCTCGCGAGCCTCTTTGGCCGCCTCGATGGCCTTTTCGCGAGGCAGAAACTCACCGGGCGACGGCAGCGGCACGTTAAATTTTTTGCCGCCGGCGGCGATGGCAAACCGCACCGGAGCGCGGCCCAGCAGAGCCTTGACGTGCTTGCGCACGTCCTCGGGCAGCTCGTCGAGCTTGTCTTCGGCCGCTGTCCAGTTTTTGTCACCTTGCTTCACTTCAATCTGGGCCGGCTTCCTTCCCTCCTTGCGGATGTGGATGCTCAAATCCTCGGGGAAGTCCTCGGCCAGGTCGATGATGAATTGCGGCGGAACGAACCGGCCGGGTTGGATAAACTGCATCCGCACGTCGACGCCAGCGTCCTTGAGTTTCTCGCGGATTTTCTCCTCCAGTTGGCGGATTTCGACGTCGACTTTCCGAGTCGTTTCCTTGGCGGCTTTCTGTGCCGCGGTCACGTACAACAATCCCTCTGCGCTATATCCGCCAGATTCCGGCGTGATGGTGATCGTCATCGGTTTGCCGGCCCGCAGCACTTTGAGCGACAGCTCCTTGCCTTCCGACTTGTCGACGGCTTCGACCAGTTGTCGAATTTTCTTGATCGGCGTGTCGCCGACAGCCTGCAGAACGTCGTGGACTTTCAGGCCCGCTTTATCGGCCGGTCCGCCGTCGGCGACGCTGTTCACGAGCGCCCCTTCGCCGTTCAACTGCAACTGGGCGTCGAGCGCTCTGGGAACAATGGCCAGACCCAACTTGAGCGAGTATTTGCTCGGGTAGTGCACGAAATCGTTGGGCAGAATGTCGTTGATCAGGTCGTGGGGGAGGCGCAGCATCAACACGTCGGCCGGTTCGGACCGTTCCTGGACGGCCTGCGCCTCGCCGGCGACTTTCGGCTGCGGCGGCTCATCGGCCGCGGCGAGCGGGGCGTTGCTAATCGTGATTGCAAATGCGCCGAGCCAACCGGCCCGGCGAAGCCATGTGGCAGTTTGCATGCGGTTCTCCTTGTGAAATGTTTGCTAAGCGAAATGATGAACGGATTAGAACTGCACGACTTGGGGTCGGTGCAGGTCGACTTCCTCGATCGGTACCACGACTTGCCGGCCGTCCGAGAGGTCAATCGGCAGCAGCCGCCGGCGGCGATTCACTTCCCACCCTTCCTGCTCCAAGCGACCCGTCAATTGCGACGACAGGCTGGATCGCTCGGCGAATAATTGCCCCGCGTCGTCGGACTCGACGACGCGCAGTTGGATGGGTTCCCCGGAGCCCGTGCCGCCGACGGGCGTCAGCGTCAAGGTTTGCCAGGGCGTATCGCCGGTCGCGCCGGCTGGATCGTCTTGCTCTACTTGCTCTACGGCCAAATCGACGGGAGTTGGGAGCGAGTCGGGTCGGGCGACCGTGTGAGCTTGTGGTCCTTTGGGCGCGCTTTGTTCGTTGGTCGCCAGCGGAATGTCCGAATGGGTCGTGGGAAATCGGGTTCCCAATACGAACGCCACGGCCAGGCTGGCGGCGATCGCCAAAGCTCCGCCCAAAAAGGCGCCTCGCCGCGCCGGACCGTTTGGACCGTTTTTGCTCAATTGCGCGAGGATCGGCTCGGTGGCCATCCGCGACAATTGCCAGCGCCACGATTGGGCCTCTAAAAACGCCAGCGCACAGCAGCGCCATGCGCCCGGTTCGTCGTCCAGAGCCGCCAGCAGCTCGCCCCGCTCGAGCAATCCGAGTTCGCCGTCGACCAGCCGATCGAACACGCGCTCGGGATCGCGGCGGAATTCGTCGATTAACGTCATCGTTCAACCCCCATGCGTTCGAAAGCCGCCAACTGCGTTCGCAGCCGGCGCCGCGCGCGGTGAAGCCGGCTTTCGATCGCGCTTTCGCTGGCGCCTGTGTGTTGGGCCAATTGTTCGTAGCTCCAGTTTTCGGTGTACTTCAACAGCAGGATTTCCACGTCCCGTTTCGGCAACCGGTCAATCGCCTGGCGCACGAGGTTTTGTTGCTCGCCGGCCAGCAGCCATTCGAGCGGATCGAGCGTGCGGCCGTCGCGCTCGGTGGGTCGCAGGCGCTCGGCGTAGCGCTCGGTCAACTTCCGCCGCCGCCCTTGCCCGCGGCGATAGACGAGCGATTGCGTCACCGCCAGGCGATACAACCAGGGCGCGACCTTGGCCGCGTCGTTGATCGGCGCCTGCTGGCGGATGGCCGCCAGCGCCACTTCCTGCATCACCTCGTCGACCGCCCCGCTCTCGCCGACCCGCGCAAGCACGACTTTGCGCAACCAGCGGTCGTGGTCCACGAGCGTCGTCTGCCAGTTAATCTCGCCCATCGGTCGACTGGGTCCGGGATGCTCTCCCACGAACGGCGGGATCATGGATTTCGCCGACGTCTACGATATAGTTGCCGCCGCGGGCGGGAATCTTGCCGGAAATCTTCAGTTTTCGCGATCGGGTTGCCCCAAGTCTTGACAGGGTCAATTATAAGGCGACGCCGAGAATCTCGGCGCACCGGTTCAATTCTGCGGCCCTTGGGGCTCGGAGCCGGCCGGTTTTCAGCCCGCCCGCGCTATCCTAAAATGCGGCGTTGGGGCGATTTGCCCCCGTCGATTCGTCCGTGAGCCTACGAAAGGGCCTAAGCCCATGATCACCAGGCAGTGCTGGCTGATAAAGTCCGAGCCCGATTGTTTTTCGATCCAACACCTGGCGAAGTGTCCCAAGCAGACGACCAGTTGGAGCGGCGTGCGGAATTATCAGGCGCGCAACTTCATGCGGGCCATGAAAAAGGGCGATTGCGTGCTGTTCTGCCATTCGAGCACCGATCCGCCCGCGATTGCCGGCACGGCCATGGTGGCGCGCGAAGCGTATCCCGACTCGACGGCGCGCAATCCGCAAGACGACCATTACGATTCCAAGGCCTCGCGCGAGAACCCGATTTGGGACATGGTCGACATCCGCTTGTACGAGATCTTTCCCGCGCCGGTGCCGATCAGCGAGTTGCGATCGGTCAAGGAATTGGCCGGGATGGAGCTGTTGCGCACTGGTTCGCGGCTCTCCGTGCAGCCCGTGCGGCCGCGCGAGTTCGAAATCGTCATGCAACTGGCCAGGGCCGCCGGCAAGGCGGCGAAGCGCGCCGGGCCGGGCAAAAAGAGTGCCCCGGCCAAGGCAATAGCGAAGCGTGCGAAGAGCTCAGGCCGGAAAAAATAACGACGCTCGATCGGTTCGATGACAAAATCGCACGACCCGCTCGATTGGATCGACGACGAATTGGCCGAACGCGACGCGATGATCGAGAAACTCTCGGCGGCGCTCGCCGCGTTGCGGGCCGAGATGCCCACCGCTAAAGTGGAAGCCTGAGACGGCGAGTTGCCCGGCAGCGGCGTTGTCCGATGCCGCGTCCGCCGGTTCATGCCCCCAGGCGAACTTCCGTGGGGGGGGGGGGGGGGGGGGGGGGGGGGGGGGGGG
>JBBDNV010000173.1:0-12702 GCA_040877415.1 Pirellulales bacterium
CGGAGCGTCCGATCCAGATCATCGTGGCCGGCAAGGCCCACCCGGCCGACGAGCCCGGCAAGCAATTGATCAAGAAAATCGCCAACGCGCGGCACGACGAGCGCTTCGCCAACCGGTTCGTGTTCATCGAGGACTACGACATCAACGTTTGCCGGCACATGATCCAGGGGGTCGACGTGTGGCTCAACAATCCGCGCCGCCCGCTGGAAGCGTCGGGCACCAGCGGCCAGAAAGTCGTGCTCAACGGGGGGCTTAACTGTTCGGTGGTCGACGGCTGGTGGGCGGAAGCCTACGACGGCACCAACGGCTTTGCCATCGGAAAGGGCACGGCCCACCTGTCCGACCAGATTTCCGACCAGCGCGACGCCGAAGCTCTTTACGACACGCTGGAGAACCACGTGATTCCGCTGTTTTACGAGCGCGACGTCGACGGCCTGCCGCGCGGCTGGATCCAGCGGATGATGAACTCCATCAGCTCGCTGGCCTGGCGTTTCAGCGCCCACCGCATGGTGATGGACTACGTTAAGACCTCCTACCTCACCGCCGCCGGCGGCGTCAGTTGCGACATGAGCGTGCGGTAGAGGGTTAACAGGCCGTTGAAAAATGGGACTGGCTCCGAGCACGTCGCGGCGAGACCCGCGAACAACGACGGTCGCGAGGTGCCTGTCCCAGTTTTTCAACACGCTGTTAGGCAAGGCGTGCGGACCGAATCGATGCCAAGAAATAAGCCCGCCCTCGCCATGCAATTACAGCGAGGGCGGGCCACTGGTTCGGTCGTCATCCACCGCTTGGCCGTTAATAGTCGACCTTGTCCGTGCGGTCCGCGTACTCCTTCCAGACTTCGACGGCCTCGGGACGCAGCAGCGATTGCTGCGAGATCGCCCGATCCTTGGCCGGCCTGGCGAACTGCTCGTAGATGAACTCGTCGTCGAAGTTGCCGTACTGTTTCGAGTCGCCGACGGTCGCACCGTAGATGATGCCGTCGAGGCCAGCCCAGTAGGCCGTGGCCAGGCACATCGGGCACGGTTCGCTCGACGTGTACAGGATGCAGCCATCGAGCTTGGGCTTCTTCAAGAGGGCGCACGCCTGGCGAATGGCGTGCATTTCGCCATGCCAGGTCGGGTCGTTCTCGGCCACGACATGGTTGATGCCGTCGGCGAGCACTTCGCCATCCTGGCTGACGATCACGGCGCCGAAAGCGCCGCCCGTCTTGTATTGCACGCCGGCCTTACGCGAATTGGCAATCGCGCGGCGCATAAACTCCTGATGCTTTTCTTGCGGAAAACGGGCCAGGATCTCCTCGGCCGAGATCTTCCGCTTGTCGCTGGGAACAGTCGCAGCCTTGGTCGGACTGCCACCGCCGACGTCGATCCGCGACGTCTTGTTGGTCTCGTCGGCCCGCACCATCCAGCACACCCCGCCGATCACGATAGCGCACAGGATCGCGGCCAGAGCAAACCGGCCGAAACGAACACGTGCACACGCTTGAAAGCACTTCATGGTTTGGTTTCCCCGTGTGAAAGAGCCGCTTGACACGCTCGGACGCTCAATCCGATCAAGCTGGCGAGTTCGATCCACGCGAAAAACTACGACGCCCGTGCAGTGTTGGCAATCAACGAGGACCAAATCGGTCGGACGGCGAGAAAAACCGCGAAACGCGCTGGTTCGTGCACGCCGGTCGTACCAATTGTGGCGATCGGCGGCTCTGAGCGGGCCAACGGCGCTCACGTGCGCCGACGATCCAGCTACTTTGTCGGTTCGTCGCGAGTGCGCCCGAGCGGCCTCGCGACGCCGCAAACCTCTTCCTATTACAGCGGGTTTTGCCTAGAATTCCCCGATCGTTCGCCATCCGGCGCGCTTGCCAACCCTGAGGAACCCTGGGCCATGCTCAAGAAAGAAGACCTCCTCTCGCAGAAGATCGAGCACGTCGACATCACGCGCCACAATCCGGCGCCCTTGGTCGAGGCGATGAGCCGCATGGCCTATTCGGCCCGCGACCTGGCCCGGGCGGCCGAGATTTACAATTCCATGCTCGCCGACCGCCCCTGCGGCATTATTCTTTGCCTGGCCGGCAGCCTCGTAAGCGCGGGCCTCAGGAAGGTGTTCGTCGACCTGGTTCGCAACCGCATGGTCGATTGCATCGTCAGCACCGGCGCGAACATCGTCGATCAGGATTTTTTCGAGGCTCTGGGCTTTCACCACTATGCGGCGCCCGAGCGGCTCAAGGCGGGCCTGGACGACGAGCGGTTGCGCGAGCTGCACGTCGACCGCATTTACGACACGCTGATCGACGAAGACGAGCTGCGGATTTGCGACGACACGACCCGGCAAATCGCGGACTCGCTGCCTGCGCGCCCCTACTCCTCGCGGGAATTCATCCGCGAAATGGGCTCCTGGCTGGTGGAACAGGGCAAAGGCGCTGATTCGATCGTGCGCTCGGCCTTTGAAGAGGACGTGCCGATTTTCTGCCCGGCATTTTCCGATTGCTCGGCCGGCTTTGGCCTGGTGGCCCATCAGCACGCCCGCGGCGAAGCGGCGAAAGTGGCCATCGACAGCGTGAAGGATTTTTACGAGCTGACGCAGATCAAGATCGCCAATCCGACGACCGGCATCTTCATGATCGGCGGCGGCGTGCCCAAGAATTTTGCGCAGGACATCGTCGTGGCCGCCGAAATCCTGGGCGACCATCCGCCCATGCACAAATACGCCGTCCAGGTGACCGTGGCCGACGTGCGCGACGGGGCCCTGTCGAGCTCGACGCTCAAGGAAGCCTCGAGCTGGGGCAAGGTCGACACCGCGCAGGAGCAAATGGTCTACAGCGAAGCCACGCTGGCCGTCCCCCTGATCGCCGGCTATGCCTATCACCAAGGGGCCTGGAAAAAGCGGCAAGCCAAGCGCTTCGCCCGGCTCTTGGAACCGGCTGCACAATCGGTTTCCGGCTAGAGGTAGACGACCTGACCGTGCATGTCTTCGGCCGTGCGAGCGCGCCACAGGCGCACCATCGCCGCCACAACTTGACCGATCGTGCGGTTTCTCTGGTGACAGTAGGCGATTCCCTCGTGGTCCGCTCCCGCAGCAGCTAATCTCAAAAAATCGCTGTCGTGACTGACGGCCACGCGACCGTTGGCCCGGGCAAACGCCAATTGATCTTTGTCGTCGGCGCCGACTAATTCAGCGTCGGTGGCTGTTGTGACGTCGATGCCGCGGCGACGAAGCCCCGCTGCAACCGCGTGATTCACACACTCGTCAAGGTGATACCGAATCTGCACCGGCTTCCTTACCTACGGACGGATGTGCTTTCTGAAGCGATGCCACGAACGCTTCGTCGTCGGCAATGAGCTTGTCCATTTCCTCGCGATTGTCGAAGTAGAACGCGAGCGCGGCATGCACGCCAGCAAGCGTCAAATGCGGATAGCCGGCGACGATTTCATCGGCGCTTTGTCCCTGTTCAGTCCAAAGCACAATGTTGGAGACGCGAATCCGCGTGCCGGCCACCCGTGGCTGGCCGCTGCAAGTCCCCGGCGTGATTTCGACATGTGGCGTGGGTTCCATGCGAATATTATACCATGTATCAAACGCCGCGAAACAAACTCACATGTGGCGAACTGTCACGGCTGTTGCTTCGCTGCCGGCTTCAAGAGAATGCCGCCGAGCTGCAACAGGTTGCCTTTGATCGGCCCATCCGAGCGGAACACGATCTGAGCGGCGCCGGCCGGCAATTCGATCTGGCCGGCGCGAATCTCCTGATAGCGGTCGATGCTGCCCGTGGACTCCACTTTACCGGAAAGTTTTTTGTCGCCGGATTCCAATAGCCAGGTGTTGCCGGCGTCCCCGTCGAGACGGGCGTAATTGAGAAACATTACGAAGCGGCCGGGCTTCTCGAGCTCGACGTTCCACACGGCCCGATCGTTCTCGCTTTGCCATTTGCCCAGGTTCTTGTAGAGCGGCTCCATCACGATCGTCGGGCCGTAGATTTCGCAGTTCGTGGGATAAAGCTGCAAGGTGCCGTCGGTGGTCGGTGTGAGCAACTGCGGGCTGTTGGCCTCGAACACCTTTCGCGGCGCCCCCGAGCCGCGCAGATAGGCGATCACGTTGGCCAGATCGTGCTGGCTCAAGTCTTTTTCCAGCCCCTCGGGCATGAGCGATTTTCCGGTGGCTTGGAGCGCTTCGAGCTCGGAGCGCAGGATCGTTTGCTGCTTGCCTTCCTGGCCCAAAAGCGTGACGCTGTTGCCCGTTTCGTTGGCCAACAACCCGGTGTAGCTCAGACCGGAAGACGTGACGGCCAGGAAATCGAGAAACTTGGCTTCCACGGCCCGATTCGGATCGAGGATCGCGGTGAGCAGCACTTGGGGCGAATAGTCGGAGAGCGACGCCAGATTCGAGCCCACTTCGTTCCCCGCGCCGCGCAGCCGATGACAAACGGCGCAGCGTTTGGCAAACACGGCCGCACCCGCTTCGGCGTCGCCGGTCATCTCCAGCACGGAGCTATTCTGCTCCAACACCTGCTGCCGGTTCGCCTCGATCGCCCCGGCCAGCAATTTGGCGGCCAGCGTTTTGATCTGCTCGTCGTCGGATCGCGCGAGACGTTGCCGCCGCGCCGCGTCGACGTCGCCGCCGGGCACCCGGCCCAATTCGATGCCAGACAAGAGCGCCAGGGTCCACTTCGGCCGGCTGAGCATAACGTCGAGCACCTGCGAGCGGAGCTCCGGCCCGTGGCCCCTCCAGCCTGCTAACAGCGCCTCGGGCACTTCGTCGGTCTTTTGGCGCGCAAGCGCCGCGACGGCGGCCGTTTGCAGCGCACCGCTCGACTGCGGCACCAGGAGCGCCACGAGCGAGTGAATGTCGGCCTCGCGCCCGCGCACGCTCCGGCCCAAAAGCCGCACGGCCCGCAGCCGCAGTTCTTCCGGCGCGCTTTCATCGGCCACGGTCGCGCGGGCGAAGTCGAACATCTTGGACAGGGCCTTTTGGGGATCGTACTTTTCCCACGACCGATCGCGCCGATCGAGCGCGTCGAGCAGCCCGGCCAGTGCCGTCAACTGCCAGGCGGCGTACTTGCCGTCGCTCGGGCGGCCGATCTTTTGCAGGGTCGCGGCCAGACTTCGCTCGTCGTCGTACGCGCTTGTTAGCCCCACGAGCTGTTCGAGCAAATCGGCCGGCGGCTCGGCGGGCGGCTTCACCGCGAGCACTTTGGCCACCACTTCGCCCAGATTCTCCCGATTGACCGAGCTGAGAACCGCGGCCGTCATAAAGCGGTCGTCCCGAAAGCCGAGCGCCAATTCGCCCAATGCCGCGCCGGCCCGCGGGTCTTTCCACTCGCCCAAAGTGTATGCCCGCTGCAACTGAACCTGCGCGTCCGAGTCGTCGTGCAAAGCCAGGATGGCTTCGCCCAGCCGCGGCGATTGGGCCAGATGCGCCTCGGCGATTTGCACCGCGTGGCGGCGCACGCCGGGATGGGCGTCTTTCATCGCCGCCGCAATTCGCCCGGGCTCGGTCGCGCCCAGAAGCTCGAGCGTCCACAGCGCCTGGGCGCGGCAAACGGGGCGCTTCGATTCGGCGGCCAATTTTCGCAACGGCTCGATCGCGCTTTTGTCATTGCGCCAGACGAGCAATTGCTCGACCATGTCGCGTTGCCATCCGCCCGGGCTGTCCATGGCCGCCACCAATTCGGCGGTCGACAGCTTGTCGAGCTTTGGAATCTTGCGCACAAGGGTGCCGATCGGGTAGACGCGGTAGATGCGCCCCATGTCGCTGCCGGCCCGCAGATCGATCTGTTCTTGAACCGATTCTGGAATCCACTGGGGATGCTCGATCGTCTGCCGGTACATGTCGGCCACCCACAGCGCCCCGTCGGGCCCCGCGGCGAGACACGTTGGACGGAACCAGTTGTCGGCCGAAGCCAAAAACTCGTTGTCGCGTTCGTCGTCGGCGCGGCGGCTTTTGAACTGGAGCCCCTCGGCCCACATCACTTCGCGGTGCACGAGATTATGAACCGGCTCGCTGATGAAGGCGTTGCCCGCGAAGGCCGGGCCCAACAGATCGTCGCGATACACGATCGAGCTGTTGGCCGACGTGAAGCGATTGGCGGCGTAAAGATCGTTGTAGCGGGCGATGGTGCGGCTGCGCGGAAACACTTCGGCGACGCCGGCCTGTTGGGCCACGTCGACCCGCCCGCTGGCGGCCGGCACCTTGTCGTTTCGGCGCAGGTAATGGTCGGCCAGCACGAACTGGTACATCGGGTTGCTGTTGGCATTGCCGAACCAGTTGTCCCAGTCGTCGCGGTTGCGGCCATATTGCGATTCACCCGACTGCGGATCCAAGAGTCCTTCGTCGGGCCGGATGCGAAAATCGCGGTTGTTGGCATTCACGTACTCGTCGCGTTTGGCCAGCTTGATCTTGCCCCCGACCGAGTCGCCGTGGGCGCCGTACAGCCAGCCGTCCAGGCCCCATTTGAAGCCGTTCATGCGGTGCTGCGGGTTGCCTTCGAGAAAGCCGTGGTAAAGCGATTCGCGCTTGTCGGCCTTGCCGTCGCCGTCGGTGTCTTCGGCATAGATAATGTCCGGGGCGCAGCTCACGAGCACGCCGTTGCGCCAGGGGGTGACGCCGTTGGGAAATCCCAGGTCGTCGAGAAAGACGGTCGACTTGTCGTACCTTCCGTCGTCGTCGGTGTCTTCCAGTGATCGCACCCGCCCGCCGTGGCCCTCCTTGCCGTCGACGCCGCGCGGATAGTCGCCCATTTCGGCTACCCACAGCTTGCCGTCCGGTCCCCAGGCGATCGCGATCGGATCGGCCACCAGCGGCTCGGCCGCCATCAGCTCCACCTTGAATCCCGGCCGCGCGCGCGTGACGGCCAGCGACTGTTCGGGCGTTTTCGGACCGGGAAAAATCACCTCCAGCAGCAAATCATCGAGCGGCTTGCGAGCGACGAGGTCCGGCAGCTTGTCGGTATCTTCATTCTGCACCCACAGGTGCCGGGAATGGATCCAGGCCCCGTTGTTCGTGCCCGCCCGGGCGATCATCGGAATCGCCTTCGGATCGTCCGGCTTGCCGGCGACGAGCTCGCGCGACCAGCCTTTCTCCATCGACACGAACAAGTGAGCCGAGTAGCCCGTTTCGTTCGAGAAAATGACATCGAGTTTGCCGTCCTGGTCGATGTCGACAAAACGCAGCCCGGCGTCGCGGCCTTGGTCGTCGACGAGCACCGTTCCCTGGGGCAGCGAAAACGGCAGCTTTTCCCAACGCGGCCCCTCGAACAGACGAAAAATCTCGTGCCCCCGGCGATTGCCGTGGATCAACTCGCAGATCCCGTCGCCGTCGAAATCGCGCAAACGGGTGAAATCGACGTCAGCGGGTTCGGGCAGACCTCGACCTAGTCGCAGATCGCGAATCCACTGCCGGCCGTCCCAGTGCAAGATTACCTCCTTGGCAAAGAAAACACTGGGCGATCCGTCGGAGTGCAGGATGCCGAACTGAGCATGATCGCCGAGCGGGGGCTGAAAGTCCGCGTCGAGCCACTCGCCGTCCGTGGGGGACCACACCCGCGCCTTCCGAGTCTGCTCGTTGCCGATCAATACGTCGATGTAACCGTCGTTATTCATGTCGAGCAACCGCACGCCGTTGTCGCTTCCGTCGGCGGCGCGCAGCGAATTGCCGGCCAACAGGTTCTTGTTCAAACGCTCGGCCGCCTCGCGGAAGTTGAGAAACTTGACCTTCTTGCCGTGCTTTTCCAGCGCGTGATCGATCAGTTCGACGATCTGCTCGCTCTTGATCCACTTGTGCGGATGGAACACCAGCGTGAACACGCCCTGCTTGACCACCGCCGCGTCGATCGCCCGCTTCAAATCCTCGACGGTGCGCGGATTGTCGGGCTTTTGCACGTGCTGCGCGCTCCAGTCGCTGGGCACGGCGCAGGGAAACTCCCAGCACAACCGGCCGATCACGAACGGATACGGGTAATCTTCCACCGTCACGACATAGGACTCAAACGGCAGGTAGCGGCGAAAGATTTCCCGGCCCTTGGCGTCGAGCACCAGCTCGCGCGGCAGCTCGGGATCGTCGGCCGTGATGATGTTGAACACCGAGCTGTCGATTTCGAGGAAGTTTCCCCCCGGCGTGGTGCGGTTGAAGATCTCGGCGTAAAACCGCGGGCTGGGCGTGTTCTGCGAATCGCAGCAGGGCATGCGAAACGCCACGGCCCGGCTGCCCTTAATCGCGTCCATCTGATCGACGCAGCGGTCGTACGTCTGCCTGGCGGCCGCGAAATCGCCCTTTTGCAACAAGGGGCAAGGATGGTCGACCGTGTGCACTTCCAGGCTCACGCCCTCGGTGAGCCAGGTCTCGAATTGCGGGTGGCGCGGATCCATGCGGCAGGTCATGATGCTCACGGGGGCACGGCCGTCGATCTTTTTCAGCCGCTCGAGAATCGGCCGCAGAAAACGCTCCCACTTCTGGTAGTCCCCCGGCTTGTCGTCCCGCAAATCGTCGATCGACAGGATGACGACCGCCTGCACCCCCTCCTCGCCCACCCATTGCGGCGTGGCCAACTTGGGAAAGTTTCTGGAGACGTAGAAAGGATCGCTCTCGTCGAGATACGCCAGCCGATTGCCGTCGGCGGCGAGCGTTATCGCGGCCAGCGAAACCAGCGTGAACAAAGAGCAAACGCTTGCGACCCAGCGCATGGATTCCGACTCCTGACTGCGGCATCCCTGTTGATCAACCCCGGCCGGAGCCGGGGCAATCTGGCCATTATAGTCATGGCTGCTCGTCCGCGGGAGCATTTGCTGATCGCCGCGTGCGACGGGCACGTGGCCCGTGATCGCGCCGCGCTGGCGAGACGCCGGTGGCACACGGCGTGCCGACGATGCCGCTCTGGATTGTTTTCGCCCCGCGGGCCTATAACCAATTCACGGCCGCCGCGTTCGATGGCGGCCCGAAGGGCGTCGTGGCTGGTGCGCACAACATTACGGGAGACCGGAAAAATGGCCATGCTGCAAGAATTCAAGAGATTCGCCCTGCGGGGCAACGTGATCGATTTGGCGATCGGCGTGATCATCGGCGCGGCGTTCGGCAAGATCGTCACCTCGATGGTCGACGACATCATGATGCCGCCGATCGGGGTTGTGCTCAGCGCCAGTCACGCGTCGGATTTCAAGGACTGGTCGCTGCCTTTGGCCGCGGAAAACGAAAAGGAATTCCAACTGGCGCGCAATGCGCAATACGCGGCGGAGCACAAGATTCCGGCGATCAACTATGGCCGCTTCATCAACAACGCGGTGAGCTTCGTGATCGTCGCGTTTTGCGTATTCCTGGTTATGAAGCAGGTGAATCGCATTTCGCCGCCCCCGCCGCCCCCGCAGACGCGCGAATGCCCGCTGTGCCACACGATGATCTCGAGCAAGGCCAGCCGTTGTCCCAACTGCACGAGCGAGATCGCGCCGGCGGCGACTTAGCGACCACGAAAAGCCGAGGAAAACCGCGGTGATCGGCAGTAAGCGTGCCAGCGGTTGGGGTGCTGTCACGTTCAATCACGTCGATTCCGTTCAAATCTCGCGCCGCTGCTAGCACTCGCGTCGGCATTGGGGCTTGCCCGATTCGAGCGAAGCGGTTAATTAATTCGCCGGCCCGATGCGCGCTTTCCTGCCGCCGCACGCCGCGGAGGCTTGAGCCCAACGGCGCCAAACACGTCTCCGAAGCGGTAGGTTTCATCTCGATCACGATCTTCCCGCGCCAGCCCATGCGCTTTGTGCGGCCGGAAACTCGAGCGTGGATTGTCTGCGCGCTGGCGATGGCCGCGGCGGCCGGCTGCCGCGCGCCGTCGAACGATCGCAACTGGTCGCCCAACCAGGCGGTGCTGCCCACGGCCGACTTCGACGGCAACCGGGTCACGATCCACAACGTCCGCAACACCGAATATCGCACGGCCGACGACTACACCGTGCGGCACTACGACAAGACGTTCGATCTGGAAAAGCTCGACAGCGTCGATTTCATCGTCGTGCCGTTTCCGGGAGTGCCGGGTGGGGCGCACACGTTCGTGAGCTTCGGCTTCGATGGCCAGGACTACGTGGCCATCTCCGTGGAAGTGCGGCGACAGAAGGGCGAGGAGTTTAATCCGGTCAAAGCACTGGTCAAGCAGCCCGAACTCATGTACGTCGTGGGTGACGAGCGCGACCTGGTCCGACTGCGCACGATCCACTGGCTGTCCGACGTGTACATGTACCGGGCCCAGGCGTCGCGGGCCCAGATGCGGGCTCTTTGGACCGGCATGCTCGAGCGGGCCAACAAGCTCGAGCGAGAGCCGGAGTTTTATCACCTGATCACCAACAATTGCACGACGAACATCATGCGGCACGTCAATGAGCTGTCGCCCCATCGCGTGCCGTACACCTACCAGGTGCTGATGCCGGCCTATTCCGACCGGCTGGCGTACGAGCTGAACCTGATCAAGATCGACGAGAATTTCGAACGCACCAAGCAGGAAGCGCGGATCAACGAACCCGCCTACGTCCATCGCGACAGCTCCGACTTTTCGGTGAAGATTCGCGCGGGGCACCCGCTGTTGACTAAGAAATCGTGGGAGACCGACGGCACGACGCTCCGCTAAAAGGGGCGCGCCGCCCTGGCGGGCCGATTTATCGCGCAGCCCGCAAAGGGTATCATCGAAGCCGGTAGCCAGGTTCACCCGCGGACGATCTCGTGGCCCCCTCGATGCACCTTTCCACGCGCATGCAGGCCGTGCAGCGGCCGATCATTCCGATCGTCGGCGAGTTGATTCGCCGCTATCCGGGTACGATTTCGCTGGGCCAGGGGGTGGTTCATTTCGGTCCGCCCCGGCAAGCCACCGAGCGAATCGCCCGCTTTCTGGCCGATCCGGAAAACCACAAGTACAAGCTGGTCGACGGAATCCCCGAGCTGATCGGGGCGCTCGAAAAAAAACTGGCCGCCCGAAACGGAATTGCCGTCGGGCCCGATAGCCGGGTCATCGTCACGGCCGGCGGCAACATGGCCTTTTTCAACGCGCTTCTGGCGATCGCCGATCCCGGCGACGAAATCGTGCTCCTGTCGCCTTACTATTTCAACCATGAAATGGCCGTCGCGATGCTCAACTGCCGCGCGGTCGTCGTGCCCCTGGATGCGAATTACCAGATCGACGTGGAAGCGGTGCGGCGAGCCGTTACGGATCGCGCGCGGGCCGTCGTCACCATCTCGCCCAACAATCCCAGCGGGGCCGTCTATCCCGAGCCGGCGCTGACGGCCATCAACGAGCTGTGCCGGCGGCGGCGGATGTACCACATTCACGACGAGGCGTACGAAACTTTTGTCTACGACGGCGCGCGGCATTTTTCGCCCGGTTCGATTGCCGGGGCCGCCGAACACACGATCTCGCTCTACTCATTCTCCAAAGCCTACGGTTTCGCCAGTTGGCGCGTGGGCTACATGGTCGTCCCCGAGCCGCTCACCGAGGCGGTGCGCAAGGCCCAGGACACGATCTTGATCTGTCCGCCCGTCATCTCGCAGCAGGCCGCCGTGGGCGCGCTGGCGGCCGATCCCGAATATCTGCGCGAAAACGTCGAGCGCGTGGGCCGGGTGCGCCACATGGTGCTCGACGAATTGGACCAGGTGCGCTCGTTTTGCGCGATTCCGCCGGCGTTGGGCGCGTTTTACCTGCTGTTGCGCGTCGATACCCCGCTCGACTCGATGAGCGTCGTCGAGCGGCTGGTGCGCGAGTTCGGCGTGGCCGTCATTCCCGGCACGACGTTCGGCATCGAAGGGGGCTGCCACCTGCGCGTAGCCTATGGCGCGCTCGAACGGGAAACGATCGCCGAAGGCGTCGGACGTTTCGTGCGCGGGCTCAAAACAATCGTGGAGGGTTGAATACCGTGCAAATCGTCGCCTGCCAACTCGATATCGCTTGGGAAGACAAACCGGCCAACCACGAGCGCGTGCGCGCCATGCTTGAGACGGCCGCGGTCAAGCCCGGCGCGCTGGTGGCGCTGCCCGAAATGTTCGCCACCGGCTTCAGCATGCACGTCGAAACCATCGCCGAGCCGGAAGACGGACCGACGCACGCCTTTCTTGGCGAGCTGGCCAGGGAGTTGAAATCGTTCGTCGCGGCCGGCGTGGTCACCCGGGCGCGAGACGGCCGCGGCCGCAACGAAGCCGTGGTGTTCGCTCCCGACGGTGGGCAACTGGCCCGATACTCGAAGATGTACCCCTTTTCCCTGGCCGGCGAGACGAAACATTACGAGGCCGGCGCCGGCGTCACGATCTTCCCCTGGCACGATTTCAGCGTGGCCCCGTTCGTGTGCTACGACCTGCGTTTTCCCGAAGTGTTTCGCCACGCCGTCCGCGCCGGCGCCGAGCTGATGGTCGTGATCGCCAACTGGCCACTGGCGCGCGATGCGCACTGGCTGGCGCTATTGCGGGCCCGGGCCATTGAAAACCAGTGCTACGTCGTCGGCGTCAATCGGGCCGGCGACGACCCGCACGTTCACTACGGCGGCCACAGCCTCGTGGTCGGACCGCGCGGAGAAACGGTGGCCGAAGCGGGCGACGGGCCCGAGGTGCTGGCGGCCGAGATCGAGCTGGCGCCCTTGGTCGAATATCGCCGGCAGTTCCCGGCCCTGGCCGACATGCGCCGCGAATTCCTTGGCGGCTAGCAGGCCGTTGAAAAATGGGACTGGCTCCGAGCACGTCGCGGCGAGA
>JBBDNV010000174.1:0-60381 GCA_040877415.1 Pirellulales bacterium
GCCCACCATAGTTGACGGACCTTCTGCTTGCACTTGCATAATCCTGGCCAGCGAGTGAGCGCAACGAATACCCCTCGCTGCGCTTCGGGCTAATATACAGCACGCGATGCTCAGTATTCGTGCGCTCCGCCGCGTTCGCCCAGGCCGGTGGCCGTTTTCTCGGCGACCTGGCGGACCTGTTTGGCGGCGATTTCGGCCTGCAGTTTTTCGAGCGCCGCCGAAAACGGCATGGCCCCCAGATCGCCGGCGATGCGGTCGCGCAGCGAAACCGTGCCCCCGTCGGCGTCGCGCGGACCGACGACGAACATGTAGGGAACGAGCGCGAGTTGCGCGTCGCGAATCTTTGATCCCAGCTTCTCGGCCCGGAAGTCGCTCGCGACTCGCAGTCCGGCGACGCGGAGTCGTTGCTCGATGTCGCGGCCGTAGGCTTCCGATTTTTCGCTCACGGTCAGCACGCGCGCCTGCTCGGGCGCGAGCCACAAGGGAAACGCCCCGGCGAAATGCTCGATCAACACGCCCACGAAGCGCTCCATCGATCCGAACGGCGCGCGGTGGATCATCACCGGCTGATGCGGCTGGTTGTCCGGTCCGATGTACTCGAGTCCAAACCGTTCGGGGCTGGGCAGGTTGTAATCGAGCTGCACCGTGCCCAACTGCCACTCGCGCGAGAGGCAATCGCTGACCAGGAAATCGGCCTTGGGTCCGTAAAAGGCCGCTTCGCCCCGTTCGATATCCAGGTGCGACAGGTCCATCCGGCGGCACACTTTTTCCAACGTCTCTTCGGCCCGTTGCCAAATCGCGTCGCTGCCGACGTATTTGTCGCTCGCCGGATCGCGAAAACCCAGCCGCACGCGATAATCGTTCATCCCCAGCGCCGCCAGCACCGACTGGGTCATTTCGATGCAGCCGCGGAATTCGTCGCCGACTTGCTCCTCGGTGCAAAACAGGTGCGCGTCGTCCTGCGTGAAGCCGCGCACCCGGGTCAGGCCACCCAGCTCGCCCGACTGCTCGTAACGATAGACCGTGCCGAACTCGGCCAGCCGGACCGGCAAGTCGCGGTAGCTGCGGGGCTTCGACTTGTAGATCATGACGTGGTGCGGGCAGTTCATCGGCTTGAGCAGGTAGCGCTCGTCGTCCGACATGGCGATCGGCTTGAACTGGCTGTCGGCGTAGTAGGGAAAGTGGCCCGACATCTGGAACAGCTCCACGCGGCCGATGTGCGGGGTGTAAACCTGCTGGTAGCCGCGCTTGGTCAGCTCTTCGCGCATGAAGTTTTCCAGGATGCCGCGGATCGTCGCGCCCTTGGGAAGCCACAGCACCAGGCCCGCGCCGACCAGCGTGGGATGGGTGGCGAACAGCTCCAAATGTTTTCCCAGCACGCGGTGGTCGCGGCGCTTGGCCTCTTCGACCATTTTTAAGTGTTCGTCCAATTCGGCCTGCGAGAACCAGGCGGTTCCGTACAGTCGCTGCAACTGTTGGCGCGAAGCGTCGCCTTTCCAATACGCGCCGGCGATGGAGAGGAGCTTGAATGCTCCGATCGCCCCGGCGCTGGGAACGTGGGGTCCGCGGCACAGGTCGATGAACTCTCCCTGGCGATAAAACGATAGGGTCGAGTGATCGGCCAGCCCTTCGCCGATGTGCTCGACCTTAAGCGTCTGGCCCAGGTCGCGGCAGATGGCGATCGCCTTGTCGCGCGGTTCTTCCAGCCGCTCAAACGGTTCGTCGGCCTTGATGATCCTGGCCATTTCGGCTTCGATGGCCGGAAAGTCATCCTCCGTAAGCGGCCGCTTGATCTCGAAGTCGTAGTAAAAGCCGTTTTCGGTCGTGGGGCCAAAGGCCAGTTGCACGCCGTCGAACAGCCGCATCACGGCCCGGGCCATCACGTGCGCGGCCGAGTGGCGCATCACGGCCAGCGCTTCGGGGTCTTTTCTGGTCAACAGCCGCAGCGACACTTCGCCGTCAGTCGGCAAGAGCGTGGCGGCCCCCACCACTTTTCCGTCGACTTCCGCCGCCAGCGTAGCTTTGGCCAGTCCCGGTCCGATTTCCCCCGCAACCTCGATCGGACGGACCCGCCGCGAATACTCCCGCACCGAGCCGTCGGGCAATTTCACCTTGAGCATGCTCATTTCCAGTCGTATGGGACCAGCCGTGCTCGTGGACCGACGGCCTGCATCGATACAAAGGATGCAAGAACGAGGCACTCGGTTCGGCCCGTCTGGCTGCTTTGTCGCAAAGTATAGATGGAAAGCAGTTTGGGGCAAAGTCGGCCGCGCGGTTCACGCCTGTAAGCGGTTTTGGCGCGGGCGCGGCCGCGACGCCCTTGACGGGGCGCGGATTAGGAGTCAGATTTGGTTTTTCCAGTCCGCCAGAGCGCTAGAATGGGATTCACCGGCCGATGGATGAACGCCCTTCGGCTCGGCTGGAAACGCCAGGGCGATTAGCTCAGTTGGTTAGAGCACTAGCTCGACAAGCTAGGGGTCACAAGTTCGAGTCTTGTATCGCCCACTTTTTTCCGCTGGCGGCGGAAAAAAATAGAGCAAAAGAGCAGTCGAACAGGGGAGCAGGTGAAGGACAGAAGGTCCGCAACATCCATGGTTCTCCTGCGGTCAACTGCTCACCTGATCAACTGCTCACTTTGTGACCAGGGGGCTACCTTTCCTTGGCCTTCGTTTTGCGTCGCCCGCGCGAGGCTGGTTTCAATGCTCGGTCGTCGGGCCGGCCCATGTAGGCCGTGACCGCGCGGACCAGTAAGCCGGAACGTGTTTCGCCGTGTTGGGCGGCGTAACGATCGACCGCGTCCACCACGCGCTCGGGCATGGTGATATTGAGACGCACGACCTTGACGCGCAAGGATTCCTCATCGATCGACACCACGGCCCAGGTGCCGCCCCGATAGTCGCGGTTTGCCCGGTGGCGTTCGATCGTGCCCGGCTGCGGAATCGGCTGCCCCGATTCGGTCAGTCCTTCCAGGTGCAATTCGATGGCTTCTTTCGTCATCGCCAGCGCCTCGTCGATCGTGCGTCCGGCGGAGAAGCAGCCTGGCAGATCGGGCACGGTCACCCCATAGTCCGATCGTTTGTCCTTGTGAATGACCACGGGAAAATTCATGGCGACTCCGACAATCCGGCTTGTTTGAAGATACTCCGCAGCGTGCCGGTGGGCAGATCGCGCCGCGGATGCGGAACCGTCACTAATCCCGGTTTATCGGCATGCTTGTACTGTCGATGGCTTCCCCGCGTACGCACCAGCCGCCATCCGTCACGTTCCAGTCTTCGGATCACCTCCCGGCTATCCATTAACAAAATATACACACTATACACATATTTGTCAAGGTACTTTGCGAGCTATTCATGATCTGCCCATGCGCGCAGGAAGGCCGCGAAAGAATGGGCTGGCCGGCGCACGATGACTGAGAGAGCCGCCCCTGCCCGGCCAGTGATGCAAACCTATGAGTTGAATCGAGAAAGGCGCTATCTATAGTCGTCGAACACGACCTGGATCTGGCCGGTTTCGGCGCCTTTCCAGTTGGGCACGTTCAAGACTCGTTTGTTCAGCTTGAATTCGACGTGGCCCGGCGGATCGGCGGGAATGTACATGTCCACGCTGCGAATGAAGGGGCCCGTAAACGCCGGATCCTCGACTTTCGTAAATTCGCTCTTGCCATTCTCGTTGCCGTCGACCACGTAGAGCGCAACCGTGGTCGTCGAAGCTGGCGTCAGCTCGTCGGTGCAGACCTCGGTCCCATTGACCGAGAGGCTCATGATGCCCGGCAGGAGCGCGCCGTTCTGGTGCCGCACGTTGAACACGGCATTCTCGTCGGTCAGATATTTCGGCGCCTTGTCGAGCGGCGACGGGGCGTAGCCCTCCGCCGCGGCGCTAATGCGAAAGTACACCAACCGGTCGTTGTGATAGAACGGCTCGCGATACACGTGCCGCGGCCTCGCGAGTGCCTTGTCGTGAATGACGAATTCGTAGTACTGGCCGGGCTGCGCGCGGAAGGGCCCCCACCGGCCGTCTTCCGTGGCCACGAATGTGACAAGCGGCTTGTCCTTGGTCCGCCGGCCGGTTTCCTGGGCGACCTCCCAGACTTCGATCTTCGCGCCGACGAGCGGCTGATTATTGACATAGCTCTTCACGACGCCGCTGACCAGGGGTTCGGCCTGCGGTTCGATTTTCATGGTCTTGGGCTTTTCGCCGTCGTTGAAGAACGTATAGATCGCCTCGAACGCTTCGTCGCTCGTGCACACCATCACGTGGTCCTGGAAGTCGGGCATTTTCGCGGTTACTCCGCCGTTCGACGCTCGAGGCCCTTGTCCGCGACTGGCGAAATCGCCGATTCCGCTGACGGCAATGGACGGCACGCCGCCCTGGTTCGTGGCCGGCCCGCCGCCCATCGAGGCGTAATGCGCGATTTTGGCGGCGCGCGTGGAATCGTTCAGATACCTGGCGGATTGCAGGGTTCCGAACGAATGGCCGACCAGGTTCACCTTCGCGTGGCCGGTGCGCTTGCGCACCTCATCGATGAACTTGTCGAGCGCCTCGGTGACCTCAGTCGCAGCCAGCGACACGGGCGGTGCGCCGCTTGGCGTGCCTTGCGGCGCCGACGCACGCGAAGCGCCGGAAGCCGGCTGGCCTGGGCCTCGCCGCCGGCCAATCGCGCCGGCGGTGCTATAGTCAAAGGCGGCGATCCAAGTGCCGGGATAACCGTTGCTCGTAAAGTGCATCGCCTGGCGTTCGAATTGCTCGCCCGCGCCGTTTCCCCCGTGCACGAAAACGATCGGCACGCGCCTCTTGTCTCCGCCGGCATCGACGTCGCCCTTGGGCGTGGGATCCCAATCCTCCGCGAATGTTGCCAGGGATACCAGCGCCAATAGAATCACCCCGCTAGACGTCCGAATGAGCGACCGTTCGAGTGCAGCCATGACAAAGCCCTCCCGCGTCGTGGATATCGTTATCGAGCAGCCGGTAAGATAGGTGACAATCTGTCACGATGCAAGGCGCCCGACTCTGGGCGGGGCCTATGCGCATCGACGGCGTAGGGCGTGCCTCCATTCGAGCTGATATGCACGGATATTTATGGCTATAATGCCCAGCGTTTGCGTCGAGGAGCGCGATCAGGGCTCGCCGTCTCGTCCCGAAGATTGACACATCGTCACCGCCACAGTATGACCAGTCTCATGTAGATCGATGAACTTTCTTTAGATTGCTTTCGCGCAAACCGGACAAGCGCCATGGCCCAAGCCACGTACCAAGCCAGCGAAAAGCGCGCCGTTCAAATCCTGCTCGCGGCGCGAGAACTCTTTCTCGCCGACGGATGGGACCATTTCAGCGTCGAACGGATCGCCGAATTCATGGAGTGCTCCCGGCCGCTCGTTTACAAGCATTTCTCGTGCAAGGAAGAAATACTCCTGGCGCTGGCCATCGAGAGCAAGCGGAGGCGGGCCCGGTTCTACGAACGGGCGGTGATGTTCCCGGGCCGCCCGCGCGAAAAAATCCTCGCCATCGGCGAGGTCGAGACATTCCTCTCGCCGCGCGACCTGCCCGTCGAGCTGCTTGTCGCTTCGACGTGCCTGCGCGCTAAGACGAGCCGCGAGCGGCAAGGGGAATTGAAGGTTCTGGACGTGCGCGCGATTTCGCTGGGCGCCGGGATCATTCGCGAGGCGGTCAACGCGGGCGACTTGAAGTTGCCCGGACGGATGTGTCCCGAGGATTTGCTGTTTTTCATGTGGGCCAGCCGCTGGGGTGCGTCAACGATCATGCGGTCCGACACTCCCATCGCGATGGCGGGCGTGGCCGAGCCGGCGCTGGCGGTCGAATGGTCGCTGGGGCTTTTGCTCGACGGCTATGGCTGGCAGCCGCTCAGTAGCCAGTGGGACTACAAACGAACGCGAAAGCGCGTCCACGCCGAAGCTTTTCCGCCCGAAGTCGTCGAGGAAATCTTGGGAAATCGAAGGAGGATAGAGAGCCATGTGCGCGAAACCAAACCATCGTTCCAGGAGTGATCTCGAAGATCGTCGCTGCTTTCTGACGAAGGCGGCGCAACTGGCCGGCATGGCCGCCGCCGGCTCGCTTTTCCCCCGCACGCTGGCGGCGACTTTCGCCGATGAGGCCAGCGCCCCGACGACTCCGGCGGTCGGCACGCGCTACGGAAAGGTTCGCGGCCTGTCGGTCGCGGGCGTTCACGCGTTCAAGGGCATTCCCTACGGCGCGCCAACAGGCGGCCAGCGCCGTTTCCTGGCCCCCTTGCCCTCCGAATCGTGGAGGGGCGTTCGCGACGTCTTTGAATACAACCACTACGCGCCGCAGTCCGGCCGGCAGCGCGGAGCCAAACAACTCGAGTTCTTCAGCATCCTGCGGCCCGCCGCCAAAGTCGGCCCCAGCGAGGATTGTTTGTATCTCAACGTATGGACCAAGGGACTTTCCGACGGCGCGAAACGGCCCGTCATGGTTTGGCTGCACGGGGGCGGCTTTGACCAGGGGAGCGGGGGTTCTCCCGGCTACGATGGCGCCGCTTTGGCGAAGCATCAGGACGTCGTGGCGGTCAGCCTGAACCACCGGCTCAACGTGCTGGGCTATTTATATCTGGGCGACATCCTGGGTTCGGAATTCGCCGAGTCCGCCAATTCAGGCCAACTCGACATCGTGGCGGCACTGGCCTGGGTACGCGACAACATCGAGGCCTTTGGCGGCGATCCGAACCGCGTCATGATCTTCGGCCAGTCCGGGGGCGGGGCCAAGGTTTCCACCCTGCTCGGCATGCCCGCTGCCAAGGGACTGTTCCATGCGGCGGCAATTCAAAGCGGCGCCAGCCTGGGCGGGGCCGACCGCGAGCGGGCAACCCAATTTGCCGAACAGCTGCTTAAGAAGTTCGATCTCACCAGGGACCAGGCCCGCGACCTGCAAATAATACCGCTCGACAAATTGATGTCGACTGCGGCCGGCCCGCAAACCGCGGCCGTGCCGGGCGCCCGATCGGGCGCGGGCGGCCGCGCTCGCCCCTTCGGCTTCGGACCGGTGGTCGACGGCAAGAACCTGCCGGCCAGCTCCTTCACGCCGGTGGCGACTCCGATTTCGCAGGACGTGCCGGTGATCGTCGGCTATACGCGCACCGAGCGCACCGTGTATCAGATTGACGACCCGTCCTACGGCCAGCTCGACGAAGCGGGCCTCGTGGCCAATGCCAAGGAGGCACTCGGCGACGAGGCCGAAAGGATCGTCGAGCTCTATCGCCGCAACAGTCCCAAGGCCACGCCGTTTGAACTGTCCACGAATATCGCAACCGATATCCAGGGCACCCGTTCGATCCGGCTCGCCGAGCGCCGCGCGGCGTTGGGAAAAGCGCCGACGTACTTGTACGTGTTCGCTTGGGAAACGCCGGTCATGAACTTGCGCGCGCCCCACACGATCGAGATCCCGTTCGTGTTCAATCACATCGACGCGAGCCAGACCATGGTGGGGCCGGTGAAGCCGCCGATGCGCGAGCTCGAAGCGGCCACGGCCGGCGCTTGGGCGGCGCTTGCGCGCCGCGGCAACCCGAACCACAAGGGGCTGCCCGATTGGCCGGCCTACGCGGCCGACACGCGTGCCACGATGATTTTTGACACGCCCTGCCGCGTGGAAAACGATCCCACCGGCGAGATCCGAAAGATCATCGAGCAAAGAGGCGACGACGACCTGCCGAGAGGCTAATCGAAGCTTGCGCGTTGGACATCACGTACAATATCAAGCATGAGGTGTACGGGTTGCCGTGGAGTGCTTCTCCCGTTGCCTCGTCTAAACCGCGACGGGCGCGAGTGCTGGTTTTGGCTGTTGGGCTTTGCCCTTTTGAAGCTTCAGCCAGCGGGCACGGCGGACCCAATAGAAGCGCACCGGCAGGAACAGGTCGACCACTTCGTCGGAGATCAACAGGCCGCCGAGCACGGGCAGCGCCATGGGCGCGAGAATCTCGCCACCGACGCCCGTGGCGAACACCATGGGGAAGATGGCGATGATTGCGACGCCTTCGGTGAGCAGCTTCGGCCGCAGGCGGTGTACGGCCCCCTCAATCACCGCCTCGCGCAGCTCTTCGAGCGAGCCGATGTTTTCCAGGCCGCCGCGGCGCTCGATCGCCTCGCGCAAGTACACCAGCATGATGATGCCCGTTTCCGTCGCCATGCCGAAACAGGCGATGAATCCGACCCACACGGCCACGCTGAAATCCATCGGCGGCGCCGACCAGCCGCCGGTGATCTTCGGAAACAGGTACATGAAGAAGGCGCCGCCGGCCAGGGCCTCGGGCACGGCCAGCATCATCAGTCCCGCGTCGGCCAGGTCGTTGTACGTCAGGTACAGGATGATGAAGATGAGCGCGATCACGGCCGGAAACACGATGCGCAGCGTCCGCGCGGCGCGCACCTGGTGTTCGAACTCGCCGCTCCATTCGAGATGGACCCCCTCGGGCAGCACGACCTTTTGCGCTACGACGCGCTGCGCCTCGTCGACGAAACCCACAATATCGCGTCCCGCGACGTTGAGCGTGACGTAGGTCAACAGCGCCCCATCCTCGCTCTTGATCACCGCCGGCCCCTCGACGACGTTGACGTCGGCCACGGCCGACAGCGGAACGAGCGTGCGGTTCGCGGCGGCGTGTTGGGGGCCCGACGCATGCTCCGACGGTAAGGGGACGGCTGACCCGTAGCCATTCTTGGGCATCGACGTCGACGCCGCCATACCGCCCACGCGCATATCGCCGCCGCCATTGCCCGGATTGACCAGCAAGCGGCGCAGGCTCTCTTCGTCTTCGCGTTGGCTGCGGGCATAGCGAATCCGCACCGGGAAGCGGTTGCGATCTTCGACCGTGAACGTGATGGCCCGGCCGCCCATTGCCACTTCGATCTCATTTTGAATATCCGCGACCGAGATGCCATAGCGCGCGGCCCGCGTGCGGTCGATATCGATTTCCACGTAGCCTTTGCCCATGATGGGCGCAGCCAGCACGTCGCGGGCTCCGCTGAGCGGCTTGAGGGCTTCCTCGATCGACTTGCCGACGCGGTCGATCGTCTCCAGATCGGGGCCGAACACCTTGACGCCGATCTGTGTTCGCACGCCGGTCGAGAGCATGTCGATGCGGTTGACGATGGGCTGGGTGAAGATATTGGCCCAACCGGGAACCTTGAGAACGCGCTCCATTTCGTCTCCGACCAGGTCGCCTTGCCGCCCGCCCTGCCGCGGCCGAAGGAAGACGCCGGAGCGGAAGTTTTCCTCGAAGCCTTCGCGCTGCACCAGAAATGGCTCGAACGATTCACGATCGAACGGATTTCCCAACTGCGCATTGAGAGCGGCCACGGCGAATCGCTCGGCATCGCCGGCGCGCGGCGCGACGCCGAGCAAGTTAAGCGTGCTGCCGCCTTTGGCGAGCTCTTCGACCGCGTACCAGGGAAACGCTTCGCTGGCCTGGTCGAACAGTTCCCAATTGATCCGCTTGACCCGATCGTGCCACCGCCGCAGGCGCTGGTGCTCGACGTCGTCGAGAAGCACACCGGCCAGCGTCGCCGGTTCGGCGCCCAGCGCCTGGCCAATCGCGCCGGCAACGCGCGCCGGCAACGACTGGTGCAGCTCCAGCCCGGCTGCAACGTCTTCGATCACGCGGCTCGCGGCAAGCTCTCGGGCCGTCGCTTGCGCCAAGCCCCTTGCATCTTCGAGCGCCGGCGTCCTGGCCAACCACGCGCCGTAGCGCGGCGCGAGGGTCTCGGCAACGCGATCGATCTCGTACTCGCGCTCCAATCCAGCGGGCCAGTTGACGCGGCCGGCCGATTCCAGGCGCTCAACAAGGTCGGTCACCGCGAAGCGCGTCAGTTCGAGTTCCAGCTCGCTCTCGAATTCCACGTAGCGGCGCAGCGCCAGCTCGCGCATCGTCTCGTCGAACCGTTCGAGCGCGTTTTGGGAGGCGTTGTTGACGAGCGTATCGCGGTCGTCGGGAGCGGCCTTTTGAATGAAGCCTTCAGCCTCCAGTTTCGCCAGAATATGCTCGACCTGGCCGGCCGCATCCTCGTAGCGCAGCACGCGCTTGGGCCACAGGTCCTTGGGGCGGAAGTTGACGAACGTTTCGACCATATCCAGCGGGGCGGGGTCGGTCGGCGTGTCGGCTCGGCCCGCCTTGCCGATCACCGACTCGACCTCGGGAAAGCCGCGCAACAATGCATCGCGAGCCTTCAGGTCGTCCGCCGCTTGCGTCACGCTGGCGCGCGGCACGGTGACCGGCATGTCCAAAAGCGTGCCTTCATCGAGCGCGGGCATGAACGCCACGCCGATCTTGGTGAAATGGTATGACCACAGGCCGATCAGCACGAGCGACGCCAACGACAACGCTCGCCAGGGCAAGCCCCGCGTAAAGTTCACCGTCAATGCCGTCACCAGGGCGAACACGCCCAGGAAGGTCGTCCGCCAGGCGGCTTCGCTTGCGCCCTGGCCCATGACCGCCTGCAGCGGGAACATTCCGGCGGCCAGGATCAAGAGCACGGCGAACATCCACATCACGAGATTTCGCCGCGGCAGGGCCCAGGTCAAGAGCGGCTTATAGATATTGATAAAGCTGCGGACGATGGGGTTGTCCATTTCGCTGCGCAGGCGGCCCTTGATGAAGATCGGGATCAGGGCCGGCACCAGCGTCACCGAAATCACCGCCACCCCGACCATCGCGAAACTCTTGGTAAACGCCAGCGGGTGAAACAGCTTGCCTTCGCGGCCGCTGAGCATGAACACGGGCACGAACGACAAGAGCATGATCATCACGGAGAAGAAGATCGGCCGGCCGACGGTGCGGCAGGGGCCGATGACCATTTCGCTAATATCCCCGCTCACCTTGCGGCCGCCGAACCGGGCCTGCAAGTGGTGGGTGGCGTTTTCGACCATGACGATTGCCTGATCCACCAGGATGCCGATCGAAATCGTGATCCCGGCCAGCGACATAATGTTGGCTTGAATGTCGATGATGCCCGTGGTGCGCAGAACCCACATCAGGAGGAACGAGAACAGCACGGACAAGGGAAGCGTGACGCAAATGACGAACACGCTGCGGACGTGGACCAGAATGAGCAGGATCGCCAGCGAGGCAATGACCATTTCGTGCCACATGACCTCGGTCAGGGTGTGAATCGCGCCGGTGATCAGGCGCGTTCGATCGTAGGCCGCCACGACATGCACGCCCTCGGGCAGGCCGGCCTGGATCTGCTGAATCTTCCGCTTCACGGCGTTGGTCACGGCCAAGGGATTCGCCCCGTGCCGCATCAGCACGACGCCGCCGGTGACTTCGCTGCCATTTTTTTCGTACACGCTGCGGCGAAACCGGACGCCGAGCTGCACCATGGCGATGTTGCGCACGTAGATCGGAATCCCCTTGATTTCCTTGATGACCGTGTTTTCGATGTCCTGCTTGTCGCGAATCCAGCCGACGCCGCGGAGGATGTACTCGGCATTGTTTTTCTGCAGCACGCCGCCGCCGGACGGCATGTTGCTCCGTTCCACCGCGGCGTAAACCTCGCCGAGCGTGATGCCATAAGCGCGGAGCGACTCGGGGCGGATGTCGATCTGATACTCCAGCGGGGCGCCTCCCACGATGGCCACGTTGGCCACGCCGGCCGCCGCGTTGAGCTGCGGCACGATGTAGAACTGATTGAGCGCCCACAACCGCGGAGGATCGATCGGATGGGCGGGGCTCGGCTCGACCGTGTACCAGAATATCTGCCCCAACGCGGTCGCATCGGGCGCCAGATAAGGCACGACGCCGTCAGGCAGATACGTGGCAGCCTCGCCGAGCTTTTCGGCCACGCGCTGGCGGGCGAAGTAATAGTCGATGTCGTCGGCGAAGATCAGCGTGATCATCGAAAAATTGAATTCCGACGAGGATCGCACCGCCCGGATGCCGGCCAGGCCCTTCAGCTTGAGCGACAACGGGTAGGTGATCTGATCCTCGATTTCGCGCGGACTGCGACCCATCCAATCGGTGAACACGATCACCTGGTTCTCGCTCAGGTCGGGAATCGCGTCGACCGGCGTATTCCACGTCGCATACACGCCCCCTAGCGCCAGCACCACGGCCAACGTTACTACGAGGAACCGGTGGCGGATCGAAAGTTCGATGATCTTTTCAATCATGGTCGAGGATTACCCTGCTTCGATGAGGTCACGTCCCGCAGTTGTTTGACGCGCTTGAGTGTCTCTTGCGGCTTTTCCTTGGCACCCTTGACGCAGTTTTCGCAGCAGACGAAGACGGTCTGGCCCTCAATCTCCACTTTGATCGGGGCGCCCATCGAGCCCAGCCGGCTGTCGTCGAGCACGGCGCAAAACTTCTGCTCTTCCGCTGCCGCCCGGTCGGCCGGCGGCAATTTTGCCAGCGCCGCCGCCACGGTCGTGTCGATGTCGGCGGGCATCGAAGGCCGAATGGCCCGCGTCGCCGACGGGGGACTGTTCGATTCGCCGCCGCCGTAGTAGATCGAGCCCGCCGCGGGGTTGAGTCTCGTTTCGGCGTCGACCAAGAACGAGCCGGACGTCACCACCCGATCGCCCGGCGCGAGTCCCTTGAGAACCGGAAAGAACGCGACGTCGTTCGGTCCTGACATGCGCGGACCCACCACTATAAGCGTGCCGTCGTAGACTCCCCTCAGCGATTCGCGATAGACAATTGTCTGGCTGCCCGTGGCGATGACGGACGACTCGGGCACGGCCAGCACGAGCCCGCTGGCGAGACGCTCTTGGCGTTCGGCGTCGCCCTCAACCGCCGTTTGCAGGGCGGGCACTTCACCCGGATTGATTTCGAGCGTGACCGTCGCCGTCGCGCCGGGCATCAACTTCTCGCGGCCGCGGTTGTCAATTTCACAGCGCACCGTGACGCTGCGCGTGCTTTGGTCGACGTGCGGATAGATGAACGACAGTGCGCCGTGAAAGACCTTGTTGGGAAACGCCCGCGTCTCGGCAGTGACTTTCACGTCGGTCGTCATGCCAGAACCTTGATGGTGCACGTCGGTCAAGGGAAGCATGGCCATGTCGTCCTCGTAAATCTGAGCTTCGATCCAGACGGTCGAGAGGTCGGCCAGGTCGTACAGCGGAGCCCCCTCGCTGATGTATTGGCCTTCGCGGACGTATTTCTGGATGATGTGGCCGCTGATCGGCGAGCGGATCGGCAAGTGGATCATGGGCTGGCCCGCGGCAATCGTCTCGTCGATCTGGTCGTCGTCGATACCGAACAGCTTCAGCCGGTTGCGCGCGCTGGCGAGCAGGTCATCCTGCCCGCTGCGCTTGGCGTCGAGCAGGTTCTGCATCGTGACGTTGAGTTCCGGGCTGTAGAGCAGCGCCAGGTCGTCGCCGGCAGTGACGAACCGACCGGTTTCGTTGGCATACAGCTTGTCGATCCGCCCGTTGACACGCGCCGCGACCGTCCGCTGCAAGCGCTCGTTGAACTCGACGTAGCCGACCGCCGTAATTTTGTTCGCCAGCGGCTGATAGTCGACCGGAAACGTCTGGATTCCCGCCAAGAGCACGCGGTAAGGCGACAACTGTACGCGGCTGACCGTGCCCGGTGGCAATACGACGTCCTGCCGCTGGCCCCTCTTGCGCTTGGAGAGAGGCATGAAGCAGATGGGACACTTCTCCCGATTGGTTGGGCGGATCACGCTGGGATGCATGGGGCAGAAGAACTCCACGTCGCTGCCCGCCACGGTTTCGTAATTTGCCGGGCGCGTCCAGCGATCGTAGTAGGCCAACAGCGTGTCCCACTGAACGATCACCAGACCGATCACCAAAAGCACGAACACGAACCGCAGCCGCGCGAGGTTCACCAGCACGATAAAATCGAACCACCACCAGGCCCTTCGCCAGCCCTTCAAACCGGGCGGGGCGCGCAGTCCGCCTTCGTCGAGGGGCGTATCGGCCGAACGCGATCGAGAGCGGTGATCGTCGAAAGCTGACATGGCAATGCTCCTGCGTAGTGGGCGATGAGGTCTCGTGGTGTTTTCAAAGGGCAGCCGTGACGCCGTCGGCTCAACGGCAGCGTTGAGTGCTAACCCGCCAGCAAGCCACGGCTGCCGCATTTTCGACGGAACCCCGCGTGCTAAGTCCTCGCGCCAACGCGCGAGCGTTTTTCACGATTGAATGCTGTGACGAATCAGTCCGGCCAGAAT
The DNA here is from genome assembly GCA_040877415.1 of Pirellulales bacterium. Taxonomy (GTDB): domain Bacteria; phylum Planctomycetota; class Planctomycetia; order Pirellulales; family PALSA-1355; genus JBBDNV01. The sequence goes on from JBBDNV010000174.1 coordinate 14,154, forward strand.
GACGGACCCACAAGCGCGCGCAGCGCTACTGGCGCGCGGAGCAGAATCAGGCCTGAAGCCGAACGTGTTGCGATTGCAACGTGGCAGTGAAAGACCGCGGCTGAGTGTCGATCACCGACGAGGAAAAGCCGGCTAGAGCGACCGCCGGCGATTGCCAGCCCGCGACGTGAAGCGCCGACACTTCGAGGTGCAACTTCCAAACGCGGGGCTGGGGTTGCGGTGCCGCGGGGACTTCGCGAGACCCAGACCGCTGGCAGCACGCCATCCCGCACGTCGCGCCGGCACTCGCCGCGCAACAGCAACTCTGGATGGTCGCGCCCGCCGATTGCTTGCACTTTCCCTGTGCGCAGGCGGAACTCGCGGCCAGCGCTGGTGCAGTGTTCATGGAAAGCGCCAGGCTGATGTTGACAGCAAGCCGGATTGCCTTGGAGGCGCGCCGCATAGTCTTCGTGATTAGAAGATCGAAAGGCCGTAAAGTCTACTCAATCTTACAACCCTTTGCAGCCTGCGGCAATCTCGATTTCTGGCCCAATTCGGGCGCTGCCGGGAACCTCACGGCCGGACTCGGTCACCGGCGACCCTTTCGTGCGTGACTGGGGCAACGTTGACGAGTAATCCGCTTGTGCTCAAGGTGTCGAACCGGCAATTCCGATCAAATCTGACATCGCCACAGTGCGATGCCCTTCTGCTAACCCGCGAGCCAAAACCCATCCTGTTCCTCGTTTCGGGTAATCTCATGGCGCTTGCTCCGCGAGCGGGCAATCGCGCGCGCTCCTCGACGCGCATGCGGTTGGCTTGGCATGCCACGGTTTGGTGCGCGACGGCGCTAACGATGTGCGGTTGCGCGACTGCGCCCGAGACTCGCTCGGCCGAGCCGACCAGACCGGCTGCCGCCGGCGCCGCGCTCGACGAATCAGTGCGGCAACGAAAGTCAGCCGACTCGCAGCCGCCGACCCGGTTGCCCCTGAACATTGATTCCGGCCGTGATAACGTCGTCTCGCCGACAAGTTGGTCCGAGAAAACCGAACCCGGCCCTGCAATCGTGGAGCACTCCGAGGCAGACGATCCGTTGGCCGCCGAGAACGAGCTGTCGCTGCCGGCGCTCGTCGAGAGCGTGCTCGCGCGAAACCAGTCGCTTGAGGCAATGATCGCTAGCTGGCGTGCGGCGGCGGAGCGATACCCGCAGGCGGTGTCACTTGAAGACCCCATGTTCCAGGGGATGATTGGTCCGGCGTCGTTCGATACTCCCGGGCTGTCAGGGGGCTATCTCGCCGGGGCGTCGCAGAAAGTGCCGTGGTTTGGCAAGCGGGCGTTGCGCGGACAATTGGCCTGCTTCGAAGCCAGAGCGGCTTCGTTCGACGTGGGAGATGCGCGTTTGCAGTTGGCGCAAGCGGCTCGGCTGGCCTTCTACGAGTATTATCTGGCCGAGCGACAGTTGGAATTGAATCGCGCAAATCTCGCCAGTGTGCAGGCATTCCGCGAGGCAGCCATCAGCCGCTACGAACAAGGCCAGGTGACGCAGCAGGACGTTTTGCAGGCCGACGTGGAATTGGCCCAACTCGATCGGCGGCAATTCGAACTGGCGCGTAACCGCAAAGTCGCGAGTGCGAGGATCAATACGCTCTTGCACCGCGCCCCGGATTGGCCGCTGCCGCCATCGCCCAAGCATTTGGGGCGCGTCGTCGTGCTTCCTGAGCCCGAATTGCTGCGCCAGACCGCCGTCGCGAATCGACCGGATCTGGCGGCCATCGCTGCGCGGCTCTACGCCGCTCAGACAGCGGTCGACCTTGCCGATAAGGACTACTACCCTGACGTGGAAGTGATGGGGCGTTATGACGCGTTTTGGCAGGAGACACCACTGCGAGCCATGGTTGGTCTCAACGCCAACGTGCCCATCTACCGCGAGCGCCTGCGAGCCGCGACGCGCGAAGCGATGTTCCGCGCCAGCCAGCGCCGCGCCGAGTATGAACAGCGCATTGACGACATCAACCGCGAGGTACAAACCGTCTACGAGCAGCTTCAAGCCAGCAAGGGTCTGGTCGAATTGTATGATCAGCGGACCGTGCCGGCGGCTCGACGGAACGTGGAGGCCGGCCGGGCCGCCTATATCGCCGGCAAGGTTGACTTTCTGAGTCTCATTGTGGCCGAGCGGCAATTGATCGATATCCTCGACCAGCAGCAGGACGTGCTTGCCAGCTATCACAGCCTGGTATCCGACCTGGAGCGAGTCGTCGCCGGCCCCGTGCCAACGGTCTCGCGGCCTGAAGAACTCCCGCTCGACACGCACGTCGAGTAGCTTCGCGAACCAAGCGTCGGACCGGCTGACCTCCAATGCCTGTAGAATTCGCCGCTCACCGTGCGCTATCCGCCGAATCGCCTGACGGCAGCGCGACCTTTTTTTGACACGCACTCCGAGGCGTGCGACGATAAGCTCGCGCGGTGCCGTCGGTGGCGCCAGCCACGAGCGCCCGCGTTGGGAAAAAGCAAGGGTGAACGAGCCATCCCGTGGCACCCCTCACTCGGCAAGCGATTTCAATCATGCGCCACTTAGTCGCCATCTCGTCGGCGATCGCGCTGTTGCTCGGCCCGGGTGGCGGCATTGCAAATTGCGCCCAGCCGCCGAACGTGCTGTTCATCGCCGTCGACGATCTGCGCGTCGAGCTGGGCTGTTACGGCGACACGATCGTCAAGTCGCCCAATATCGATCGACTGGCCCAGAGCGGCACGCTGTTCGGCCGCGCTTACTGCCAGCAGGCGGTTTGCAATCCGTCCCGCGCCTCGCTATTGACCGGCTTGCGTCCCGACACGCTGCGGGTTTGGGATTTGCCGACGCACTTTCGCCAGAATCGTCCCGACGTCGTCACGCTGCCGCAGCTATTCAAGCAGAACGGCTACCACGCGCAGTGCATCGGCAAGGTTTTTCACAACTTTCGCCAGGACGCCTACAAGGGCGACCCGGCTTCCTGGAGCGTGCCGGCCGAGATGCATTACGCGAACCACAGTTCGGACCAGGCGGCGGTTGACGGAAAAATTCCGCCCGATCGGTCCGGCGTGCCGAAAACCGAGATGCGCGACGTGCCGGACGGCGCGTATTTCGACGGGCGGATTGCCGAGCTGGCGGTCGAGGCCCTCGGCGAACTGAAGGACCGGCGTTTCTTCCTGGCGGTGGGATTCTGGAAGCCGCACTCCCCGTTCAACGCGCCCGCGCGGTATTGGGATCTTTACCGGCGCTCGGACATCGAGCCGCCGGCCAACCCGCTTCCGCCGAGGGGAGTGCCGGCCATTGCCATGCACGACTCTCGCGAGATTCTCAGAGCGTTTACGGATCGCCCCAACGGCAGGCCCACGACTTCCGAAACGCTCGCGCTGCGGCACGGCTACTACGCGGCCACGAGCTACGTCGATGCGCAGGTCGGCAAGGTGCTCGCCGAACTGGACCGGCTCGACCTGCGCAAGAGCACGATCATCGTCTTCTGGTCCGACCACGGCTATCACCTGGGCGAGCAAGCGCTGTGGGCCAAGACGTCGAATTTTGAGCTCGACGCGCGCGTGCCGATGATCATCGCGGCGCCGAATCACCCCGGCGGACAGCGCACCGACGCGCTCGTGGAGCTGTTGGATCTCTACCCGACGCTGGCCGATCTTTGCGGTCTGGTGGCGCCGAAAGAGCTCGAAGGCAAAAGCCTGCGCCCGCTCGTCGACGATCCGCGCGCAACGGTCAAAAACGCCGCCTTCACCCAGCACACGCGGCCCGCGTATCCCAGCGATGAAGAGCCACTGGAGGCGATGGGCTACTCGATGCGAACCGACCTCTATCGTTACGCCGAATGGCGCGACGTGGCCGACGGCCGCGTCATCGCCCGCGAACTGTACGATCACCGCAGCGACCCGGCCGAAACCGTCAACCTGGCCGGACAATCGGAGCACGCAGCGACGATCGAAAAGCTGGCGGCTCAAATGTCGGCCACGATCAAGCCGCAGCGGATTGCCCCGGGCGATTGACCGATCGTCCGACGGCATGTCACCCGGGAACGTCGAGCAGGGGCGCCAAGACCTCCCGCAGCCACGGCAGCGCAAACCACAGCAGGATGATCACCAGGCCGATGACGGCGATCCCGATCGAAAGTTGACCAAAACCTTCCTGCGACACCGGGACGACGCGACCCCCGCGCACTTCGACGTCGACGCCCAGCCGGTTGGCCAACTGCGTGTCATAAGCCCGCCTTTTTTCCGGATTCGACAGCGAGGCCAGGCCGCGAGCGATGGCGTCGACTTCGGCCTGGCGCTCGGCGTGAGATTCCGGCACGGTGCCTGCTCGCAGCTCGCCCAGCCGGTTCTTGGCCGCCTCCTGGATCTTTGCCGGGTCCGCCTCGAAATTCGCCACGCCGATCAACTCGTAGAAGTTGGCCGGCTGCGGCTCCGACGGCACCACAATGGGCTCGGCCTGGCGAGCGCTCTCGGTACGACTGAGCGGCGCGTCGGCGCTCGCGGCCGACTTCGCGCTTGGCGCGGCGTCGCGCGCCTTGGCCGCCGCCAAAAAATCGCTCTTCGCGCCGGGGTCCAGGCTGACCGTCTCGGTGCCGTGCTTTTTCTCGCGCAAGGCGATCGCGACCTGGCCGATCACGAGCACGTCTTTGTCGCGCAGCCGGCGCGATCCGCTGATTTTTTCGCCGTTCACGTAGGTTCCCAAGCGGCTGCTCATGTCTTCCACGACCCAGCCGTCGGTCGCCCGCGTGAGCGTCGCGTGCAGCCGGGACACTTCCGCATTGAACGGCAGGCAGAGGTTGCAATCCTTAGCGCGGCCGATCACCAAGCTCTCTTCGGCCAGAGCGTGCTCGTGCGCAACCCCGTCCAACTCGTAGCACAGCACGAATTCGGTTCGCGCTTGTGGTTCCATGGCTGGCACGCCTGTATTACGCCGGTTCGGCAAGCGAAGGGGACGAAGCGTCCGCGGAATGAGTCTCGGGCAGCCATCGCGAACGCCACGGGCTGCCGCGCTCAATAGCGTATCGTAACGCGCGAGGCGGCCCGGTCAATCATCCAGCCGGGCCGATCGCAACGATCAAGCAATCTGACGATTACTGCCCCGATTGGTTCAGGCAGCAACTCGATTCCAAGCTAGTCGAATAGGACGGGGCTTGCGGCCGCGTCGATTTGCAGCGCGACGGCACACGGAGAACTCGAATTGATGCATAGCGCATTGCTCGTCTCGCTCCAGTCCGCCTCTCTTACCTTTGAGAGGGGTCTTAAATAGCTTGAAATGGTCAGATGGCATGCTCTAATGGTCGTCATGCCCACGGTCAATGAAATCATTCGTCGCCTTCTTCCGAACGGATCGAATCGCGCAAGCCGCGGTGTGCGCAGTTATCCCGTGTGGCCACCCGACGCGTTTGCGGTTGCGGCCACACTTGTGAATCTGTCGGGTATCTACTGCATGCCCCGCTACGCGAGGGGCCATGGTCCCGGTTTTTTTTCGAACGCGACGCTCAAGCGAATCAAACGTACTGCGGCGGCCTGGGGGCTCTTCTTGGAAGAGCGACGTTCACGGAGAAGCCATATCGATATCAGCAATATTCGGCACTTGCACAAACTTTGGGGAATGATACTCGCAAACGGCGACTGTCAGCTTCAAAGCATGCCCACGGAATGTGCGGATACGTGCATTACTCTGATGATGATTGCCGACGAGGCTTCCGCAGGCATGGGATTTGTGATGAACGTGTCCGGAAAGAGGCCCTTTGCGGACTATTTGCTCCAAGAGCACGAGAATTATTTCAATGAGCGGGCCACGGACGCGTTGCCGTACTTCCCGGAGAGCTTGTGCCGAATGATTCCCAGTGGCGAGGTATGCGTGCAGCCGAAGACAATGACCCCACAATTGGGCTGTACATTGCGCTCATGGTCGCATCACTTGGCGCTCCTGCCCGCAGCAACGCAGGTCACCACGGAGTGGTGTATTGCCGAGAATCAATTCGATTTTGGAAGTCATGACAGAGCGCTGAACCTGTTGCTCGTGCCGTTTCCATATCGCATTGACGGCAATTGTTTTGTTGCCGGTCAGAGTTGTTCTGGCGATGGAGACGAACTAGGACGTTTTTTTGAAATGGACCAGAGATGGCTGCGGTGGAACGGGCAAAGCGTGTCGGCCAGATCCATCGCGACGTTTCTAAATGAGCTCATGCGCCAGGCAGCGGACGAGGTAGATGCAGTCAATGGAATTGTGATGCCCGAGCTGGCGTTGGACGATGCTCGCGCCTCTGGAGTGGCGGAGATTCTAGCCAAGCGAAACGCGGACCTTGAGTTGTTCATTTGCGGAGTCGCGCGAAAGCGGAACGGAATGCCATGCAATAGCACAAAAACCTTTCTGTTCAAGAAGGACAAGCCCGCTGGCGCGCGATATGTGTTCTCGTATTGGGATCAGTCGAAGCATCATCGCTGGCGACTTGACTCCGGGCAGATACGGCGCTATAGCCTCGGAAACCAATTGAAGCCGACAAGCCATTGGTGGAAGCTGGCCAATATCGACGAGCGACGCTGCACTTTCTATGTATTTCGCGGCGGAATGAGCTTAACCACCCTAATCTGCGAGGACCTCGCACGCATCGATCCGGTTCAGACTGTCATTCGATCTGTCGGGCCGAATCTGGTCGTTGCGCTTCTTATGGATGGCCCTCAACTCGAGCGGCGCTGGAGCGGTCGCTATGCAACTGTTCTTGCGGACGATCCGGGTTCGTCCGTCCTCACGCTGACATCCCTCGGACTCATTCGGCGATCAGTGAGACCAGGGGCAACCGGGTCGAGGAAAATAGCACTCTGGAAAGGTGCCGAAGGAATGGCGGAGGAGCTTGCCCTTCCGGCCGGTCATCATGCGTTGCTGATAACGTTGACGCATGCTCAGGAAACGAACTACACGCTCGATGGCCGGTCAGATGACGGCGAAACGTATAGACTGTGGCTTTCCGGAGTCCGATCGGTCCGGCACGCAAACCCGCCAAAATGGGTGGCGGCCGACTAAACTATCTGGACAGGAACCCCGAATACTCAATAATGATGCAGTACTGAAAACAATCCCGGGGACGAAAGAAAAGACATGTGCCGTTCTTATCCCAAAGACAAGAAGGCGGTGCTCGCTGCCGAACTGGCAAAGTTTACCAACAATGACGACCACCGCGAAAGCGTGCGCCTTTTGGATCAGGTCTTTAAGCCAATTCCTAGTGCAAAGCCCGGAACCTCTGCGAGAAAGCCTCGCAAGAGAAAACGCTTGTCCTAAAGTCCTAGCAAGCTAGCGGACCGTGCTCCATGGTGACTTTCCCGAATCACTCCCCCGGCCAGGGATAGTCGTTCTTTCCGGCGGCCGCGTCGAGGGGGCCGGCGGGCAGCTCTTTCTGCCAGGCTAGAACTTGAGAGGCCAAGCGCTCGACGATTTCCGGGTGCTTTTCGGCCTGGTTCGATAGCTCCGTCGGATCGCGCGGAATGTCGTAGAGCTCCACGCGGCTGCGGTCGGGGTTCAGCAGCAGCTTCCAGCGGCCGTCGCGGATCGACAAAAGCGGGCTGTGATGAAACGGTTCGCCCATGATGCGAAAACGCCATTCCCAAACCAGCGGCCTGGTGCGCGGCCGCGACTTGCCCAACAGCACGTCGCCCACGTCCTCGCCGGCGAGCAAATGCCCGCCTGGCAATTCAACCCCGGCCAGCCGGCACACCGTGGGCAGCCAATCGACGCCGGCCACGATCGCCTCGTTTTCGACGCGCCCCCCGGGCACGTGGCCCGGCCAGCAGACGATTCCGGGCACGCGTACACCACCCTCGTAAAGGCTGCGCTTGCGGCCGCGAAACGGGCCGGTGCTGCCGATGCCGCTGTGGCCGGCGTTGCCAACGTGGATATCTTCCGGACCGTTGTCGCTGGAAAACAGGATCAAGGTCTTTTCCGTGAGGCCCAGTTTTTCCAAACCGGCCAACAGCCGGCCGATCTGTGCGTCGAGATCGGCGACCGTCGAATAAAAAAGTGCGTAAACTGCGTGCCGCGCTTAGCCAGCCGATCGAGGTTCGGCGTCTTGATGTGCGGATGCCCGTAACAGCCCAAGTCGCCCCAGCCGAGATCATCGGCCAGGATGAATACGAAATTCGGACGTTCGGCGGCACCGCTCGCGGCACACCGACACCAAAAGACCGCGACAATCGTGAGCAACCTGATGGAGCCGTTCATGGTATCACCGTCACTGTGAGATGGACCGACGCCTCCCCGTCACGCCAGAATCTCGCGGATCACGTGGCCGTGCACGTCGGTCAGGCGGCGGTCGATTCCATTGTGGCGAAACGTGAGGCGCTCGTGATCGAGGCCGATGAGGTGCAGGATCGTGGCGTTCAAGTCGTGAATCGACAGGACGTTTTCCACCGCTTTGAAACCCAGCTCGTCGGTCGCGCCGAAGCTCGTGCCCTTTTTTACGCCGGCTCCGCCCAGCCAGGCGGTGAATCCCTGCGGGTTGTGGTCGCGTCCCTGGGCCCCTTTCTGAAACATCGGCATGCGGCCGAACTCCGTGCACCACACGACCAGCGTGTCCTCGAGCAGGCCCCGTTGTTTCAGGTCTTTGAACAGCGCCGCGGCCGGCTGATCGAGAATCTCGCCGTGGACGTCGTACTGCTCGCGCAGCTTTTGATGGCCGTCCCAGTTCAGCGCGCCGGCGCTGGCATAGGCGCCGTTGAACAACTGAACGAAGCGCACTCCGCTCTCGATCAGGCGCCGAGCCAGGATGCAATTGCGGGCGAAGGCTGCCTTGATTTCGTTCTTTGCGTCGTCCGCACCGTACATTTGCAGGATGTGTTTCGGCTCGGTCGAAAGATCGCCGATCCGCGGCACCGACAACTGCATGCGCGCGGCCAACTCGTAGCTCGCGATCCGCGCGGCCAGGTTGCTGTCGCCCGGATTGCGCCGCAAGTGTTCCTCGTTCACCAGCTTCAACAGCCGGCGCGCGGCCGCGTCGCTTTGTGGCGTCACATTTTCGGGCCGCGCGAGATTGCCGATCGGCAGGCTCGCGCCCAACGGCGTGCCCTGAAACACCGCCGGCAGGAACCCCGGCCCCCAGTTGTTGACGCTGGCCTGCGGCACGCCGCGCGGATCGGGAATCGCGACAAACGCCGGCAAATCCTGATTCTCGGTGCCCAGGGCATACGTCACCCAGGCGCCGATGCTGGGAAACCCGTCCGGCACGAAACCGGTCGACAGGAAGTTCTCGGCCGGCCCGTGCGTGTTCGACTTGCTGGTCAGCGTATGAACAAACGCAATGTCGTCGACCAGCTCGGCCAGGTGCGGAATCATGTCCGAGATCATTTTGCCGCTTTCGCCATAGGGCCGGAACTTGTACTGCGGACGTGCCAGGTTGCCCGACGGTCCCTGAAACGTCACGCTGGGGCCGCCCGGCATCGGTTTGCCGTCCTGCTTGATCAGCTCGGGCTTGTAGTCCCAGGTTTCCAACTGGCTGCACGCGCCGGCGCAAAAGATGACCAGCACGTTCTTGGCCCGCGGCGCATAGTGCGGAAGCCTCGGCGCATGCGGGCGCGTCGGATCGATCCGCGAGCCTTCGGCCGCCAACAAGCCGTCGGCGCCCAACAAGCTGGCCAGCGCAATCGCACCGAGGCCCGTCGACGTATGGCCGAGGAACTCGCGGCGGTCCAAAAAAGTCCGCCCGGCGTGCATGATCGTGTTGTCCTGCGGCCGTTGCATGTGGAAACCTCGTTGGCCGAGCCCCCTTTGATTTCAACGATCCTCAGGGAATGAACAAAAACTCGTTGCTGTTGAAGATCACCCGGCACAGCGTGGCCAGTCCGTGTTGTTCCACGACCTCCCGGCACGCTTCGGCTTCAGCGGTCTCGGGCTTTCTGGAAAGCGCCAGTAAGTACGCGCGCTCGAGTTGATTCGAAATCGACTCGCCCGCTTCGCGCTTGACGCGATCGGCGAACGCTTCCGACTGGTCGGCGACAAACGGGCTGTTCAGCAGGTTGAGCGCCTGAATGGCCGTTGTCGACTCGTTGCGTTTGGGCATGGCCTGCCCGGCGTCGGGACAATCGAAGGCTCCGAACACCGGCACCGGCTCCATGCGGATCCTGTGCGAATAGATCATCCGCCGCAGCTCGGCGGGGCCAAACCGCTCGATCGGCGGAAAGCCGCTCAAACCGCCGCGCGTCTTGAAGAAGCTGAACCCCGGCCCGCCCATCTCGAGGTTCAGTTGCCCGCTCGTGGCCAGCATGCTGTCGCGAATCGCTTCGGCTTCCAGCCGCCGCGACGGAAAGCGCCACAGCAGCCGGCAGTCGGCGTCCGCTTTTTCGGCCGCCGGATCGATGCGGCTCGATTGGCGATACGCCGCGGACAACAGGATCAGCCGATGCAGCCCTTTGACCGACCAGCCGCCACGTATGAGCTCAGTTGCCAGCCAGTCCAACAGCTCCGGGTGCGACGGTCGCTCGGCGGACAGACCGAAATCGCTCGCCGTTTCCACCAATCCTCGCCCAAAGTGATATTGCCAGACGCGGTTCGCTATGACGCGAGCGGGAAGCGGATTGTCCGGGCTTGCGAGCCAGCGCGCCAGGGCGACGCGGCGCTCCTGGTCGCCGGCGCCGTTTGCAAGCGCCAGCGTTCCCAGCAACTCGGGGACGCGCGGGCCGACCTCTTCGCCCGGCTGCTCCGGATCGCCCCGATTGAGCACGTGGGTCTTGTCCGGCTCGCGGAATACGCCGGCATAAACGTAATCCGGTTGTTCGAGCTTCGCCTTATCCGCTTCCAGGCTTTCCAGCTCATTTGCCAGCTCCGGCAGCTCGTGCGATGCGTCGGCAGGGCGATTGCGCAATAGCGACAGAATCTCGTCGTGCGGCGTGCCTTGCGGAACCCGATCGTCGGAGCCGGCCACCGCGGCCCACAGCTTTCCGTCCATCGAGACCTCGATCAGATAGCGCACGGCGAGTCGATCCTTATACGGGCCGTCGCGATCGCGGCTCCAGACGATGCGGTCGATCGTCTCGGGCTGGGGGAACTCCAGTTGCACCCAGCCGGCCCCTTTTTGATTCGATATCCAGCTATGACTGTTTCCGTACAGCCCGTCGTTGACGTGCTTGAGCTGGTGAATGCCGGTTTCGGAGATGTTTCCCGAGGAAGTCAGCTTCGTTGGGTATTCGGCCAGCGCGACGTTCTTTGCCTCGGCGCCGACGGCGAACGCTTCGATTTCGTCGAGGCACGGCTCGTGCAGGTTTTGGTCGACCGTTTCCAGCGACGTGAAGCGAACGAACCCGGCCGTGGTCGGGGCAAAGCGTTCGACGTTTCGCCTCGGACTTACGGGGCTTCGCAGACGCGGCAGCCTCGGGCGATCTGCGCCCTGCGCCTCGTCCGCCTGTGCTTCCTCAAGCACGACGACGTCGGCCGAAACGGCCTTTCCCGTATCGCCGCACCGCAAGACCAGGCGCGTCGATTCGGTCCAGTCGTGAATGCCGGCGTCAAAGAGCCCGCTCCATAGCGGCTTCTCCGGCAAGTCCTCATCGCCGGCATTGGCGAAGGCGTGCTGATCGATCCGGGCGATCTCGTGCTGGTCGTTCTTTGTTTCCAGGTTGCCGTCGGCGTCGAGCACGTATCGGGCGTCGCGCGTGTCGGCTTCGCCGCCGTGTGTTCCCCACGAGAGCCACGCGCGAAACCGGCCACTGGCGCGGGGATTCCAGGTGAAGACGTCCTGGCCGGGCGCGCTGGTCCACCAGGTGAAACGGCCGCGGCTGAGATTGGCCACGCGATCTTTGGATCCGACGTCGTTCTGATATCCGCGCTCTTTGCCCTCTGGATTGTTTCCATGCCCGCCCGCCGTCGCCAGCGACCCGACGCGCTTCTCGTCCTCGTCGTCGATCACGATCGTCCGGCCCGTCGAGGCGAGCGGCTCGAACGCGTTTAGCCGCGCCCTGAGCTGGGCGATTCGCGGCGCGAGTTCGGCCGCTTGCGCCAGGCGCTCTCGGCGTGCCGGATTGTCGATCTCGCGGTCTCCGTATTCCACGCCAGCGAAGAAGGCCTGCACCGCGTAGTAGTCGCGCTGGGTAATCGGATCGAACTTGTGGTCGTGGCAGCGTGCGCAGCCGATGGTCAGGCCGAGAAACGTGGCGCTCGTGCCCACGATGATCTCGTCGATCGCATCCTGGCGAGCCAGCCGCTTCGATTCGTCGTCGGCCCCAATCTGTCCCGGCAGCAGCACGGCCGCCGCCACCAGAAAACCGGTCGCCGCATCCTCGCCGACCGCGTCGCCGGCCAACTGCTCGAATACGAAACGATCGTACGGCTTGTCGTCATTGAAGGCCCGGATCACGTAATCGCGGTAGGGCCAGGCATGTTCGCGGGGCGTGTTGACCTCAAACCCGTGCGTGTCGGCATAGCGCACGACGTCCAGCCAATGCTGGGCCCAGCGCTCGCCGTAGCGCGGGCTGGCCAAAACTTTATCGACCAGCCTGGCCCACGCGTCGGGGCTGTCGTCGCCGACGAAAGCGGCCACTTCCTCGGGCGCGGGTGGCAGACCGTGCACGTCCAAATACAGACGCCGCACCAGCGTGACTCGATCGGCGGCCGGCGCCGGCTCGAGCCCGGCTTGTTCCAATCGCCGGCGAATGAACCGGTCAATGGCCGCGCTGTCGACAGTCGCGGTGGAATCCGCTCCCGGCGGGGCCGGCCGGCGAAGCGGCTGAAATGCCCAGTGCCGCAGCGGATCGTCCGGCGCGACTTCGCCGGCGGGCGATTTTGCTCCCTCGCGAATCCACGTGCGCACGATCTCGATCTGAGCGGCCGTGAGCGGCTTTCCTTCCGCCGGCATCCGCTCGGATTCATCGGCTGCCGTGATTCGCTCGACCAGCAGGCTGGTTTGGGGTGCACCGGCGACCACCACCTTGCCGTTGTCGCTGCCGCGTCGCACCAACTCGCCCGAATCGAGCCGCAAGCCGGCTTCCTGCCTGAGCGCCCCGTGGCAGGCGTAACACTTCGCCTTGAACAACGGCCGGACGTCGCGCGCGTAGTCCACCTCGTCCGCGATCACGGCCGGCGCGGCGGCCAGCCAAACGCCTGCCAGCGCGACGCACGACACACGAAATGCAAACGCCTGAGCCATCGGTCGGTCCTGCCTCGCCTGAAAGGCGCCAGCTAGTGAAAAGCGCATTCGAGGGGAGGAATTCTCGCAGCGGTATCAGTTTGATCGATTTCCACGCGCGCGTCCACCACGGCCCGGCGAGCGCCGCTCGCGACGCGTTTACAGTTCGCCGACGTCCGGGGCGGGATCCTCAAGCGTGGGTTGGCCTTGCAGAAAACCGAGCCGGGCCAGGAACTTGTCGGCCTCCATCAGCGTGGCGACAAACATCTTGTTGCGCGCCCGGCCGTAGTTGAAGAACCCGTGGCCCTGGCCCTCGTACGAGAATAGCGTGCACGTGTTGCCGGCGTCTTTCATGGCCTTCGTGAACGCGACGACCGTCTCGTGCGGCACCGTGCTGTCGGCCTTGCCATGAAAGATGGCCGTCGGCGGCACGTCTTTGGAAATGTGATGATACGGCGACAACTCGCGCGGCGACGTGCCCATGCGTTCGGATAGTTGGGCCAGACGCTTCTCGTCCAGCTCGAGTCCGTCGACCGGCGCCAGGACCACCGCCGGATTGAACAGCAGCATGGCGTTCGGGCGGGAGCTCATCGTGGGGTCTTCGCCCGGCTCGTCAAATCCTTCGATCGTTCCGGTCGCGGCGGCCAGATGTCCTCCGGCCGAACCGCCCGCGGCGACTATGCGATTCGGGTCGACCCGCAACCGCGCGGCATTTTTCCGCACGTAACGGATGGCGCTCTTGGCGTCCTTGACACAGTCGATCGCCTTGACGTTGTGGCGGCTGGCGACCCGATAGTCGGCCGTCATGGCCACCATGCCGCGCGAGGCGAGATACTTGCAATGCGGCAGGAACTGGCGCGGCGAGCCGGCCCGCCAGCCGCCGCCGAAGAAGAAGACGATGGCCGGCCGCTTTTCGCCCGCCTTGAGATCGGCCGGCTCATAGACGTACAAGTTCAGTTTCACATCGCCGGCGGTCTTGTAGGTTTCGACCTTCGCGCCCGGCATCTCGGGCGGATACGCCCCGCGGTTCTCGCGCTGCTGCGCGTCTTGTGCAAGCGTGTGGGAACCCACGAGACCAATCATGGCGATGGCCAAACGCGCAAACCGCATAATGTTCATCCTTTCCCCTGATATTCGTCGCACGAGCCGCCCGGCCCGGTATCGCGCGGGCCATCCTTATCCTAACTGCCGGCAACTCGAATAGGAATGACGGCCGATTGGCAAACCGCCGAACGTGAACGGCGAGCACTTGTCGGCCACTGGCGTCTCGCCATTGCGCCGCAAACGGGCGGTCGTTGCGGCCGGGGCGCTTGAGCCGGTGGCTGGCCGCAGTTAAGCTGCGCTCCATGAAGACTCCCGAGCGCATCGTGTCGCTCATTTCGAGCGCCACCGAAATCCTGTACTTGCTGGGCCTCGGCGACCGCGTGGTGGGCGTGAGCCACGAGTGCGATTATCCGCGCGACGTGGCCGCGAAGCCGCGGCTGACGCGCTCGCTGGTCGAAAGCGCCGCTTCGAGCCGCGCGATCGACGATCAGGTGCGCACGTTGGCCGCGGCACAATCGGCGCTGTACGCGATCTACGTCGATCGTCTGGCCGAGCTGGCCCCCGATTTGATCATCACGCAGGCGCAGTGCGACGTTTGCGCCGTGCGGTACGAAGACGTGATGGCCGCGGTACGCGACACGCCAGCGTTACACGGCACGCCGGTATTGGCTCTCAACCCGAGCCGGCTGGGCGACGTGCTGGAAGACATTGCTCGCGTCGGCGAAGCCACGGCGGCGCAAGCGGCGGCCGACGATGCCGTCGCCAAACTCCACTCGCGCGTCGAGCAGGTTCGGGCAAAGACGCGCGCCTTGCCGCCCGAGCGGCGGCCTCGGGTCGCGTGCCTGGAATGGATCGATCCACCGATGTTGGCCGCCAACTGGACGCCCGAAATCGTAGCCATTGCCGGCGGAGAGCCCGGACGCGTCGCAGTCGGCCAGCACAGCACGTGTGCCGATTGGAGCCAGATCGTCGAGTTCGACCCGCAGGTCGTCGTCATCATGCCCTGCGGATTCGACCTCGAGAGGACGATCGTCGAAGCGCGAGTGCTCGCGCGCGTGCCGGGCTGGTCGGAGCTGTCGGCGGTGCGCGACCGGCGCGTGTTTGCCGTCGATGGCAACGCGTATTTCAACCGCTCAGGCCCGCGGCTGGTCGACAGCCTGGAGATTCTGGCTCACCTGTTTCACCCCGACTTATTCGCTCCGCCGGTGGCCGAGCCCGCTCGAGTCTGGCGCCGGCTCGTGGCGGGCGGCGAGGCGCTAGTGCCGGAGGAAGCATGAATTTCGAACGATTTCGCGTGCCGCCCGGCACGGCGGTCAAGCTGGCGGACTTTGCCACGCACCAGACCGAGCCTTTCCGCGACAAATCGGCAGCCGAGGAGAAGCTGGCCGGCGACGTCCAAAAGCTGGCCGACCTGCAGTCGAAGCTCTACGCGCAGAACACGTACGCGCTGTTGATCATCCTGCAAGGCATCGATGCGGCGGGCAAGGACGGCACGATTAAGCACGTCATGTCGGGCGTCAACCCGGCCGGCTGCCAGGTGACCGGTTTCAAGGTTCCCTCGGAGGAGGAGCTCGACCACGACTACCTGTGGCGCTACATGCGGGCCCTGCCCCGGCGAGGCAACATCGGCATTTTCAATCGCTCGCACTACGAAGAAGTGCTGGTGGTGCGCGTGCATCCCGAATTGCTTGGGCGCGAGCACATCCATGCCTCGAAAAAGCGCGAAGATCTGTGGGCCAAGCGGTATCGAGAAATCAACGATTTTGAGCGCTACCTGGAGGAGAATGGGATCGAGGTTCTGAAGTTCTTCCTGCACCTGTCGAAGGAGGAACAGAAGGATCGCTTTTTGGCGCGGCTCGATTCGGCCGACAAGAACTGGAAGTTTTCCGAAGCCGACGTCAAGGAGCGCGACTATTGGGACGACTACCAAAACGCCTTCGAAGAGATGCTCTCGAACACCAGCACGAAGGACGCGCCTTGGTACGTCGTACCGGCCGACCGCAAGTGGTTTACTCGCGTGGCGGTGTCGGACATCATCGTTGCGAAGCTCGAATCGATGAACCTCAGCTACCCGAAACTGGACGGCTCGCAGAAAGACGCGCTCGATCGGGCTCGAAAGATTCTGGAAAGTGAAAAATGATCCAGGGTGATTCCCGCAAAAGCCGCGACCGTCGCCCGTGGTGCTGAAAAAGCGCATTTAGCGCTGCTTGCGGCGCAAGTGCAACGCCAAAAGCGCAAGTCCGCCGAGGGCCAAGAGGCACACAGAACTCGGCTCAGGCACGAGGGCAGACGTGTAGCTGATGTCATCCAAATAGATGACCGCATGCTTGCCGTTGTTGTCCTGCATGTTGAAGATGCCGAACCGATTGAGCGTGGCTCCCTGGGCCTTGTGTCCCGGCTCGAGCGTGATGGTTCGCGAGTCGCCATCGAGCGTCACGGTGAGCGTGCCCAGCCCGCCTGCTCCGTTGGGGTCGTAGTCCACGATCCACGGCCTGGGCGTGCCGTCGGGCGGCAACAGCAGAAAGGGATCGTTGCCGTACTGGTAGCTTCCGGCGGCCGTCCCATACATGGGAGTGAAGAATCGCCCCACGCTGGAAAGGCTGTCCATGTACACGCCGACGAAGTTCGAGGGCGGCCAATCCTGCTCACCGGCGTTGAACCAGCCCAGCATTAATCCGGCATCGGTCGAAAAACGGTCCGCCGCGATCTTGCCGCTCGCGACCAACCGATCGCCCAAGTTCACGTTTCCGACGTCGTCTGCGTAATAGGCCTGGAGATTTTCATCGGAGTCCTCCACGCGCCACATCAGTCCGCCCAGTTCGCCGGGTGATCCGCCCGCGTGATTGGTCGTGCGATGGCCAAAGTCATTGACCCCATACAGGTAGGGGTCCGTGAAGGTCCTCTTGTTGCCGACACCGTCCCAATTCGGATTCACGGAAAAGTCATGAAAGACTCCGTTGACCGTCAGATCGTCGAAATAGGCTTCCATGACGTTTCCTGCCACGACGCCTGGCAACAGGTTGCTGAAAATGCCAAAGCGGTCAAAGGCGGCGCCTTGGGAACGGTGGGGTGCAGGCAGATCGAGCGAAAGAATCTGCGGGCCGTCCCAGGACAACGTGAGCCGGCCGTTGCCCAGGTTCGGTTGGTAGTTCAACTGGAAGGCATGACGCGCGCCGTTTGGAAGTACGGTCTGCCCCCAGTCAATGCCGCCCGCCGCCCAGGTGGAAGTTCCATACGACATCTCGATCGATGCAACGTTCGCCGACGGCTCGTTGTGTCCGCGCAGACGAAAGCCCAGGAAATTCGGCGGACGCCAGCTTTGCTCGTGAGAATCAAAAAAGCCGATGAAAATGTCGCTGGAAGAAGTAAAGCCCGAGGTGTGCGATGCCCGCAAGAGCGAAAGCCCACCGGAAAAGCTCAGCGTTTGTTCTAAATTGAGCGGCGCGAGCACCTCCGCGTAACGTGCCTCGTCCAATGGGGAGCGATCGACAATGCCGCCGATCTCACCGGCCCCCGTCCCCGCATGATTGCTGGTCCGATAGCCGAAATCCTGGGTCACCGTGCGGGAAGTCGATGACACGAGCTGGTTGTTGTGGCCTTCCCAGCCCGGATCGTCGTCGAAATTCTCGAACGCCTGCCCCGCCAGCGATCGCTCGGGCGTCACGGCCGCTATCGTCAAGCAAGCCCAGACGGTGCTGATTGCGATCGATGCCGTCGATAGTCGGCCAACGTAGTTCATGAAAGAAACCCCCTATTCTTCGTCTCGAAAAATCAGAGCAAAGCTTCGCAAACGACCAGGCTCGCCACCGATTCGGCGAGCGAGCTCATGCCGTTGCGAAACCGCGGCTCGAAAGATGACAACGGCCCCACGCGCGCTTGGCGGCAGGGACCTGGATCGATGACCCGTAAGAAGGTGAGTGTCGCGAGAGAATCGTCGACCAACTCACCGGGCGTGCATTAGCCATCCTGAGACGTCAGGCCTGGGAACCCACATTGTCACTACACTACCCCCCGGCGACAGGGCAGTCAAGAGTTTGCCGGAGTGCGAAGCAGATTTGGTCAAATTGGTCTTGTTACGGCTGCTACGCAATCACGTAGCGGATCGGCGGGTTGTCTTCGCGGCGGTACTCCTCGAGATTGGCGATGGCCAGGCGATTGTGCTGGTAAAGATACTCGACGTGCGCGGCGACCTCCTCGATCGCCAACAGCACGTGAAAGCCTTGCACGTGCACGTAAAGCTGCCGGGAAACGTCGTTGATCGTGAGCGGCTCGGGCGACTGGCTGATCACCGAGAGCACTTTTTCCAGCTTGCGCTCGTGTCCCTGGCGGATGTCGGCGATCCGCTTGTAAACGTCCAACATCGGCTCGCCGTGTCCGCCCAGCGCCAACTCGAAACCGGCCATCCGCTCGACCTTGTCGAGCGATTCCAGGTAGTGGCCAAGGCCCGTATAGGGCATGATGCTCTCGGGGGCCTGGTGCGGCGAAATATCGGGCAGAACGTGATCGGCCGTCAACAGCACCTCGCCGATGGCGATGCACACCTGGCCCGGGCAGTGACCCGGCGCGTGGATGAAGCGCAGGCCGTCGAGCTCTTGATGATCGACCAGCGTGCGGGACACCGGCAGGCTGTGCATGTTCTTTTTCGAGTATCCGTAAACGTCCATGAAGCCCTCTAGCATCGTGCCGCCGACGCCGGCTTGTTCGAGGAAGCGGTGAATCGCCTTCTTGGCCACTTCGACGCGCTCCTCGAAGGCCGTGAGAATCCGCGCGTCGAGCTCGTGAATCGCAATTTCGGCGTCCGGGATTCTGCCGTGCAGGAAACCCAAACCGCCGAAATGGTCGATGTGCCCGTGCGTGATGATAATGCGCCGGACGTCCGCCAGCGCCACCGACTCGCCGAATTCGGTCTGCACCCGCTCGAGACCTTCGAGCAATTGCCCCTTGGCGTCGCCAAAGCCGCTGCCCGCGTCGACGATCGTCGGCGGACCGGCCCCCAAGAGTAAATAAATGTTGACGGCAAAGCCGGGGAACGCTTCGCACTTGATCCGATAGATGCGCACGCCGGCTTTCGACTCGAAACGGCGCACTTCGGGCAAGGTTGACGTTTTCTCGGGCACGCTGCGTTCCTCGTGTACTGTAGCCGGTCTCATCGAGGCCGGCTCTTACTGCCACAATGCCGGGGTCAGTGACCCCGGCTACAGGGACCCCGGCTACAGGGCGGACGCGGCATTATACGGGCGGCAGCCAATGGCTGCCGGGATCTTCGTGCGGCGCCCGGGCGGCCTCCAACAGCGCGACGAGCTCGCGCAGCCGGCTTTCGGCAAGATGGCCGAGCTGCCGCGCGTGGCACGCGCGCACCTGGCTGTCGAGATCGGCCAAAAGGTCGCGCCCCGCGGCTGTCAGCCCGATCAGCACCATGCGGCGATTGTCGGCCGGCCGCTCGCGCTCGATGAGCTTGCGCTCTTCGAGCTTGTCCAGCAGGCGCGTGATGTCGGGGGCGCGGGAAACCAGCCGCGACGCCAAGGCCAGCGTGGCCAACTTGCAATCTCCTTCGCCGCGCAACACGCGCAGGGCATTGTACTGCTGCGGCGTCAGATCGTAACGCCCGAACAGCTCCTCCTCCAAGAGATGCAGCCGATCGTACGTGCGCCACAGGTTGAGAAACGCCTCTTGCTCAAGCGAATCGAAGTGGCGCGGGTTGCCGTGTGTTTCGGGGAGCTGGCTGCTCATGCTGCCTATGCTAACCGGAATCTCGAGACGGACCAAACCCTCTCAACAAATCAGGGCAGAATCTCGAGGTCCGCGGTGCCGTGCTCACGAAGCGCGTGAGCACGCAATGTTTCCGACGGCACGGGTGGACAAGCCACCCGTGGCGCCACGAGCGCTTAACCGAGATATCCCGCCGCACCGGCGCTCTCAGGCAAACAGCTCCGATACCGGCTCGCCGCCGTCGACGATTTTGATCGGGCGGCCGTTGGGAGCGATGTTCTCGATCGTCGCATCGATCTTGAGGCTCTTGCAGAACGTCTGGAACAGGTCGGCCACCGTCACGGGGCGATTCTCCACGGTGCCGCCCGACGCGTCGGTGCTGCCGATCACCCGGCCGCCCTGAATGCCGCCGCCGGCCACCAGGACGTTGAAGGCCCGGGGATAGTGATCGCGCCCGGCCCGCGGATTGATGCGCGGAGTGCGGCCGAACTCGCCCATCCACACCACCAGCGTGGTGTCGAGCATGCCGCGCTGTTTCAGGTCGGTAAGCAAGTAGGCCAGCGGCCCGTCGACCTGGCCGGCCAGGTTCTTGACCCTGGCGAAATTATCCTGGTGCGTATCCCAACCGCCCATCGTCACCTCGATGCTCGGCACGCCGATTTCGACCAGGCGGCGGGCCAACAGGCAGCTCAAGCCGAATTGCGACGAGCCGTAGCTTTCGCGAACCGCCTGCGGTTCTTCGTCGAGATCAAAAGCCTTCATCTGTGAGCTCTGGATCATCCGCGCAGCCTTTTTATATAGCTTTCCGTGTTCGTCCACTTCGTGGCTCGCGCCGCTAGCGGCATGATCGGCTTCCAGGCGCGCAAGCAGGTCGAGCCGTCGGTTGTAGCGGGCCACTTCGGTGGTGGGCGCGGCGTTGGTCGGCACTTTGCCGGCCTGGGGCATGACGAACGGATCGTATTCGATGCCCAAAATGCCGCCGCCGCTCGAGTCGCGATTGTTGCTCCCGATCTGCACGAAGGCCGGCAGTTCCAAACCGTCGCGCACGATCTGGCGAGACACGATCGAACCGAACGCCGGATACTTGACGCTGGCGTTGGGCAGGTACCCGGTGTGCAGCAAGTGCGTCGCCCGCGGATGGCTCCCCTCCTTGCTGGTCATCGAGCGGATGATGGCCGCGTGCTCGATGACCTTGGCCACCTCGGGGAAGTTTTCGCTGATCTGGATGCCGCTGACGGAGGTGTCGATGGCCTTGGTTTCGCCGCCGTTCTCGTGGCCGGGCTTGGGGCTGAACGTTTCGTAGGGGCTCGGGCCGCCTTGCATCCACAGCAGGATGCACGACATGCCGCGCTTCTCGAGTTCGCCCGCGTTGAGCATCACCAGGTCGCGCCAACCGAGCGTGCCGGCCGCGACGCTGGCCGCGGTGATGCCGCGCAGAAAGTCGCGGCGGCGAATCTGGCCGCGGCGCGAAACGGAAACGTCGACTTGATGACGCCAGTGCAGTGTCATGGGATTGGATATCCTCGCGGTTGAGCGCCCGGCTCATGCGGCCGGGGTTAATCTTATTTGCGGTTCAAGAACTCGGTCGAGTTCACCAGCGCCCACAGAATGTCTTCGTACGCTTCGGTTCGATCGTCGGCCGCGCGCACGTGATCCAGGCAGGTCGCCAGCTCGGTCGGTTTCGGCTCCCGCGCCAGGCAGCGCAAGTACAGCTCGCCCACCAGGTCTTTGTCCTCGGGCACTTCGGCCAACAGCCGGCCGAGCGACGTGCCGCGCTGCCGGCCGCCCATCGCGCGGGCCAGCTCGGGCGAGTTCATCAGAAACAGCGCCTGCGGAATCGAGCCGGCCACATCATCGCGCAGCATGCTCGGGTCGTAGCCGAAGGTCCGGTTGACCTGTCCGCGCGGGCCGGCCAGCGCGTTGCGATAATTCTCCCCGTCGGGCGCCGGAGGCTCCTCGGGAAGGTCCAATACCTCGACCAACGCGTTGAACAACTGGTCGCCGCGCAGACGCTGCGGGCAGGAGGCCACGAAGCGGGCCGCCTGATCGAGTGTCCGGGAACGGCTTTGACGCCCGTAGGCTTCGCTCGCCGTGATGACCCGAAACAGCCATTTGACGTCGTAGCGGCTCTCCGCGAAACGATCGGCCAGGTAATCGAGCGTTTCGGGAGCGGCGCATTGGCGGTCGGGACCGATGTCGTCGATCGGCTCATAAAATCCGCGACCGACCAGCTCGGACCACGTGCGATTGACAAACGCCTTGGCGAACCAGCGATTGTCGCGGGCGGTGATCCACTCGGCGATTTTCTCGCGCCGCTCGACGTCGGTCACGCCCGCTTCCAGCTTC
This sequence comes from Pirellulales bacterium, assembly GCA_040877415.1. Taxonomy (GTDB): domain Bacteria; phylum Planctomycetota; class Planctomycetia; order Pirellulales; family PALSA-1355; genus JBBDNV01. The sequence goes on from JBBDNV010000174.1 coordinate 36,350, forward strand.
TGGCCGGTGACGAAAAAGACGGGCGTCATCAACTTGCCGTCCTGTTCCGGATGGTCGAGGTCCGGCATGAAGTGTTCGAGGCTGCCCTGGCGGGGATTATTGGGCCGTTTGCGGCCGCCGCGGTCGACGGAAACCACCGCGAAGGAGCGCCGCTTGCCGTCGACCTTGACCGGACGAATCGAAATTCGCGGAAAGAACGCGGCCAGCTCGTGAAACTGCTCGCGCTTCCAGCGATCGGTCGGATGATTGTGGCACTGGGCACATTGGATCTGAATGCCCATGAAAATGCGCGACACTTCGGCCGTCGTGTCTTCGGCGCTGCCCATCTGGGCCATGATCAGTGCGGTGGCGCCGTTCCCGCGCACGTCGCCGGCGGCGGTCATGAAGCTGCGCGCGATCTCGTCCCAGCGCGGATTGCCGTTCAATGCGCTTGCCAGAAACGCGACCAGCGTGGGACCGGCCAACAGCGCCCGATCCTCGGTGCGGCGATACATAATCACGTCGCGCCAGTAGCGGGCCCAATTGTCGCCAAACCGCTGGCTGGCCAACAGCCGCTCGACGACACGGGCGCGCTTGTCGGGCGAAGCGTCCAACGCAAAGGCGGTAATCTCCTCGGGACTCGGCGGGACGCCAATCAGGTCGAGGTTGGCGCGGCGCAGAAACGTCTGGTCGTCCGACCGCGGGGCCGGCTGGGATCGGGCATCCCCGCCGAACATCTCTTGGGCCAACAGTTCGTCAACCCTGCGGGTCACCTGTTGCGGATCGAGTTCGGCAGCCGGCGCGCAAGGGGCCAGCAACCATCCGCAGAAGCCGGCCGCGAGCATGACTCTCGAGAGAAACATCAGACGGCCCTTTTTGCTGGTGAACCCTGTTGGGCGCCGCAAGCCTCACGAGCCGTCGGCGACCTCAAGTCATTCAACACCGACTGCCGGCCTGCGGTTTCGAAAAACGGCTTATTTGCAGCTTTGCCCTCCGGCGGGACAGGCGGCGAAATCACCCGGTTTTGTGCCCGAGCCGCCCGTGGCCCACGAGTCTTTGTCGCCAATCCGCAACATCGCCCCCGCCCAGGTTGTCTTGGGACAAGGCGTTGCGAATCTTGATCACAGTACCACGCAGAGACGGCAGCGGCAAATGCGGCTTGCCGACGAGACGAATGGCCCCTCGATCGCCCAAGGGCTGCATGCGCCGCTGGCGCCGTCGACCATGTTGGCGGCGTCGGCCGAGCGGGCGATTGCAAAGTCTGCCCAACCATTGCGCACACGGGCTGGACAATGCGGGTCGCGGCAACCACGCCCTTAATCTTCGGTGTGCGTGTACATGCGACGCCGACGACCGCGCGGCGATCGAACCACCAGCGCGCGGTCGCCTTCGTGGAAAAAGCGCCCGCTCAAGAGTCGATAGAAGAACAACAGCACAAACGCGCCTCCGGCGGCGATGAAAAAGCCCACGGGGCTGACGGGCGTAACTTGACGCCCGGAAAAATACGTCAGCATGCCGCAGCCGATGACCGTTCCGCCGACTCCCATGGCCAGCGTGGCCACGGACCCGCCGGGATCGCGGCCGGGCATGACGGCCTTCGCCGTCAGTCCCACCAGCGTGCCGAAGCCGACCCAAACGAGGACCAGTTCGACCCACTGTTGGGCCTCGGGCGCAAGTTGCACGTCCATCAGGTTCATGATCGTGTCGTGGCTGCGACTTGAAGAAAGAAAAAAATCCCCGGCCACTGACGTCCAAGGCGCGCTCGAGAGCGCAAACATCCTAGACGTCAGTTGCCGAGGGCATCGTCCCCCCCAACACCCACGCTGAAACGGGCCGTTTTGAGCGTCCAGCCGACGGTCGGCAAGACGCACGCCCTTTGGCGCGGATGTTCGACGAAACTCCACAGCGACGCTCCGTGCGACACCCACGCACGCACTCGCGCCGCGACTCTTCCTTTCGACCCACTAACGAAGTTCGGCCGCCTGGCTTTCGGCGAATGCCTTTTGGGCCGCCGCCTCACGCGTCAGCTTGAACTCGGGCCCAGGCGGGAAATACTGTATGTCGTCCTGTTGGTAGAACGGGCTGGGCAACGTCTGGCCGCCGATATCCACCTGGCAGCCGGTCGCGCAGAACGCGGCACCGACCCCCAGGCTGTAAAGCGCGCGACGCCAGGAATGCCTTCGCTCGTTTCTCTGCCGCATCGAATGCTCACCTCCGTGGAGCTTACGGTACGGGCACACAGTCGCCGCACGGTCGACTGCAGTTCTGGCGGCCAACCCGACAAGCTCACTTTGTCCGGTACAATCCGCACCACGGTTATCGGCAGCGGCAATCGACAGACTTTGGCGTCATTGACAAAGTTGTCGAATAATGCCCAGTTCCTCACGAGCAAGTCAGGCCCCGCCCCGGATGGCCCGGTCCGCTAGCAGCGGCGACTCTTGGGGCGACTCTTGCGATTCGCTCAAGCTGGGAAATTTGGGTATGATAATAGCTGCCGTATCTTCCGGAACGCTTTTTTGGCGCAAGTGCCTGCTGGCAGCAAGGGTCCGCCGGCGGCGCGATGCGACCGTCTTGGAGGCTTGGGGCGATGCCTCGTTGCGCTTGTGACCCGAGGACGTGGGGCGTGGCGGTCGTCGTGCTGTCGATGGCCTTGGCGCCCTTGGTTTTTGCGGCCAGCGCCAGCGCGCAGATTATTGCGGTGCCCTCGGCCGTCCCGACAACTCCCGGCGGCGGACACGTTCCCTCACAACTGTACTTCAGAACGCTGCCGCTGTACTACGACGGCAACTATCGCGACGCGCTTGTTTCGTTCCGCAATCAGAACACCAACGGAATCAAGACGGTCAACAGCCAATGGATCGATGCAATCGGGTACTTCACGATGTCCGGCGAGTGCTACTACCAGATGGGCCAATTGCAGGCGGCACTCGAGCAATACGACGCGGCGCTGAAGCTGTTTGTCGCTTATTCCGACTGGATGATGCGCGTGCAATTCCCGCCGGCGATCGTGCCGGCCGCCAATCCGGTGCGCGCCACGCCGTGGGGTCAGAGCAAGCGCGGAGCCGCCGTCGGCGTCTTTGCCGACACGTATGTGATGGGCCTGGGCCAGATTGACCAGACGCAAGTCGTCCGCGGCGGAGGCACGATTCAGGCTCCGATCATGTTCCCGGTGCACGTTGCCGAAGTGGTGCGCGCCACGAGCCTGGCCATTCGCCGCAGGCGCGATTTGATGGGGCCGGTCTGCCAGCACGATCCGCTCACCAAAAACGTGCTCGACGTCCTGTTGCGGCGTCCCGGTCCGCCCAATCATTGGTCCGAAGCCTGGGTCAGCGTCCAGTTGGGCTGCGCCTATGCGGCGGCGGGCAGCTTGCCGCAGGCCAAAACGGCGCTCGAGCGGGCGGTGCTGGTGGCCGGCCAGTTCGACCATCCGCTCACCAGCACGGCGCTCGTGGAATTGGCCCGCCTGGCGCTCGAGGGCGGCGACTCTCCGGCCGCCGCGCGCTACGCCGAAGAGGCAACCTACGCCTGCGCCAATTTTCCCGATTCGAACAATATGGAGGAAGCCTTTCGACTCGGGCTCACGGCGCACCTGCTTTTGAATCAAAAAGGCCCCTATCCGCCGCTGGGGCCGGCCATCAACTGGTCCAAGGTCCAAGGTCCGCGCCAGTTGTACGCCTCGCTGTTGCTGTTGGCCGCCGAAAACATGGCCACGCTCGGCGATACCGCGCAAGCCTCGAACTATCTCACTGGCGCGCGGCTGGCAATGGGACGCAGCGACCTCGCCTCCAGCCAACTCGGCGCGCGGCTGAACTACCTGACGGCACTTGCCGCCTTCCAGGGCGCAGGCCTGGAGGCCGGCGACCGGGCGCTCGCCGCGGCGCTGGCCTTTCAGCGGACCGGCTCTCTGTGGGCATTCCAAATCGAGCTGGCCGACTCGCGGTACCTGGCCGGAAACGGCGTCAGCGACCGCGTGGCCATGCTGCTCTACGACGCCGTGCTTCGCGAGCCGACGCCCGCCGACTGGACCTCGAACCCTTTGGAGTGCCTCTCGGTGCTCTCGACCCCGCACGGCCCGGCACTTGAGCATTGGTTCGAGTTGGCGCTAAAGAACACCAACGGGCAGGAACTGGCCCTGGAGATCGCGGACCGTGCGCGGCGGCACCGCTTTTTCAGCACGCTGCCGATGGGCGGTCGGCTCATGGCGCTGCGGTGGATTCTGGAAGGCCCCGTTTCAATGTTGGGCGAGCGCGGGCTGCTGGAACGGCAGGACCTCTTGGCGCGCTTTCCCAAATACGGACAGCTCGCCCAACAGTCCGCGCAGATTCGCGCCAAGCTGGCCGCCGGGCCGCTAGTCGACGACGCGGCCGAAGCCCGCCGCGAGCAGGCGGACCTGCTGGCCGCCCTGGCCAAAGTCAGCCAGGCTCAGGAAGTGATCCTGCGCGAAATCGCCGTGCGCCGCGAGCCGGCCGAAATGATCTTTCCTCCGCTGCGCAAAAGCCACGACGTTCAGCAGAGCTTGCCGGACGGACAGGTTTTGTTGGCGTTCTTTGCCACCCGCGAGAATCTCTACGCGTTTTTATTCTCGCGCGATCGCTACGCCGCGTGGAACGTCCAAAAGCCCGCGCAACTGCAAAAGCAGATCGGGGTCTTGCTGCGTGAAATGGGCAACTACGATGCGAACCGCGAAGTGACGCCGGCCGAACTGGCCAAAGATAGCTGGCGCACCGCCGCCGCGAGCGTGACCAAGATGCTGTTGGCGCGTTCGAACGTCGATCTGGCCGGCAATTTCGACGAAATCGTCGTCGTTCCCGACGGCTTCCTGTGGTACCTGCCGTTCGAAGTGCTCAGCGTGGGTCCACCCGGTCGACAGAAACTGCTCATGTCGCAGGCCCGCGTGCGCTACGCGCCGACCGTGGGACTGGCGGTGCCCTACGGCCGCGCGCAAAAACCGCGGCCCCGCGTGGGCGTGGCGCTCGGGCGGCTGCACCCGCAGGACGACGACTCGGTGGCCGCCGAAGCATTCGGGCGGATCGCCTCGGTCGTCGACGGAGCCGTGGCGCTGCCACGGTCGCTGCCGGCGCCGGCGTCGGTCTATCGCGTCTTGCTCGACGGACTGATCGTGCTGGACGACATCGAGCCGGGCGACGGAGCGTATGAATGGGCGCCCGTGCAATTCGACCGCCAGCAAACAACCGGCACGCTGGCAAGTTGGTTCTCGCTCCCCTTGGGCGGGCCCGAAAACGTCATCCTGCCCGGCTTCCACACCGCCGCCGAAGCCGGCATTCGCAAAGGACGGACGACCGGTGAGGAAATCTTCCTGTCGGTGTGCGGCTTGATGTCGGCCGGCGCGCGCACGATTCTCATTAGCCGCTGGCGCACCGGTGGACAGACGTGCTTCGAGCTGGTTCGCGAATTCGCGCAGGAATTGCCGCACGCCACGGCGGCCGAAGCCTGGCAGCGCAGCGTGCAGCTTGCCAGTGAAACACCCCTCGAGCCGGACCGCGAGCCGCGCGTCAAGGCCGCCGCGCCGGGCCGGACCGCCGCGAAAGCCAGCCATCCGTTCTTCTGGGCCGGCTACATGCTCGTCGATTCCGGCGCTCTGCCGCCGTCTGTCGACAAGCCACTCGATCTGCCGGGCAAAGTCGCGCCCGCGCGCCCCCAGCCCGCCAATCCGCCGGTGGACCGCTTGACGCCCCAATCGATCGTGGGCGACGGGCTCGATGGCGCGCCGCCTAGCAAGGACGCCGCCGAGGCCAAGCCCGCGGCGCGCGCCAAATCCAAGGCGGGCCCGGCCAAAAAGCCGCTCCCCCCCTCACGCGGCGCGCCCCCGGACGCGGCGGGCGCCTAGTTTCCCTCGCGGCGCTGGCCAAGAAACTCCGCGCGCCCGCGAATTCCTTTCAGACAACGAGGTTCGTGGTGCGCCTCGCGTGCCTGGAGCCGATTTACGGGGGTGGCTGATGCGATTTAGCCTGGCGGTCCATCTGACCATGGCTTGCGCTGTGGCATTCCTCGTGACTTACGGCGCGCCGGAAGCGGTCGCGGGCGAAGGCGGCCGATTGGTCTATATCACAGTCCACAGTCCGGCGCTTGAAGGAAATCTGTTGAAGGATTCGCCCGATCGCCCGGTGGCGGTTTATTTGCCGCCGACTTACGACAAATCACCGAGTCGGCGGTACCCTGCCATCTACTTGTTGCACGGCATTGGCGATACGCACAAGGTGTGGACCGAGCAGCCATCAGGAGAAGGCATTGCAAAGTCGATGGACGCGCTTGTGAGCGCCAAGAAGGTCCACGAAATGATCGTCGTGATGCCCAACGAGCGCAACGCGTATTTTGGCAGTTTCTATAGCGACTCCGCCGTCACCGGGAACTGGGAGACTTTTACGGCCGGCGATTTGCCGAAGTATGTCGACGCTCATTACCGCACACTGCCTCAGGCGGCCAGCCGGGGAGTCGCTGGCCACTCCATGGGCGGCCACGGCGCCATCAAGATGGGCATGAAGCACCCGGACGTGTTCTGTGCCGTGTTTGCCATGAATCCGGCCGTTCTCGGCTGGGCGGCCGATCTGTCGCCGCGCAACCCGGCGTTTGTGGCGGCGGCGAAGCTGAAATCGCCCGGCGAAGCGATGGTGCTGGGGGTTTATCCGGCCGGGATCATGTGCGTGGCGGCCGCGTTTTCACCCAATCCGGATCGCCCACCGCTTTTCATCGATCTGCCCTTCGAGCTGCGTCAGGGCGAGCTTCAGCCGGTGGCCGAGGCGTACCGGAAATGGAACGACAACATGCCGGTGTACATGGTGGAAAAATACGCCGACAACCTGCGAAAGCTCGTCGCCTTGCACTTCGACACCGGCGTGGTCGACGAATATACGCACATTCCGCCGACGTGCGCCCAACTGTCCAAAGTGCTCACGCGAAACCGCGTGCCGCACGTTTACGAGGTGTACGACGGCGACCACCGCAATCGGCTGTGGGGCCACAAATCGCGCATCGAACGGAAGATGTTGCCCTACTTCTCGGCCAATCTGGCCTTTGAGATGACGCCCTCGGCCAATTAACCGGCTTTTTGCCAAGATTCGCCCCGGCCGGCCGAACTAACTAATGCGAGCGCTAGCCCGCAGCTCGCAGGACGCGCCACAGGACTGGCGCCAAGGGGAAGCAAGACGGACGCGGGATTCGTGTCACTTGGCGCCAACGGCCTCGGGTGACCGAATCCCAGCGTCCGTCTTGGCATTGCCCTTGTCAAGCCGTTTGTGGGCAGCACGGGTGGACAAGCCACCCGTGGCACGCGCAAGCGGCACGCGACGGCGCGTCCAACTAAACCGCGCTGTCGTCGCTCTCGCCGGTGCGGATGCGAATGGCCCCCGACAGGTCGCTGACGAAAATCTTGCCGTCGCCGACCTGGCCGGTGCGGGCGCTTTTGAGAATGGCGTCGATGACCGTCTGGGCATTGGCGTCGGAGACGACGACTTCGATCTTCGACTTGGGAATGAACTCGACCGCGTACTCGGTGCCGCGGTAGGTTTCCATGTGTCCCTTCTGCCGGCCGAAGCCGCGGACGTCGGTGACGGTCATGCCGGCCACGCCCTTGGCGTTCAGCGCGTCTTTGACTTCTTCGACCTTGAAATGCCGCACGATGGCTTCGATCTTTTTCATGGCTGTCTCCCGCTAAAAAGCATGTTGGCTTGATGAGTAAAAGCCGTGTTGAAGTTGGTCAATCGTGCCGCGAGCATGCCGCCTTCATTCCACCGGCGACCTTTGGAGGGAGCAACCGCCGTGCCGAAACGCCTATCGGCGGCGCGGATTCTCGGCCGCGCGCGCGTAAATCCCTCGTGGACTGCACGTTGCAGGTTCCGGGCAGGCGCGCGTCGCGAATGGGCCGGCAAAATCCGTTTTCGCGCCGTCGTCGCGCGCGCTTGGCCGTTCGGCTCGCCGGTCCTAGCGCGTTTGGCCGCCGTTTCGCCGCTGCTTCGGACATTCGGGGCGCCGTCGCGCGGTTGAAGCGCGATTCACAAAGCTGTGACAGCCACTTGCGCCCCGCACCAGCACGCTAGCGGTAGCTGCCGCCGTCGAGATTGTGCTTCTTCATCAATCGATAAAGCGTGCCGCGGGGGAGCTTCGCCTCGATCGCCGCGGTGCGCACGTCGCCGTGATGTCGCACCAGCAGGTCGTTGAGGTATTGGCTCTCGAATCGGGCCACGTGCTCGTCGCGCAATTCGAAATAGCCCAAATCGCCGCTCGAGCGCCCTTCGCCGGCGGCCGCTACCACCTCGTCCGATAAATCGTCCAGCGCGATATGCGGACCCTTGGCCAGCGCGATCGCGCGGCGGATGACGTTTTGCAGCTCGCGCACGTTCCCCGGCCAGCGATATTGCGAGAGCACCTGGTACGCCTCGGGCGTGATGCTCTTGATCGGGCGGCCCATTTCGCGGCCATGGCGGTGGGCCAGGTATTCGGCCACGAGCCCGATGTCGTCGCCCCGTTCGCGCAAGGGGGGCAGGTCGATCCGCACGACGTTGATCCGGTAATAAAGATCCTGGCGGAAGCGGTTCTGGCGGATCATCTCGTCGAGATTTCGGGCCGTGGCGGCGACGATGCGCACGTCCACGTCGATTTCCTCGCGTCCGCCGACGCGACGGATCTTCCGCTCCTGCAAGGTGCGCAGCAGCTTGGCTTGCAACAGCATCGGCAGCTCGCCCAATTCGTCGAGAAAGAACGTTCCGCGGTCGGCGAATTCCAACAACCCGATCTGCCGGCTTTCGGCGCCGGTGAAGGCCCCTTTCTCGTGGCCGTAGAACTCGCTCTCCAGCAGGCTTTCGGGAATGGCGCCGCAATCGACCGGCACGAACCGTCCGCCGGCCCGGCGGCTGCGGCGGTGAATGCTGCGCGCGACCAACTCCTTGCCGGTGCCGGTTTCGCCCACGACCAGCACGTCGACGTCGGAATTGGCCACTTGCTCGATCGTCTCGAACACTTTGCGCATGGCCGCCGAGCCGCCGATCATGTCGTCAAAGCCATACGGCCGCTCGACCTGACGGCGCAACAGCTCATACTCCTCTTCCAGCCGCCGGCCCGAGAGCAGCCGCGAAGCGCTTTGGACAAGCGCCTGCGGATCGACCGGATGAGACAGGTAGTCGCCCGCCCCGAGCCGCAAACTGGCCGTGGCCGATTCCACCGTCGGCGCGCTGGTCACCACGATCAGCGGCAGCTCGGGATCGATCGTTCGGGCCGTGCGCAGCAGGTCGAAGTCGTCGGGCCGCCGGGGATCGACATTGGCCAGCAGCAGATCGAACGAGTCGCCGCGCAGTTTTTCGAGCGCCTCAAGCGCGCTTGCCACCGTCGAGAATTCCGGCGACTCGAGACCCGCCAAGGCCGCTTGATATTGCCGGGCCGCGGAATCGTCGGGCTCGACGATCAGAATACGTGGCTTCTTCATGGCGGTGCTATCGAGGGCATTTTTCACCGGTTGCCCCGGGGCGCGCAAATGCGACGCGACGTGAAAGCGCGCCGGGGCGGTCCGCCTGAATCGCTCTAACAGGATAGCTTCAACCACCGGCGGCCCCGAGTCAATTGTCGGCGGCAACCCGTTTTGCCTCCTCGAGCCCCCGGCTTTGGCGGAGGATTTGTTTCCCTCCTCGACGCAATCGCTCGGCAAAGCCGGGGCTGACCGTGTGCCGCTTCGCTGCGTGCACGGCCCGCGGCGGTCGTCTATACTGGAAACTCGCGTGCTGGGAACGTGGAGCCGCCGACCTTCCCCCCAACCTTCCTTTGACCCACACCTGGCGAGGCATTCGATCCATGATATCGTCACGGCTCGTGCTCTACCCGCTATTGATCCTGGCCGCGAGTTGGTTGCTTCATCCCCTGGCGCTCGCCGCCGACAACAAGCCGGCCGACCCCGGCCGCTTTACCCCGCGGGCCGGTTTTTCCGTCGAGGAAGTCGTCACGCCCGGCTCGACCGGTTCGCTGGTTGCCATGGCGTTCGACGAAGCCGGCGATATCATCGCCTCGCGGGAGCGCGGGGCGCTTTTGCTCATCCAGGACAAGGACCACGACGGACGGTTTGAAACGGTCGGGACGTACTGCGACAAGGTCCACGACTGCCAGGGCATTCTGCCGCTCGGCGAGCACGTGTTTGCCGTGGGTGACGGGCCCTCGAAGACGGCCTTCTATCGCTTGAGCGACACGAACGCCGACGGCCAGGCCGACAAGGTCGAAACGCTTTTCAAGTTCAAAGGCGGCATGGGCGAGCACGGACCGCACGCGCCGGTGCTGGGGCCCGACGGACTGATCTACATCATGATCGGCAACCACGCCTTCGTCGAAGGCAAGCCGGCCGGCACCAGCCCCCATCACGACTACTACGACGCCGAGCTGCTGGTGCCCAAGTACGAGGACGCCAACGGCCACGCCGCCGGCATCAAGGCGCCCGGCGGCACCGTGGTCCGCACGGACACTAACGGTAGTTTTTTGGAAGTGTTCGTGGGCGGGTTCCGCAATGCCTACGATCACGCCTTCAACCGCGACGGCGAGCTGTTCACCTTCGATTCCGACATGGAATGGGACATTGGTCTGCCGTGGTATCGACCGACGCGGGTCAATCATCTAATTCCCGGCGGCGAGTACGGCTGGCGCAGCGGCTGGTCGACGTGGCCGGCCTACTTCGTCGACAGCCTGCCGACGACGCTCGACGTCGGCCGCGGCTCGCCGACCGGCGTCGTGTTCTACGACCACCATCGCTACCCGGCCAAATACCAGGGCGCGTTTTTCATGTGCGACTGGTCGCAGGGCCGAATCCTGGCAGTCATGCTCGAGCGCCAGCGCGGCACGTACCAGGCCACGAGCGAAATCTTTCTGGAAGGCCGGCCGCTGAACTGCTCCGACGTCGACGTCGGGCCCGACGGCTGGCTGTACATCTCGGTCGGCGGACGCAATACCGAAGGGTCGATCTTCCGCGTCGTTTCGGACGCGGCCGTGAATCAAACGACCATCGACGAGCCGGTGTCGCTGGGCATCGCCCGGGCCATCGACCAGCCGCAGCTTACTTCCGCTTGGGCCCGCCGGGCAGTGCGCGAGGTGAAGAAGGATCTCGGCGACCAGTGGGGTCCGGCGCTCGTGGCGGTGGCGGTCAACCCGCAGGCGTCGCCGCAAAGCGTCGTGCGAGCCCTGGACCTGATGCAGCTTTGCGGTCCGGCGCCCGCGGCCGACTTGCTGGTCCAATTGTCGCGCGACGAAAACACCGACGTGCGCTCGAAGGCGACCTACCTGATGGGCATTCACGCCACCCGCGCCTCGAACGATCGGCTGGTGGCGCTCTTGGACGACGCCGATCCCAACGTCCGCCGGCTGGCTTGCGCGTCGTTGGTGCGCGCCCGGCACCCGGCCCCGGTCGACAAACTGCTGGATCTCGTGGCCGAGCCGGACCCCTTCGTGGCCTGGGAAGCGCGCCGTGCGCTGGAAGAGCTGCCGCCGGACCAATGGCGGTCCTTGGTGCTCTCATCGACCGACCCGCGGGTCTTTATCGCCGGCGCGATCGCGCTGGAAGTGTTGGGCGCGGATCGCGATACCTGTGGAACGATCTTGGAAGGCTGCGCCAAACGGCTCTCGGGCGATCTTTCGGACGACAACGTGCTCGATCTGTTGCGGGTGGTGGAGTTGGCCCTCTATCGCGGCGGCTTCAAGCCGGGCGAACAGCCGGTGCTCGGCAGCTTGATTTCGGCCCGCTTTCCCTCCGCGGACCATCGGCTGAATCGCGAGCTGGTGCGCACGCTGGTGGTGATGCAGGATCCGACGCTGGCCCCGCGGCTGGTGAAACATTTGCAAGCCAGGGCGCCCTTGGACGAGCGAATCCAGGCCGCCATGTTGGGCGTTCACCTCAAGGTCGGCTGGACGCCCGAATTGCGCGGCGAGCTGTTGGATTTCTTCGCCCTGGCACGAGCGCTCGAAGGGGGCAACAGCTATCGCGGCTACCTCACGAACGGGGCCAACGACGTGCTGAAAACCATGCCGCCCGAGGAGCAGTTGGTCCGCATTCGCGCGGGCGCCAACAACCCAGGCGCCGCGCTGGGCGTGGTCGAGCATCACTCCGGCAAGCTTTCGGCCGAACAAGTCTCGGCCCTGTTGCAGCTCGACAGGAAGCTGGCCGGCAACGATTCGCCCGCGGCCCGCGATTTGGCCAGGGCGGCCGTCATCGCGCTGGGACACGGCGACGAATCGGCCCTGCCCCACTTGCACGAGGTTTTCGAAAACGCGCCCGATCGCAGGCATCACGTGGCCCAGGCGTTGGCCACTTACTCGCTCAACACGGCGCCCCGCGAGCAGGACTGGCCGCTGTTGGTCCGCTCGCTTGCGGTGGTCGAAGGCACGACCGCCCGCGACGTGCTGCGCGCGCTGGCGCGGTACAAGATGAGTAACGACAAACCGCAGGACCAGCGGCAAGTGATCCTTTTGGGCTTGAAGCTCGGCGACAACGGCGGCCGCGAGGCCGCGCAACTGTTGTCGCGTTGGACCGGCGAAGCCGCCAGCGAGCCGCGCGAACCGGGGCCACAGGCCATGGCCAAGTGGCAAAAGTGGTTCATCGAAAAATATCCCGACCAGCCCGACCCCGTGCTGCCGGCCGAGCCCGAAGCCCAGCAGGTCTTCGCGGCCGTGCTCGACTTTTTGGCGAGCCCGCAGAGTTTCTCGGGCAATCCGGCGCGCGGGGCGGCCGTGTTTGAAAAAGCGCAGTGCGTCAAGTGCCACCGCTATGGCACGCGCGGCGAAGGCATCGGGCCCGACTTGACCAACGTCAGCCGCCGCTTCCAGCGGAAAGAGATTTTGGAGTCGGTCGTGTTTCCCTCGCTGGTCATCTCCGATCAGTTCGCCGCCAAAACGGTGCTCACCACCGACGGCAAGGTTTACACCGGTCTGGTCGGCGAGACGGGCGAGGGAATTGTCGTGCTCGACATCAACGGCGGGAAGGTCAACGTGGCCAAGCACGACGTCGACCGGATCGCGCCGAGCAAACAGTCGGCCATGCCGGCCGGTTTGTTCAATACGCTTTCACAGGCCGAGATCGCCGATCTGTTCGCCTATCTGGCCGAACCGGCGGAGGGAAAGGATGAAGGCGGAAGGCAGAAGGATGAAGGGGGAAAATAAGATGAACAATGAAATCACGACGCGACGGCGGTTCCTGGCCGCTTCGGCGGCGGGATGTTTTCTGGGGGCATCGATTCCGTCGTTATCGCGTGGGGCGGACGCGGATGGCAATCACGTCATTCGCTTGCCGATTCGCCGGCAAACGCGCCAGCGCGACTCCGACCGCTTTGACGAGAAGACCGCGGTTCGCGAGCTGGCGCCTCGCGAAACGGCCATTCTCATCTGCGACATGTGGAACAAGCATTGGTGCGCAAGCGCCACGCGCCGCTGCGATGCATTGGCCAGGAAGATGGCCCCGCTGATCGGCGAGGCCCGCGCCGCTGGCGTGCACATCGTGCACTCCCCGTCCGACACGCTCGACTCGTACAAGGATCATCCGGCGTGCAAGCGGGCGCTGGCCGTGGCGACCGTCACGCCCCCTTCGCCGATTCGTAGCTGGTGTTCGCTCGAAGAGGCGCGCGAAGGCAAGCTGCCAATCGACGATTCGGACGGAGGCTGTGATTGCCAGCCGCAGTGCAAGCAAGCTTCGCCCTGGACCAGTCAGCACCCGGCGATCCACATCGCCGACGGCGATTTCATTTCCGACGATGGCCGTCAGGTCTACAGCTACTTCGTCGAGCAGGGAATCAAACACGTGATTTACGTCGGCGTGCACACGAACATGTGCGTGCTGGGCCGCTCGTTCGGCATCCGGCAGATGACGAAACTGGGGCTCGACGCGATCCTGGTGCGTGACCTGACCGACACGATGTACAACCCGCGCAGGGCGCCGTTTGTGCCGCATGAAAAAGGCACCGAGCTGGTCATCCAGCACGTCGAGCGGCACTGGTGCCCCACCACCGCTAGCGAGGCCTTGGCCCTGGGGCTGCGTCAATGAGTGCCCAGCGCGGTCGTGGCTTCCCTCTGGCGATCCTGCCGCTTGCCGCCTTAGCACCGTTTCTGGCTTTTTTCGCGACGATGCCGGCCGCCGCGTCCGACGAAGACGACAACCCCTACCGCCCAGGACTCGTCGCCCGCTATCGAGGCTCCGACGGCATCGAATACGCGCGGCTGGCGGAGCGGCTGTGGCACGTGTGGAACGCGCTTCCGCCCGATCGGCGCGTGCCGCCCGGCCCGTTTACGGCGCTTTACAGCGGGCGGCTGTGGGCCCAATCGCCCGGCAGCTATCGGTTGCACGTTTTTGCGGCCGGCTCGGTGCGGCTCGAGTTGAACGGCCAGTTGATCCTGGAGGATCAAGCACCCGAGCCGCGGTGGTTCGACGCGCTGCCGATCGAATTGCCGTTCGGCTATCACCCGCTGAAAATCGAATATCGCCGCACGGACGAGCCGGCCCGGATCGCGCTGGCTTGGGAGGGTCCGCAGTTCGGGCTCGAGCCGGTCGGTGCGCGGTGGCTGTTTCACGACGCGCGCCAGACGCCTTCCGGCGATTTCGAGCGCGGCGAAATGCTGGTTCGCGCGCTCGGCTGCGCCGCCTGTCACGAGTTAGCGGGCGAGCCGGATGCCCTGCGTGCGCCGGCGCTCGATTCACTGGGGGGCAATTTGTCGGGGGCATGGCTCATGGATTGGCTTGCCGGTAGGGCGCCCGATGCGAAGGCCGATTTCGAAGTACCGAGGGCGCGCCGCATGCCCCATTTCGGTTTCAGCCGCGACGAGGCCGCAGCGATTGCCGACGTTCTTTTGGCGGCATCCGAGCCGCCCCGGGAACCCGCTTTGCCCGCGATTGGGAGGTCGCCCCAGCAGGACGGCAAGAAAAAGAAACGCGGGAAAAATGAAGCGAAAGACGAGCCGCCGCCACCCACCGCTGCCGCGGGGGCGAGCCTGTTTCGCAGCGTCGGCTGCCTGGCGTGTCATCGCGTCGGAGAGTTGGGCACCGGCGGGCTGTTCGGCGGCGGCGATCTTTCGCGCGTGGCCGGCAAGCGTCCGGCCGATTTCTTTGCCCGCTGGTTGGCCGATCCCGCGCGGCTGAATCGCGATCACCGCATGCCGCTGTTCGCGCTCGAAGCGCACGAGCTGGCGAGCCTGAGCCTGTATTTGCAGACGCTCGGCGGTCCGGCGGGTCCGGCCGCCACCAAGATTACGTCGCGGTTCCACGACGGCGCGCGCCTGGTGCGCGAGGCGCGCTGCGTGGCGTGCCACGCGCTGCCCAAATCCCTGGCCGTGAAACGGGCCGACAAACCGGTGAAACTTTACAAGGCCGCCCTGGCGCGCGGCGAGAACTCGTGCCTGTTCGAGCCCGACTCGGCGCGCTCTCGGCCCGGTTATCGGCTCGCTGACGACGATCGCCGCGCCATTCGGACGTTCTTCGCCGGCACGAGCCACGTGAGCGACGCGCCGGTCGCGCGGACCGGAGAGCATCTGCTGGTGGAACACAATTGTCTGGCTTGTCACGCGCGCGGATCGTCGCCGGGGCTCGTGGAACAATTGCCCGCGGTGGCCGAGGCCGACGCTGCGCTCGGCGCCGTGTTGCCGGCGCTCGAGCCGCCGGCGCTCGTAGGCGTGGGCGACAAGCTCGAGGACGAAGCGCTGGTCGACGCGATCCGCACCCCCAAGTCGCAAAGGCGCCCGTGGCTGCGCGTGCGAATGCCCAAGTTCCCGTTGAGCCCGGAGGAAACCGATTCCCTGGTGCGGTACTTTGTGGACAGTGATCGGATTCCCCCGCGAGCCAATGAATCGCCGCCGGCCGAGCCGGCCGCGTTATCGAACACCGCGCTCGACGCGGCCGGGCCGCGATTGGTCACCGCCGACGGCTTCGGCTGCACGAGCTGTCACGCGATCGGCGATTGGACGCCTCAAAAAGTGGAACTCGACGCGCAAGGGTCGGCCCTCTCGCAAATCGGCAAGCGCGTGCGGCGCGAGTGGTTTGATCGCTGGGTGCGCAATCCGGCCCGAAGCGTGCCGCAGATGGAGATGCCCGCGGTCCAGCGCGGCATTCGCGGCGTGCTCGACGGCAATCTCGACGCTCAACTGGCGGCCGTGTGGCGCGCGCTCAATCGCGAGAACTTCACGCCGCCGGCCCCCGCTGCCCTGCGCGTCGTGCGGCGCGCGAACTTGCCCGAGCTTGGCGAGCCGGCGGCCGTGCTCTCCGACGTGATCGAAGTCGCCGGACGGCCGTTTGTCAAGCCGTTGGTCGTCGGACTAAAGAACCGCCATAACGTGCTAGTGGATTTGGCCGCCAATCGCCTGGCGGCCTGGTGGATCGGCGACGTGGCCCGGCAGCAGACGCGCGGCAAGACGTGGTATTGGGAAGCCGGCCAGCCGCAGTTGCTTTCCGTCGACGACGAGTCGAACGAGCCGATCGGCGACTTGTGGCTGGTGCGCGGCGGCGAGACGATCGGGCCCGTGCCCGCCGGGCAGTACGTCACCGAGATCGACGTGCTGGAGCACGTCGAGGACGGCGTGCGGTTTTCGCATCGGCTTCGTTTTCCCATCGATGGCCCCCCGGCGGTGATCCGCGTCGTGCAGGAGTTTTCGCCGCTGGTGGCGGCTCCGGGCCAGCAGTCGGGCTTTCGACGCCGCGTGCGACTCGAAGCGGCTCCCGGCCAGGCCGAGTGGGAGCTATTGGCACTGGCGGGCGACGTGAACCTGGATTCCCCCGGGCGTTCGGCCACGCTCTTGGGGCCCAATGGCAGCGTGCAAGTCTCGCTCGCCGAGGATGCTGGGGCGAGACTTACGAAAACGCCGCGCGGAGCCGTCGTCGCGCTTGGCGGCGGCCAGGCGCCCGCCTGCGAACTCGAATATCGCGCGGAAGCCGTGCCCGATCAATTCGCCCCGCCGCCGGTAGTCGATCGCAGCGTCCGGCGCGCGGAGCTAAAGGTTGTCCCGGGCTTCGAGGCCGTGCGCTTGCCGCTGTCGGATCAACCCATGCCGACCGGGCTGGCCTGGCGGGCCGACGGGACGCTGGTCGTTTCGTCGCTTGAAGGGCGCGTGTGGCTGGGGCACGACGACGACGGCGACGGGCTGGAAGATCGGCTCGTGCCGTTTAGCGACGAGTTGGCCGCCCCCTACGGGGTGGCAACCGCCGGTGATGCGATCGACGTGATTAACAAGCACGCCCTGCTGCGGCTCTTTGACGACGACGGAGACGGCCGTGCCGAGCGAACCGAGCTGCTCGCGTCGGGCTGGGGTCACACGCGCGACTATCACGACTGGGTCATGGGATTGCCGCGCGACGCGGAGGGAAACTATTACGTGTCGCTCGGCTGCGAGCAGGACAACCGTTCGGAAGCGGCGGCCCGATTTCGCGGCCGCGTCGTCCGGCTCGTGCCGCGCGAACGGACGACGGACGACCCCCGGCGATTCAGCCTCCACGAAATCTGCGCCGGCCTGCGATTTCCACAGGGAATCGCGCTGTCGAGCGAGCGGGAACTTTTTGTCACCGATCAACAGGGCCACTTCAATCCGTTTAACGAATTGAACCACGTCGTCGAAGGCGCCCGTTACGGGTTTATCAACAGTGGCGAACGGAAGCAGGGTTTCAATCCGCCTTTTAGGACCGCGGCGATCGAGATTCCGCATCCCTGGACCCGCAGCGTCAACGGAATTTGCTTTCTGGAAACGCCGGCCGCGGTGCGCGAAAAGCCGGGCCGCGATCTGTTCGGCCCGTTCGAGGGTCACCTGGTCGGCTGCGAGTACGATACGCGGCGGCTGGTGCGGCTCTCGCTCGAGCGCGTCGGCGGCGAATTCCAGGGGGCCGTCTATCCGCTTTCGCGCGAGCCGTCGCCGGGCGAAGAGACGTTCGAAGGCCCGCTCGTCTCGTCCGTCGCCCCCGACGGCGATCTGTACGTCGGCAACATTCGCGACAGCGGCTGGGGCGCCGGAACGAATACCGGCTCGATCGTCCGGCTCCGCCGGCACGGCGACTTTCCACCGGGAATCGCCGAGGTGCGGGCCGCCAGCCGCGGTTTTACGATCGACTTCACGACGCCCCTTGACCGCGAGCGCGCCGCGGAGGCCGGCAACTATGCGATCTCCTCCTATCGCCGCATTTCCACGCCGGCTTACGGCGGCGAGGACAAGGACCGCCGCATCGAGGCGATCCGAAAAGTCGCGGTTTCCGACGACGCCCGGCGGGTGACAATCGAGCTTGGCGGCCTGCGCGAGGGGTTTGTGTACGAGTTTCACCTCCGCGACCTGGCCGGCGGCGAACGGTTTTTTCCCGACGAAGCGCACTACACCTTGCGTCATCGCGCCCCGTGATGGTGGATCATCCATGGTTTTCGATCTCGTCATCCGCGGCGGCACGCTGATCGACGGCTCGGGCGCGCCCGCTCGCGCGGCCGACGTGGCGATCGCGCGCGATCGGATCGCCGCCGTCGGGCAACTGGCCGATTCGCCGTCAGCGGCAAGGGTCATCGACGCCGGCGGGCTGGTCGTCGCGCCGGGCTTTATCGACGTCCACACCCACGCCGACGGCTGGCTGCTCGTGACGCCCAACTTTCTGCCCAAGACCAGCCAGGGATTCACCACCGAAATCCTGATGCCAGACGGCATTTCCTACGCGCCCGTGGCGCCGTACAACTGGCGCGATTGGTTCTGCTATTTGCGGGCTCTCGACGGGTTGCGGCCGGAAGACTATCAGGGCTGGCGTTCGATCGCCGACTATCTGGCTTTGCTCGAGGGGCGCACGGCGCAAAACGTCGCCGCCCAGATTCCGTATGCCAACGTGCGCGTGCTGGCCGCCGGCTGGCGGCGCGGACCGCTCGACGACGCGCAAGTGAACATCATGCGCCGCGAAATCGAGCGGGCCATGGACGCCGGAGCGGTCGGCGTTTCGACCGGTTTGGATTACATCGCCCAGTGTTTCGCCACCACCGACGAGCTGGTCGAAGTCTGCTCGGCCATGGCCCCCTGGCGCGGCATTTACGTGACGCACGTGCGCTACAAAAAGGGGACGCTCCGCGGCGTGCAGGAGGCGGTCGGAATCGGCAAGCGTGCCGGCGTGCCGGTGCACAT
The DNA here is from genome assembly GCA_040877415.1 of Pirellulales bacterium. Taxonomy (GTDB): domain Bacteria; phylum Planctomycetota; class Planctomycetia; order Pirellulales; family PALSA-1355; genus JBBDNV01. The sequence goes on from JBBDNV010000174.1 coordinate 55,418, forward strand.
TTCGCACCTGAAGGCCTCTTCGCCGCGCGAGACCGAGCAATTGCTGGAATACGTCGATCGGGTCGCCGTGAACGAAGTCGATTTTTCGTTCGACATCTATCCCTACACCAGCGGCTCGACGATGCTCAACTACTTGCTGCCGTACGAGGTGTGGGAGGACGGGCCGCTTGCAGCGTGCGCCAAACTGCGCGATCCGGCCGTCCGCGAGCGATGTGAAGCGATGCTGGCGTGTTTTCCGCTCGCGCCCCAGAAGATCGTGCTGGCCTGGTGCGCCAGCGAGGACAATGCGCAGCACCATGGCCAAACTTTGGCCCACTACGCGGCGCGCGTGGGCAAACGTCCGGCCGAAGCGCTGTGCGATCTGCTCGTCAAGGAAAATCTGGCGGCGCTTTGCGTGCTGCGCGTCGGCGACGACGAGCTGGTCGAGCCGTTTCTAAAGCATCCCAAGTTCATGCTCGGCACCGACGGGATTTTCTTTCCCGACGCGCAAGTGCACCCGCGCGTGTACGGCTCGGCTCCCAAAATGCTCGGGCCGCTCGTGCGCGATCGAAAGTTGTTCACGCTCGAAGAAGCCGTTCACAAGATGACCGGCATTCCAGCCGAACGCTTTGGACTGGTCGATCGCGGCGAAGTGCGCGAGGGGGCGTTTGCCGACCTGGTCGTTTTCAATCCCGATACTGTCTCCGATCGGGCCACGTACGACGACCCGCACCAGCTCTCTGTGGGCATCGAGCACGTCATCGTGAACGGCGTGGCAGTGATCACCGACGGCCGCCCAGTCGAAAACCTCGGCCCCGAATTGCCGGGGCGCGCGTTGCGATTCAACGCGTAAAGCCACATCGTGCCCAGAAGATGCCCGTGCGCGCTGATTCCGCGTTGTGCGAGCGCCAGTTACCGGGCGATGAGCACGGAACAAGGTGCGTAGCTGATCACGCGTTTGGACACCGAGCCCAGCAACCATCGCTCGACCAGGCTCTTGCCGCGATGGCCCATCACAATGAGATCGGCATGTTCCTCCGCCGCGTGGTGCACAATCTGTTCGGCGGCGTGGCCGACGACGACGCGCGTATCGATCGCGTTGCCGGCTGAGGCAGCCAATTCGCGCAGCTTTTGAAAGTCCCCTTCGTAGTGCTCGGTGGCTGATTCCAGCATGGCGGAGCTTTCGACCATTGCAGCGGGCTCGGGAAGTTGAGCAACTGCCAACACAATCAATTCAGCACGCAGCGGCTCGGCCAACTCCAGTGCCATCCGGAAGGCCCGCATGGCGGGCTCTGACCCGTCGAACGCCACGAGGATTCTTTTTAGCATGCATGTGCTCCCGCTCATTTGCCATCGAGGTCGCTGGACAGCCCGCTCAGCGGAACTCGGACAGCCCTCTGTGATTCTGACGCCCCCTCGATGCCCGCAGAGTCCTGCCGCTTCGGAATCAGGTAGTGCGGCAGGAAGAACGCGTTTGCGATGAGGGTTGGAACCACTGCGCTGGCAATCACGGCGGCTACCAAAAGCGAATACTGCTCGCGAGTGATCAGCTCGTGGCTCAACCCGAACAACGCCGAGATCGTGCCAAACGTTAGTCCGGTGGACATCAGCAAGGTTGTGTAGACCCCTTCGCGCTGAACATAGCCGAACGCCTTCGTGGTTGGGTAGACGCCAATCGATTTGCTCACCATCTTTGCCAACAGCAGCACAATTAAAGCCATCGGCGCCGCGGCTAGTGCCGGTACCGACACGAGCGACCCCGCCCGAATGAAATAGAACGGGGTCAAAAACCCAAACGTCAGCGTCCGCAAGCGCCGTACCAGAACGTGATCTTTGCCAACCGTGCCGGCCAACAGCATGCCGATCAGGTAAGCGGGCAGGACCGCTTCGCTGTCGGCCCAGGTGGCCAAGGCCCCCAGGCCGAAAAGTAACAGCAACAAGTATTTCGCCTCAAGCTCGGAGGGCCGGTCGCCGAAGCGCCGAAAGAATCGAGGCGTGAGCCAGCACGCGGCAGGAACTATAACCAAACAGCCTCCTACAAACGCGATGGTACGCGGAGTGAACGGCGCGAAGATGAGGCCCAGGGCGATCACCGTGCCTAGGTCGTTGATGAAGCAGGCAGCCAGAATCGTCTTGCCGAACTCGGTGCGATTCAACCCCAACTCCAACATCACCGCGTACACCACCGCGATCGACGTCGTGGACAGCGCGATGCCCGCCAGCCAACTGGCCTGAACGTTCCAGTTCAGCAGGTAATAAGCGGCCGCCGTGCATCCCAAAAAGGGAGCAAAGAAGGCCAGAATTCCCAGCCCAGTCGCCTCTTTCCATTTGAGCTTGAAGACCGCCGGGTCGAGTTCGGCGCCGGCCAAGAACGTCAGCAAGATTGCTCCCGTGCCGGAGAGGAATTTGACCCACGACTCGTCGGCGCCCAGCACCGCGGTGCCGACCAGCGCAGCGAGAACCAGTTGTGCCAGGATACCCACGAGGATTTCCGAAAGAGCCGTCGCCACGCGAAACCAAATCGAGAACAGGGTCGCGACGAGCGCCAACCCCAGCCACAAAGCCGCTTGCGTCCAGACAGGCGTCATCGAATGTCCCTCCTTTGGCGGCGCAACAAAAATGCCCTCGGGAGCGGCTCCTAGGGCATTTTGCGATGCGGCCAATGCCCTATCGAGCGTCGCTCGGTAGGAGTCATTAGCCGACGTTGTCGGCGGTTTAAGGCGAACTCCATCGCCTACGCGTCATTTGCGATATTTAGTCGCCCGCGGCGTCCCCGTCAAGAGCCAGCGCCGCCGCCTGCCAAGGCATAGATGCGAGCCGCCTCAAGGCTTAACGCACGCTAGAACTTATGCATTCTATGGTCATCTCCCCGGCACCAGCGACGCAAAGCGGTCTTGCAGGGCTTGCACCGTGATTTCTTCGTGGCGCAAGGCCTCCATGGCCTTGACCGCCGCGTCGGCGGCCTGGATGGTGGTGATGCACGGCACGCCGCGGGCCACGGCCGCCGAGCGAATCTTGCCTTCGTCGGTCCGCGCGCCCTTGCCGCTGGGCGTGTTCATGATCAGGTGAATCGCCCCGTCGAGCAGGTAGTCCAGCAGGTTCGGCTGTCCCTCTTGCAGCTTGTTGACGTGCTGCACCGCGATGCCGGCCGCCTCGATCCGCCGCGCCGTCCCTTCGGTGGCCATCAATTTGTAACCCAAGGCGGCCAGGCGCCTGGCCAGTTCCACCGCGTGCTCCTTGGCCGGCGCCGCCACGCTGATAAAGATCGTGCCCTCGCGCGGCAGCACCGTTCCGGCGGCGAGCTGGCTCTTGGCAAAGGCGATCGAAAAACGCTCGCTGACCCCCATCACTTCGCCCGTCGAGCGCATCTCGGGCCCCAGCACGATGTCGACCCCCACGAACTTGCGGAACGGAAAAACGCTCTCCTTGATCGACACGTGGCTGGGGATCGGCTCGGTCTCGCAACCCAGCTCGGCCAGCGTCATGCCGGTCATCACCTTGGCCGCGATCTTGGCCACGGGCATGCCGGTGGCCTTGGACACAAACGGCACCGTGCGGCTGGCGCGCGGATTGACTTCCAGCACGTACAGCGTCTGGTGGCCGTCCTCTTTCTTGATGGCGTATTGCACGTTCATCAGCCCGACGACCTTCATTCGTCGGGCCAGGGCGTGCGTGGCCTCGCGGATTTCGGCCAGGATGGGCCCTTGCAGGCTGTAGGGCGGAATGCAGCAAGCCGAGTCGCCCGAGTGCACGCCGGCTTCCTCGATGTGCTCCATAATGCCGGCCACGACCACGCTTTGGCCGTCGCTGATGGCGTCGACGTCGACTTCGATGGCGTCTTCCAGAAAGCGGTCGATCAGCACCGGCTGGCCCTGGGCCACGATAAAGGCTTCGGCCACGAACCGCTCGAGCTGCGACTGGTCGTAGCAGATTTCCATGGCCCGGCCGCCGAGCACGAAGCTGGGGCGCACCAGCACCGGAAAGCCCACTTGGGTCGCCACGGTGCGGGCCTGCGACATGGTGCGGGCGATGCCGTTGGCCGGCTGCGCGAGGCCCAGGCGCTTGAGCAACTGCTGGAATTTTTCGCGGTCTTCGGCGTCTTCGATCGTATCGACGCTGGTGCCGATGATCGGCACGCCGGCGCTTGCCAGCGCCCGGGCCAGGTTCAGGGGCGTCTGCCCGCCGAATTGCACGATCACGCCGTCGGGCTCCACCCGGTCGCAGATATTGAGCACGTCCTCGGTCGTCAGCGGTTCGAAGAACAGCAGGTCGCTCGTGTCGTAGTCGGTGCTCACGGTCTCGGGGTTGGAGTTGACCATGATCGACTGGATGCCCAGCTCGCCGAGGGCGAAGCTGGCGTGGCAGCAGCAATAGTCGAACTCGATTCCCTGTCCGATCCGATTCGGCCCGCCGCCGAGGATCATGATCCTCTTTTGCCCCGGCTGCTTTCTGGGCGTTTCGTCCTCGTCCTCGTAGGTCGAGTAATAGTAGGGCGTATAGGCTTCGAACTCGGCGGCACAGGTGTCGACCGCTTTGAACGTGGCCACGATGCCGCGCCGCTTGCGCTCGGTGCGCACCGCGATTTCGTTGGTGTTCCACAGCGTGGCCAACTGGCGATCGGAAAAGCCGTATTGCTTGGCACGCCGCAACAGCTCGTCCGTAGCCGCGGCGATCGTCTCGTGCGCCCGCAGGATTTCCTCGAGCTCGACGATCTCGCGCAGGTGCTCGAGGAACCATGGGTCGATACTGGTGAGCGAGTAGATTTCGTCGACCGTCATGCCGCTTTTGAACGCGTAGCGGATGAACCACGCGCGTTCGTCGCCGGGGGTGGAAAGCTTGGCGCGGATTTCGTCGCGCGTCGGCTCGTCGGCGGTGCCCCAGCGATCCTTGGCGTCGCAGCCGAAGCCGAAGCTGCCCACTTCCAGCCCGCGCAGCGCCTTCTGGAACGATTCCTTGAACGTGCGGCCGATGGCCATCGTTTCGCC